>NZ_JAUORY010000007.1:0-235892 GCF_030548145.1 Aliiglaciecola sp. 2_MG-2023
GCTGGCATCGGCATTCATGGCCTGAAGGCCATGCTACAAATTCCCTTCCTGTAGCTGGGGGATTTATCCCCTACAACGTTGGCAATATTATTCATGGCTAAAGCACAAAATTATTTGTTTTGAGCTTGTTACTCTTAAATTATGTACCGTTTATCTAACAACTATGTAATTTAGATTCAATTATAGGTAGAGTAACGCGGTTAATATTGATTAAATTATTTTATAAAATTTCAGTACTGGTTTCATAGACATGAGAGTACTGAATACAGCGTTTCATGTAGCTTTGGATTTTGATGTATACATCATAAAGCGAAAAATTGAGGATTTATGAAAAAAACACTTATAGCGGCCAGCATAGCGAGCGTATTTATTTTAAGCGCATGTAATAAGTCTGCAGATACACCTGCCCCAAAACAAGATGTGGCAGCCACAACGCAAACAACAAAGGCTGAATTAGGCAACTTTGGTATTGAGCTGGATGCAAGAGATGAATCAGTTAAACCCGGTGACGACTTTTTCCGTTACGCAGGTGGTACTTGGTACGATAACTTTGTAATTCCTAGTGACAAAGTTCGCTATGGTGCCTTTACAAAATTAGCTGAGCGCAGTGAAAAGCAAATTAAAACTATCATTGATGAATTAGCAAATACTAGCAATAGCGAAGAATTGACGTCGGAAGAACAATTAATTGCCAATTTCTATAAAGCTTACATGGACACTGAAGCGGCAAATGCCAAAGGCATCGCAGCCATTTCTCCAGTGCTAGAAAGTATCAGTAGTATTTCAGATAAAACCCAACTAACCGCCATGTTTGGCCGTGCTTGGCTCGACGGTTCGGCAAGCCCGATCTATGGTGGAATGTGGTTTAATCGCCTCAATCCAGATCAATACCAAATGTCTGTGGGTGTTGGTGGCTTGGGACTTCCTGACCGTTCATACTATTTAGAAGATAGCGAACGTTTTATAGAAATACGTGAAGCATACGTTGCACACATTGAAGAGATGTTGAATTTTGCAAAAGTCGAAGATGCAGCACAAAAAGCCAAAGGCATCTTAGCCTTAGAAACCAAAATCGCTGAAGCGCAATGGCCTCGCGAAAAACGTCGCGATCGAGATTTGACACTCAACCAAATTGAACGGCAACAACTGTCAACCGATTACCCTGGCTTTGACTGGGATACCTATTTTGCAGAAACTGAATACAAGGTTCCGCATTTAAATATGTCACAGCCTGAACCGATCAAAAAAGCCATTGAATTAGTCAATAGCGAACCCCTATCTGTTTGGAAAGATTATATGACTTATCATACGATCACCAACCAAGCTGAGTTGCTATCTGACGAAATTTTCAGTGCTAACTTTGAGTTTTATGGCAAAACATTAAATGGTCAGCAAGAACCTCGTCCTCGTTGGAAACGTGCTATAGCGCAAATGTCAGGTACCCAATCCCTTGGATTTGCTATTGGTAAAACTTACGTCGAAAAGCATTTTCCAGCCAGTTCTAAAGCACAAATGGCCGAACTGGTTGAAAACCTCAGAACCGCCTTGGGCGAACGTATCGATAGTTTGCAATGGATGGGGGATGAAACCAAGAAAAACGCACATGCTAAGTTAGCGTCTTTTCGTCCCAAAATTGGCTACCCTGATGAATGGCAAAGTTTCAATGGTCTAGAAATTAAGCCTGATGACCTAATTGGCAATGTACAACGTATTCGTAAGTTTTTTAGGGATGATAGCGCAGCTCAAGAACTTGAAAAAACAGATCGTGAACGCTGGGGCATGTCACCTCAACAAGTAAACGCGTATTACAATAGTTCGTTCAACGAAATTGTTTTCCCTGCGGCAATTCTGCAACCACCATTTTTTGATCCCAATGCTGATCCAGCGGTAAATTATGGCGGCATAGGGGCAGTAATAGGCCACGAAATGGGTCATGGGTTTGATGATCAGGGCTCTAAATCGGATGAAAATGGTATTCAGCGTAATTGGTGGACCGATGAAGATCGTGCCGCATTTGAAGCTAGAACCGATGCGTTAGCTGCCCAATATGATGGTTATGAGCCAATTGAAGGCAGTCATGTAAATGGTCGTCTGACTCTGGGTGAAAATATCGGTGACGTAGGCGGTTTAGCAATGGCCTATCATGCATATAAATTAAGTTTAAATGGCAAAGAAGCACCGGTAATTGATGGTGTTACTGGCGATCAGCGTTTCTTCTTAGCTTGGGCTCAAGTCTGGCGTGAAAAACGTACTGAACAAAGTCTGATGTCACAGCTTAAATCTGATCCCCATGCTCCGGCGCGATACAGAACTGTTGCCCCTCGTAACCATGACGCTTGGTACAAAGCATTTAACGTTCAACCGGGTGATGCACTTTATTTGGCACCTGAAGAACGCGTACGTATCTGGTAATAATGATTAAAACAGCAAGCGCAAGCATTAGCGCTTGCTGTTTTTATTTAATTCAAATTATCCAAACGTTAAACCCAGCGATGCCAGCACTTTTGCTTTAGTATTGATATCGTTTGAAGCTTCTTTCACAAAATTAACTTGCTCTAAATTTTCTTGCGAAATATTACTCACATTTAAAATACTATCGTTAACTTCCTGAGAGACCAATCTTTGCTGTTCAGCAGCTGTGGAAATCTGAAATGCGAGCCCTGATATCTCAGAAATTTGCTGATAAACGCCCTCAATTAACTCTCGCGACTGCCTAGTATCAGCAACACATTCGATTGCAGCATCTTTACCTTCATTCATGGATTTAGCCCAAGTAAGTAAAGTGGATTGAATTTCATTAATTGAAGTTTGAATTTGTTCGGTAGCCGAATGGGTTCGACTCGATAAAGCACGCACTTCATCGGCAACTACCGCAAAACCGCGACCATGCTCACCAGCTCTTGCCGCTTCAATAGCCGCATTTAGCGCGAGTAAATTGGTTTGATCGGCAATACCTTGAATTTCACTCATCACGTTGCCAATGCGCTGCGCCTCTTCAGCCAGTTGGCCCGAAGCATTTGCAGAGCTTTCCACATCTTCAGCCAACTGCGACACTTTGTGCATTGTTTCGGTCATTGCTTTAGTGGCATTTTCACAACCTTGATTAGCACTTTCAATTTTTTGTGAAGTTAAGGTAATGTTGTTTGCCACCTCGCTAATCGAAGCGCCCATTTGCTCGATTGCAGCGGATACTTGATGTACTTCAGCCGTTTCTTTTTCAACACCTTCGGTCGCTCGTTCAGCTGCAGATTTTAGCTCGACGACAACGTTGTATAAAGACGCAGAACTATCTATTACCCGTCCGATGATAGTTCGTATTGCCCCCTGATGCATTTTTGCGGGGAAATCAGCAACACTGACAATGCCCGTACCTGAAAAAACAAATCGAGAGACACTGTCATAATCTTGCTGAGATTTTTTAAGATAGTTTGGCAAACTAAAGATTTCACTTTTGAATACCAAATAAGGTAAGCCCACCAGTAACAAAGCAAAATAAGGCATAAACATTGTTGCACCTAAAATAGCGGCCGCTAAGAGTAAAAATATAGCGTGTTTAATCCCCCAATTTAACGCCCATTTACGTTCGGCCTTCTCGCCTTTATTCAATTTAGAGTAAAGAGCTTCTGCACGTTTACGATATTCAGGTTGCAGAAAACGACGGACCGATTGAAAACCTTTTAAATCGCCATTTTCATAGACCGGAGTGACATAAGCATCAACCCAATAATAGCGACCATCTTGGCAACGATTTTTCACCGCCCCACGCCAAGGTTGCTTGGCTTTTAGTTTTTCCCATAAATCTGCAAATGCCGCTTTAGGCATATCAGGATGTCTTACGATATTGTGATTTTTGCCAACGATTTCGTCTCTGGTAAACCCAGCTACCTCACAAAACTTGTCGTTTGAGTAGGTTACTACGCCGCGGAGATCTGTAACAGATACCAACTCTTCATCTACCCCAAAAGTGACTTCTTGGTCGACAATATTCTGATTGCGTTTACCCATTAACTCGACTCCATTTATTCCATTAAATTCAACAAAACAAGATGTTGAAATACAAGATAATTATAATTATAAATTACTTTTGCTAATAGCTCACTGCATTTAGAACAATATGTTAGTGCTCCAAGTATAGACTGACTTTGAATGTTATCGGCGTAAGTCACCAATCTATAACCCAATTAATTGGATAATTTAATACAAAAAAGACAAGCCGAAGCTTGTCTTTGTCTTTTGCCCTTTGAATTTATATAGGCGTTTAGCTTTCTCTGATTAGATAATCAAAGGCTGATAAAGAGGCTTTTGACCCCTCTCCCATTGCGATGACAATTTGCTTATAAGGCACGGTTGTCACATCCCCAGCAGCAAAAATACCAGGCTCAGAGGTTGCACACTTGTGATCTATCACCACTTCACCAAATTTACTAAGTTCAACCACATCTTTTAAGAATGCGCTATTAGGCACTAAACCAATTTGAACAAATACACCGGCTAAAGCTTGTTGCTTTATTTCCCCGCTAACTCTGTCTTCATATTCAAGGCCGACTACTTTGCCATTTTCTGACAATATCTGTTTAGTAGCGACATTTTTGATAATCGTAATTTTACTATTAGCTTCGGCTTTTTCCACCAACACTTTGTCTGCTTTTAACTCAGGTAAAAATTCGAAAACAGTGACATGATCAACCATACCCGCTAAATCTATTGCCGCTTCAATACCGGAATTACCGCCACCAACAACCGCAACATCTTTGCCCTTAAAGAAAGGTCCATCACAGTGTGGGCAATAGGCTACGCCGGAACCAACATTTTCTTTCTCACCTGGTACACCTAGCTCGCGCCATTTTGCTCCAGTTGCGACAATAACTGTTTTAGTTTCTACAACTTCACCACTGGATAAATGTATTTTCTTGGTTTTCCCTTTCTCAATTTTATCAACACGTAAAAATTCTTTGATATTGACTTCGTAATCGTTCAGGTGCGCCAATAAATTACCAGTTAATTCTGTACCCGTTGTTTTAGGAACAGAAATTAAATTTTCGATTCCTACAGTATCTTTAACCTGACCACCTATTCGATCGGCAATCATAGTGACGTTCAAGCCTTTTCGAGCAGAATAAATCGCTGCGGCAACCCCAGCAGGTCCGCCACCAATAACAGTCACATCTTGAAGTGGTAAGGCTTCGTTATCATCGCCACCCACAATATAAGGGTAACGTTGGATTAATTTGTCGACCAACTGTGCGGTATCAATTTTACCATTGGCAAATAACTCGCCATTTAAATAAACACTAGGAACACCTTGAATGTTGCGCTGCTCAATCAATTCTGGAAACAAGCCGCCGTCTAGCATTTCAGTACTTATAGTGTCATTCAATAATGCAAATTGATTTAACGATTGCACAACATCCGGACAGTTGTGGCAACTTAACGAAATAAAGACTTCAAAGTGCAAATCGTCTTTCACTTTCTGTACCATGCTTTGCAAGGTTTTATCGAGTTTAAGATCCGTTCCTGAAGATTGTAAAATGGCTAATATAAGTGAGTTAAACTCATGCCCACTGGGAATGCCTGAAAACGAGATACCGTTGTTTTTACCGTTTACTTCTAAATAGAATGTAATTGGGCTACGTAAATTATCATCCCGCTCAATCAATGTCAGATTGTCTGAAACTGAGCACAATGATGTTAAAAATTGGACTAATTCTTGACGTTTTTCGTGCTCACCAGTTTGTAGAACTAGTGCCACGCTGTTAGTCATATTTTTGGTATACGATTTTAGAGCATTTAAAATATCGTTATTTAACATAGTGTTACCTTTTTACTGCAAATAAACTGGTGAAAAAAATGGCGGGTAGAAGCATTAACCTCCTATAACCCGCCAATTTACGTGGATTGTTTTAAATCTAGATTTTACCCACTAAATCCAAGCTAGGAGTTAAGGTTGCTTGACCTTGTTCCCAAGCGGCTGGACATACTTCACCGTCGTTTTCACGTACGTATTGAGCTGCTTTAACGTTACGAACCATATCTTTTGCGTTACGGCCGATGCCGCCAGCGTGAATGTGCGCTACTTGGATAACGCCATCAGGGTCAACCAAGAATGTGCCACGATGTGCCATGTGATCTTCTTCGATCATCACATCAAATCCGCGAGTGATTGTGCCAGTTTGGTCGCCAATCATTGGGAAGTTGATTTTACCAATGGCGTCTGAAGAATCGTGCCATGCTTTGTGAGAGAAATGCGTGTCAGTTGATACTGCATATACTTCCACACCAAGACCTTGAAGCTCTTCGTAATGTGAAGCCATATCTTCAAGTTCAGTAGGACATACGAAAGTAAAGTCAGCAGGATAGAACAAGAAGATACCCCACTTTCCTTTAACACTTTCAGACGTTACTTCAACGAACTCGCCGTTATGAAATGCTTGTGCTTTAAATTCTGGGATAGTTTTTCCGATCTGAGCCATGTTTGTATTCCTCTAAAATAGTAAATTGCTTTAAATAGTGTTTGCTTAAAAAGCGTGTTTGCTTTCGACGGGGAGAATAATAGTTGGAATCAACGTGCAGTTAAATTTAATTAAATCTATACTTATCTTCTATTTTTTAGAACTATGAAAGTAGCGTGTTTTCTGTTTGCTACTGATACAATCAAGCTAATTAGAATTAATTTGAATTTATGTTCAATTTTTTGGAACAATGATTATGGTTTCTTTAAAACAATTAAAATACGCACTGGCAATTGATAAAACCCGCCATTTTAAAAAAGCGGCAGAAGCCTGCAACGTTTCACAGTCGGCATTAAGTACGGCTATTAATGAATTGGAAAAGCAACTCGGCTTGCAAGTTTTTGAACGCAACAATAAACAAGTATTAGTGACCGCCGATGGCGAGATCATACTTGCCAAAGCAAAACGTATTAAGCTAGAGATGGATGAGCTAATGCAATTAGCGCAAACCAACAAAATGCCTCTATCTCGTTCCATGACCTTGGGCGTAATCCCTACCATTGGGCCTTATATGTTACCCAAAGTACTTCCAGAGGTGCGCAAGCAATATCCCGACTTCAAGCTACAAATCGTAGAAGAGCAATCCCATGTACTTGTGGATTTAGTGCGTAATGGTGACATCGATGCTGCTGTGCTTGCTCTACCCTACCCCGTCGATGGCTTGATGACCTTTCCATTTTGGGAAGAAGACTTTTACTGGGTCAGTCACAAAGATGAAAGCCCGAGTCAAATGAATGAAATAACCAGTGAAGAAATGGAAATAGAGAAATTAATGTTGTTAAAAGATGGGCACTGTTTAAAGGATCACGCATTAGTGGCTTGTAGCCTGCAGAATAAAAAGCAGCAGTCGGATTTTGACTCGGCCAGCCTGCATACCATAGTTCAAATGGTCGCCGGAAAACTAGGTACAACCTTAGTGCCGCAAATGGCATTAGACCAGCTTATTCACAACCAATCAGAACTACGCGCTATCCACTTAAACGAGCCAGGGCCCCATCGCACCATAGCGCTAATCATCAGACCAAACTATGTGAGAACTTCTGAGTTAAGTATTTTAAAGGACATTTTTCAACAACAGCTTACACAGAAGTGTGATTCAAAATAATAGAATTAGTTTATTAATTTAATCAAATTTAAAGAATCCAATGAATAGGTCAAGATAACCACCTAGTCCAAACAAGGTGATAAACATGAAAACTTTAATAAATAACGTTAAATCAATCTTTACTACAAAAGCGACCATCAACAGCACTAAAAATTGTAATTATTCAAATAATTACTACGGTGATCAAATTTGCGGCGCGAAATCGAACTCTGCGCAGTCAATAAATTAAACAACTATTCATTACGCCACAAGCACGCCACTATGGAAGCGGAATTCACTATCATCAGATAAAATTAATTCCGCTTCTTTTTGTTTAAACCACTCCACTCTTTGTTCAATGCCTTGTAGTGAAATTTTATCCGCTAAGCTCAGGTAATCCTGAAAGTGCCGAGCTTCGGAGCGCAATAAAGAGATATAAAAGGTCTCTAGTTCTGCGTCTAAAAATGGCGCTAACTTAGCAAAACGTTCACAACTTCTAGCCTCAATGAATGCGCCACAAATTAGGGTATCTGTTAGCTTGGCAGGTTCATGGGTACGGACACCTTTCATCATGCCACGGGCATACCGAGAAGCCGTTAAATTACTATATTCAATACCACGGCTTTGCATAATGTCCCACACCTGCTGAAAATGGTGCAGTTCTTCTTTGATCAACATAACCATTTTATTTATCAGCTCATCACCGTGGGCAAAGTTGGATTTGCTGATCAATTTTTTTGACAAGTTAACATGGTCTTTAAAGTTTCCATCACCCACTTTTCGATAAACAAAGTCTTCGAATGGCTTTAACCAAGCCAACAACGCGTCTCCACTTTCTTTATCCACTGCATAACGACGCAGCAACAACATTGCAGTTTGCGCGGCTTTTAACTCGCAGTTCGCATGATCAACTAATAACGT
This sequence comes from Aliiglaciecola sp. 2_MG-2023, assembly GCF_030548145.1. NCBI lineage: Bacteria > Pseudomonadati > Pseudomonadota > Gammaproteobacteria > Alteromonadales > Alteromonadaceae > Aliiglaciecola > Aliiglaciecola sp. 2_MG-2023. Next base: position 8,515 of record NZ_JAUORY010000007.1, read on the forward strand.
AGGCAGATTTTCAGGCTTGATAGCCTCGTCGATCCAATCTTGAGGTGTTTCACACATTAAAAAGCTTTTGATGGAGGTATTAACATGGAGGTATTAACATGGACTATTAACATGGACAGCCACAAACTAGACTAGGTATTAACATAGACAGCCACAAACTAGACTAGGAGGTATTAACATGGACAGCCACAAACTAGACTAGAACTAGACTCTTATGAAAATAGAATCAACTATGCTTTAGTATGTTTAATTCAAGGAGTGAATAATGCCACTGGCAAGGAAACGACAAATTAACCTTTCTGATACCCCTTATTACCATTGTGTATCTCGCTGTGTTCGGCGCACTTATTTGTGTGGCGAAGATAAACTAACAGGAAAAAGTTATGAGCATCGTCGTCAGTGGGTAGAAGACAGGTTACTATTTTTAACCACAGCCTTTGCCATAGAAGTCTGTGCCTATGCGGTGATGAGTAATCACACTCATGTGGTGTTACATGTAAATTCAGACAAAGCAAAACACTGGACGGATAAAGAGATTGCGCTGCGATGGCATAAACTTCACAAAGGAACATTGCTCTCACAAAAGTTAACTTCAAAAGAAGCTCTAGTATTCACCGACGCTGAGCAAATCACGCTACATTCGACTTTGTCGATTTATCGAAGTCGATTAACCGATATTAGCTGGTTTATGCGAGAATTGAATGAGCCGATTGCTCGACAAGCGAATCAAGAAGATAACTGTACCGGTCACTTTTGGGAAGGACGATTCAAATCGCAAGCACTGTTAGATGAGCATGCATTAGCAGCCTGTATGGTATACGTAGATTTAAACCCCATACGAGCAAAAATGGCAACAACCCCAGAGTCGTCTAATCACACCAGTATTAAACGCCGTATTCATGATTTTAAAAAAGGGTATCAGCCATCTACATTAATGCCCTTTGTTGGCAACCCAAAAGAGCCACAACCGCAGGGGTTACCGTTGGATTTAATCGAATATATGAAATTGGTTGACCTATCTGGTCGCAGTCTCAATCCTGACAAACGAGGGGCAATTGATATAGGAGAATCCCCCATTTTGCAGCGTTTAGGATTAGATGAATACACCTGGCAAGATATGTTTCTAACGTTTGAAACTAATTTTCGTGTGGCTGCTGGACAAACAGACACTTTAAAACGCTATAAACGAAAACGTAGGAAAAAGAATTCATTAGGCTAACCTATCCCCTTAAAGCACTTTTCATTTCAATCTATTCTTTGAACAAGAAACAGGCTCTCCCTGCACTAAATTCACCTCAATAACGCTCATTCGGAAAAATGAACTTGTCTCTTCTGTTTATCTAAATAATGGGCGTATTAGAACCTTTTTGACAGCATTCAGTAATCATTTAAAGCCAAAAAATCTCCTATCTAATAAGGTGCCTGTCCATGTATTTGCTCCCTGTCCATGTATTTGCTCAGTATTTGCTCAGGGTGACTTGCTCTCAAAGGTAATTTTTAACATGAGTGAATTATTTGAATTTGGTAAAAGCGTTTTGACGTCTCAGCCATTTAGTCAGCTGCTTGGTGCTCAATTAACAGCTTTTGAACCCGGTAAAGCAGAAATCACCCAACCCATAAAGGATGAATTGAAGCAGCAACATGGTTTCGTCCATGGTGGTGTAGTTAGCTATTTAGCTGACAATTGTTTAACCTTTGCCGGTGGATCAGTGCTTGAAGACAGCGTTACATCTGAATACAAAATTAATTATCTACGACCCGCTATTGGTCATACTTTAATTTCACGAGCTACCGCTATTTCTTCAGGTAAACGCCAAGCAGTATGTGAGTGTAAAGTGTATGCAATTAGTGAGGATGGTGAAAAATTAGTTGCTGTTGCCCAAGGGGCTATTAATAAAGTAGATTAATCAGTACAGTAAAATGGTAATAGTGGCGGAGCAATAAACACCAATGGTAAGTGAATGCTACATCTCAATCAATACACCTCAAAGGCCATTACGCTATTGCTCTTGCGTTAATATTATAATGACCTTTGTTGAGTATTTTAATTGAGTTTTAACTAATGTTTAGGTTTTTTCTCATCATCCACCTGTAAATACGCAAGTAACTTATCAATGGGTTCTGGGGTTTGAAAATAAAATCCTTGAATAAAATCACACTTATGGCTAGCCACAAAATCAAATTGTTCTTTTGTCTCAACACCTTCAGCTACCGTTTTCAACCCTAGCGCTTTGGCAATTGAAATTGTTGCTTTAACAACTTCTTCTGATTGACCAGCAGCGCCAATTTGAGAGATAAAAGAACGATCAATTTTTAGGATGTCGAACGGTTTATTAATCAAATAACCTAAATTTGAATAGCCTGTACCAAAGTCATCCATTGAGAAAGATACATTTAATTTTTTGTAGCGATCTAAATGTTTTTGATTTTGTTCATTAGACAATATGACTTTTCTTTCGGTAATTTCGAGTGATATTGAACTACCATCAATTTTAAATTGCTGTAAATACTTTTTAAACGTGTAAAACAGTGAATCACTTTCTAAATCTTTCAACGAAAAGTTAATCGCGATTTTGCATTTGTGGTGATTGATACTATTCAAATTGCTGATCGTGCTCATCACTTTAAATATCACATATTTAGTTATTTCAGTGATGAGTTCTGATTCCTCGGCAAGGGGAATAAACTTATTTGGCATCACCAGGCCAAGTTTAGGATGATTCCATCTAATTAACCCTTCAAGGTGAGCTACTTTCATAGTGGTTAAGTCGATAATAGGCTGATAATAAACCTCGAATTCATCATTGTTTAATCCTTCTCTAATCAAACCTTCCATTGAAGCCTTCTCGAAAGCAAACGACGATAGCTCTTGTGAAATATAGCGATACATATTTCTGCCATTCTCTTTTGCATCATACATCGCGATGTCAGCTTGACGAATCAATTCGTCTGCGGAGTGTCCATCATTTGGATAAATGCTTATACCAATGCTCGCACCAATCGTAATTTTATGTTCGTCTATTTGTATCTCTTCTTTTACCGATTGAATTAAATTTAGTGCGATTTTTGATGCATTTAATGCAGAGTCTAAATCTTGTACGATAATAACAAATTCATCACCGCCGATTCTTGCAACCGTATCTCCTGAACGTAAAATATTGGTAAACCTCTTAGCTACTTCTATCAAAACGGCATCGCCTACATTATGGCCTAAGCCATCGTTAACCACTTTAAAGCGATCAAGATCAACAAATAAAATTGCGAGTTGCTTTTTGGAACGGCGAGATTCTTGTAGTGCATGCTCAAGACGATCTGCAAATAACGTGCGATTAGGTAAGCCAGTTAAGGAATCATGATTTGCTAAATACTGTATTTTATCCTGTGATTGTTTGATCATAGAGATGTCGGTTATCACCGCTATATATTGAATAATATAGCCATTATCATCCTTAACCGCACTGATATTGAGAAAAACGGGGAAGAGATCACCACTTTTCGCCTTATTAATTACTTCACCTGACCAATAGCCGCTTTGTTTGTATGAACGTTCCATTTCACTGTAGAACGCTGGCCCATGTTGTTCTGATTTTAAAAGGCTTATTTTCTTACCTTTTATTTCATCCAGTGAATAGCCGGTAAGGCTTTCAAAAGCAGGGTTAACATTAATAATTCTGGTCTCTTTATCTGTTACCGCAATGCTTTCTTGGGTGGTATTAAATACCATTCTAGCTTGGGCACTATCTAAAGTAGCTTGTTTCTGACTATTAATATCTTCTATTACCGAGATAAAATATAATGGTTTGTTATTGTCTCTGACAATAGCCACATAGAGCATTGCCCAAAACAAGTCGCCATTTTTGTTGTAATAACGCTTTTCCATTTTGTAGGAATTTCTTTCGCCATTGATTAATTGCTTAACCAGATCTAAATCTTGAGTTAGGTCGTCAGGATGAGTTATATCCTGAAAAGTTAACGACAATAATTCTTCTTCGGGATAACCGAGCATTTTAGTTAACGCTTTATTGACAGAAATCCATTCTCCGTCTAGTCCAACATGACCAATACCAATATTGGCGTTTTCAAAGGTTGCCTTATATTTTTGTTGGCTTATGGATAGCTCAGTTAGCGCATGTCTTTCTTTTGATATGTCTGAAGCAAAAGACCATATTTGGGTGTTACCTTGCTCATCTCGACTAAGGTAGTCTTCCACGTTAAGTATCGTTTTTGTAATGCCACCCGATTCTAACTCTAAAATATAGGGGCCAAATGTCCCTTTCTCAGTTAGCTCTTTTTGTCTATTGATAAAGCGTGAACTATTTTCAATAGGATATAAATCGAACCAGTTTTTAGCTAGCAGTTGTTCTCGAGATAATCCTGTATATTTTTGCATTGCGTGGTTAGTTTTAAGAATCATACCTTGAAGATTAGTAATGATGACACCGTCATGTATATTTTCTAAAACCGATTCATAACGTCGATTAAGAGAGCTATGTTTTTCTTTAATGTTTGTATTCTCATTGAACATTTCTTTGAGTTCCGCATAAGCGGTTTGAAGTTCTTCATTAGTCGATTGAAGCTCTTCATTACTGGTTTCCATTTCTTCATTGGTGGCCTGCAACTCTTCATTAGCACTTTGTAATTCTTCATTGGTTGATTGTAATTCTTCGTTTGACGTTTCTAGTTCTTCAACCAGGGTTTGCATATGCTCTTTAGTACGTTGTAGTTCAAATTCTAATTCTTGGGTAGAAGAGGACGCTACTTCATTTAAATTTGTGTTAATAAGCGGTAAATCTAAAACTGAGATGCTCTGAAAATAAAAAATATACATTTGATTGCGACCATTCATAACAGGCACAAGGTGAATTTTTATAAGACGTGCTTTTCCGTCTTTTAGTGGTAACGATATGTAACCACTAGAACTAACGCCAAATCCTTTTTTAGCGTCACTAAATAATTTTCTTAAATCTAAGACTAACCTAGAATCAACAATTTTATATAAATTGTAGGAAATATATCCTTCTGGAACAGAAATAAAATCGAGGTTACCTTTTTTATATACCACATCAAGTTGTTCGTTTGTCACGATCATATTTGGCATTAAAAGCTTTGCCGCTTCGGTAATAATCGTTTCTTGCAGTGGCGTTTCTTTTGATGTTTTAGTTTGCTCTTCAGCTGGATATTTTACATATTTAGGTGGTCTTACTGTGATGGCCGGAAAATTTTTCTTCGAATTCGCCACTGATTTGAAAATTTTATTGGGTTTATCAATTGGCGCGAAAAGTTGTTCAAAATTGGTCGCATTTTCAGATTTCCCAAGAAAAAGTATTCCATTATCTTTAAGTGCATAATGAAATGCTGGCATGATCCATTTTTGCGCATCAAGGTTAAAATAAATAAGCAGATTACGGCAAACGATAAGATCTAAATCTTTAAATGGTGGATCAGACAAAAGGTTATGGTAGGTGAAAACGATATTTTGTCTTAACGTTTTTTTTACTTCAAATTCATCGTTTGCGATATTGAAATAATCTTTGATATAAGACTCTGACACTTCGGTCATTGACGCTTGGCTATAAACACCTCGACGGGCAGTTTTTAAGGCCTGTTCGTCTATATCTGTGGCAAAGATTTTCAAATCCAGATCATTTTGTCGATCGTTTAATAATTCATTGAGTATTATGGCAACCGAGTAGGCTTCTTCACCCGTTGATGAACCTGGCATCCAAACTCTAAGTTCTTTGGCATCGGGAATTTCATCTAGGTATTTATCTAGTAGACTCTCAAGTGAGTCGTAGGCTTCTTTATCCCTAAAGAAACTGGTTACACCAATTAGAATATCTTTATAAAGTAATTCGACCTCTTGTTCATCTTCTTGAATCAATGCCACATATTCACTAAGCGTGGTGACTTTAAGTGCAACCATTCGGCGTTCAATACGACGGCCGATAGTGGCTTTTTTATAAACAGAAAAATCCACATGTTTAATTTTGTGGAGTAACGCAAAAATGATCGATATATGGTCATTAGCGGGGGTAATTTGATGTTTTTTCAGCACTTTATTTCGCGGGAAATTAGCAAGGGCGACTAATTCTTCACCGATCTTATCCGCTTCAATTAAAATATCGACTACCGAACCATTAATTGCTGCCATTGGCATGCCATCGTATTTAGCGGTACTCGGCTCTTGCACAATTGTTATACCACCCTCTGAATTAATCGCTCGCATACCTTGGCAGCCATCAGATCCTGTGCCTGACAATATAATGCCGACAGAGCGTTCTTTCTTATACTTAGCAATGGAAATAAAAAGTTGATTTACAGATGGTTTGGGTAAGAAAGATTGTTTTTCAGGGGCAGATAAAATAATTTGATTGTTGCTATTAATTTCTACGTTTTTATTAGGAGGGGTAATATAGAAGATATCACTCTCAAGGGTTTCATTATGCTCAGCTTCCTTAATCATTAAGGAGCTCTCTCTAGAGAGCAATTCAACTAACATCGTATTGTGTTTAGGGCTTAGATGCTGCGCAACGATATAGGCTGAATTATTATTGCTCGGTAGTCCTTTTATTAAAGTAGTAAGTGCTTCAAGGCCACCTGCACTCGAACCTATACCTACCACCATTAGGCTGGCTGAATCTTGCGGTGAATCATCTTCGGATTCAATGTTAATTCGTAAACTATCACCTAAAATGTTAGATTTACTCACCGATCCATCATGTTTTTCAACTGATAATACTTGATCAATAACTTGTGCTATTTTCTTTCTATCTGCAGGTTTATTAATAAAACCATTAATCTGATCATTAATGGTATCTAGTATAAAATCTTCTTCTATATGGGCACTGAATAAAATTATTGGTGTTTTTAGGTCGGTTTTACGGATTTGTTGGATCAGTTCAGGCCCATTCATATGGGTTAGCTGAATTTCAGTTAAGACAAGACTTGGTCGGTGGGTAATAAACTTTGAAATTCCTTCACGACCATTGGATGCTTCAAGAACGGTTGCAAACATCCCACGTAGAAAATCGGAATATATATTACGGGTGTTATCATCACTCTCAATATAAAGAATTGTTGTATCATACTTCATGTACTATCACCCTCGGAAATCCATCTACTTTTAGCTAAACGAACGTTTAAATTTAACTTTCATTTGAGCAACATAGCTAATAAAACTAATAATGACAACGTATCTCGGGTGGTTTTATTCGCAAATGATAAAGGACGAAAAAAAATATAATGTTTTTTTTGTCGTAGATAGAAAGATGAGTGAGTGATTTGCTAATCCGCAATATGAGCGTAATGCTTTGATATATAAGTAGTAAATATTTATTTTTCTGTATCGAATGTTGGTTTTCTACGGGTGTTTTTGTCTTGATTTGTATTGATTTTGCCGGCTAATTTACGCGGTTATACTTTAGACTAACTAGCCTAATACATTCGTTATTATGACCGTAATTTGGGTTTTGTTAACCATAGAAAATGGAGTGATAATGCAACAATGTCCGTTGTGTGGAAGTACCAATGCTTGTGAGAATTTGACGCCAAAAAGCAACCAAAAGTGTTGGTGCATGGAGCCTAATATAAGGTTTCAAGTTGAGTTAATAAATCAAGCTCTCAATACCACTGAAAATATCAGCTGTATTTGTAAATCATGTGCTCAGCGACATCATTCCAATTGCACATTACGGTCACTTTGAACCACCAAATTTATCCATCAGGACCATAAGCATTATTCGATTGGACCAGTATGATTATATAAATGGAGCAGACAAAATCAATAAATGAGCAATACTATTTTTTTCGAGCCTGTAACAGATTCTTTGAACTGAGTAAGCGCTAAGTCATTTACTATATAGTTAAGATCATAATTATTCGGAGTCACCTTTAATCTATCAAAATCATCCCAGACAAGCATTAATGCCTGCTTAATGTTATCCAAAAAAGTCGCTACGTCAGCTGCATTACAGTTCTTTCCTTTTACTATTTGATAAGCTTTATTTTCCATTACAAACCCTTGTTTATTAATTCAATTAATATATACGGATTTGAAGTGGAAAAAATAAAGAGGTTAAGAAGGACGACTTTTGCTTGGTTTAACGTCGCCTTAAGGCGAATTTCACTACTAATAATATGAACTATTTAGTAGTTTTCCTCTTAAGTGATTATTAAGCTAACAGTATAAATTAAACTGTATGTGGCCGCCCGCTATGAAATTTAAAATCACTATCTTTTGACGAAATTAATTTAGCTTCAATTTCACCGAAGAACATTATACGTTGACTAATATCCTCTCTCGCCACTTGTTGCGCTAATGACAAATAATCTTCAAAGTGACGGGCCTCCGAACGCAACAATGACACGTAAAACTTGCTCAGGTCTTCATCAAGATAAGGCGCTAATTTAGCAAATCGTTCACACGAACGAGCTTCAATATATGCACCACAAATTAGTTTATCTACCAATATGGCCGGTTCGTGTGTCCGCAAATGTTGCATCATTCCTTTCGCATACCGACTCGCAGTAATATTATTGTACTCTATTCCATAAGCTTGCATAATTTCTAGAACCTGGTAAAAATGGTGTAATTCCTCTTTGATTAGTAACACCATTTTATCAATAAAATCTTGTCCAAAAAGTGAATTACTTTTCGGCACAATCGTTTTACGTAATTTTGAATGTTCACCTAAAGAAGCCAAACTTCCTTCTTTGCGATACACATATTTTTCGAAAGGTTGAAACCATTCTTGTAAAGCTTGCCCGCTTTGTTTGTCAGCAGCATATTTTTTTATCAGCCACATTGCTGTTTGACCAGCCTTCAATTCACAAATTAAATGATCAGTAAGCAACACTGCAAGGTTTTCCTTTTTTACTGCCTCTGATATCCATTCATTAGGTGTTTCACACATTAAAAAGCTTTTGATGGGGAGTAACAACTTTTCCAAACTAATAAGACCTCTTAAAACACTATTGTAAAACGCCCATGGGCGAAACGAACAAATTAACACTGGCGCAAATAATATCACACCTCAGTCTAATCATGCTTGGAATCACAATAGATTAGTAAGCAGAATAATATAACGGCATCTAAGTTAATTGATCTGCCAAATAATCCACTAATAACCTTACTTTTGGCGATAAGTGGCGATTTTGGGGGTAAATAGCCCATATCCCCTCTTCTGGCTCTCGATAATTATCCAGTAAGGTAGTCAATTCCCCACTTTGCAGGTGTTCTTGCACATAATAATCAGGTAATTGTACTATGCCCAAGCCTTTTAATGCCGCATCAACAAGTGCGAAACCACTGTTATAGCGAATTTTCCCCTTCACTCGAATGTTCTTTTCTTTGTCTGATTGTTTAAAACGCCAGTAATCTAGGGTTCCTAATAAACAATTGTGTTTACTCAATTCTGATAAGGAGTAAGGTATGCCGTATTTCTCTAAGTAAGCAGGTGAAGCACAAACATAGTTGGTTCGCGTTCCGAGTTTTTTCGCCATCATCGATGAATCACTTAACTTACCAAGCCGAATCGCTAAATCATACCCACCTTCAACCAAATCCAAGTTTTGATTTGTTAGAAGTGCATTTACCTCAATATCACTGTATTGCTTCATGAAATCATTCACCAACGGTAATACTTGTTGTTCACCATAGGTTACGGGTGCTGTAAGTTTTACTTTCCCTTGTGGTTTAGACTGTAAATTTGTAATGGCACGTTCAGCGGCCTCTAACCCATCAAGTACGCTGCGGCAATGTTGATAAAAAACTCGCCCTTCTTCCGTTAGGGACACTTTGCGTGTCGTACGATACAACAATTTTATACTCAGTCGCTTTTCCAATGCGCTTATTTGTCGGCTTACTTGGGCAGTAGAAATAGCCATTTTTTTTGACGCTTGGGTAAAGCTCTCGCTTTCCGCAACGTAGACGAACTCGCTAATCCCTTCCCACTGCATAATTATTACCACCTAGTAAAAGTGAATTCATAAATCAGCATATTATCATCTTATAAGGAATAACTATAATAACCTCATAACCTACATACTGGGTGAACAACCACAAAGTGAGAATAAATATGTCAGATAAATTTATTAAGTCCAAAGCCGCCGTTGCTTGGGAGCCAAATCAGCCATTATCCATCGAAGAGGTGGATGTCATGCTGCCACGCAAAGGAGAAGTACTCATCAGGGTTATCGCGTCTGGCGTCTGCCATACCGATGCATTTACCTTATCAGGTGATGATCCAGAGGGTATTTTCCCCGCAATTTTAGGTCACGAAGGTGGCGGTATTGTAGAGCAAGTGGGTGAAGGGGTAACCAGTGTAGAAGTGGGAGACCATGTTATCCCCCTTTACACACCGGAGTGTGGGGAGTGTAAATTCTGTCTGTCCGGAAAAACAAACCTATGTCAAAAAATTCGTGAAACCCAAGGTAAAGGTTTGATGCCCGATGGCACCACTCGCTTTTACAAAGATGGCAATCCAATTTTCCATTACATGGGCTGCTCAACGTTTTCTGAATACACGGTATTACCCGAAATATCTTTGGCAAAAGTCAACAAAAACGCGCCCTTAGATGAAGTTTGCTTACTAGGTTGTGGGGTGACAACGGGTATCGGGGCAGTCATGAACACAGCTAAAGTTGAAGAAGGGGCAACTGTTGCCATCTTTGGTCTAGGGGGGATTGGACTGTCGGCGGTCATTGGCGCTAGTATGGCAAAAGCGGGTTGCATTATTGCCATTGATATTAACGAAAGTAAGTTTGAACTAGCGAAAAAACTAGGCGCAACAGATTGTATTAATCCAAAAAACTACGACAAACCTATTCAAGATATCATTGTAGAACTAACCGATGGTGGTGTGGATTACTCATTTGAGTGTGTTGGTAACGTGAACTTAATGCGCTCTGCTTTAGAGTGTTGCCACAAAGGTTGGGGTGAATCGGTAGTCATTGGTGTGGCCGGTGCAGGACAAGAGATATCCACTCGCCCATTCCAACTTGTGACTGGACGTGTTTGGCGAGGATCTGCTTTTGGTGGAGTTAAAGGTCGCTCTGAATTACCTGACTACGTTGAACGTTATCTAGCGGGTGAGTTTAAATTGAGTGACTTTATTACCCACACTATGCCTCTGGAGAACATCAATGACGCATTTGACTTGATGCATCAAGGCAAGAGTATTCGAACCGTCATTCTTTTCGATCAGTAAACCCCATTCTATTGCCCAAAATCACATTGATTTTGGGCCGTCCATATAGGTATTCCAATGACAATAGAAAATATAAGTGCCAATAAAAGCTTTGGTGGTTGGCACAAACAATATAGTCACCAATCGCAGGCATTAAATTGCACTATGCGATTTGCTATCTACTTACCACCACAAGTATCAACCGGACACAAAGTACCGGTATTATATTGGCTATCGGGCTTAACCTGCACCGATGAGAATTTTATGCAAAAGTCCGGTGTTCAGCGTATCGCTGCCGAATTAGGTATCGCTATTGTTGCTCCCGATACCAGTCCTCGCGGTGAAGAAGTGGCTGATGATAAACATTATGATTTGGGACAAGGCGCTGGTTTTTATGTCAATGCTACGCAAGCCCCATGGAGCCGTCATTATCAGATGTACGATTACGTGGTTAAAGAATTACCGAACCTAATTGAAGCGACCTTTCCTGTATCAGATAAGCGCGCAATTAGTGGTCATTCTATGGGTGGCCATGGTGCACTTAGCATAGCCATGTTAAACCCAACACGTTATAGCTCAATGTCGGCATTTAGCCCTATTTGTAACCCTATCGCTGCACCTTGGGGGCAAAAAGCCTTTACTGCTTATTTGGGTAAAGATAAAAACACATGGAAAAATCATGATGCCAGTGAGTTGATGCGACAAGCTGTTTATAAGGTACCAGCAAAAGTTGATCAAGGCCGCGCTGATGATTTTTTAAATGAGCAATTAAAGCCCGAAATGTTAGAAGCATCCGCGAAGGTTAATGATTATCCGCTGGATTTGAGACTTCATGATGGTTATGACCATAGCTATTACTTTATCTCAAGTTTCATTGAAGAGCACCTGCGCTTTCATGCAACCTATTTAAATACATAGTCTTTGTTGTGTGATTAGCCCACACTGCTATCGATTGTTAGCAGTAAGTTGTGCCTTAAAAACGACTTAGCGCTTATTATAATTGTTGATAACAAGCCTGCTGTATTGTGTTATCGAAGACAATTAACTCTTTGGATAGCGACGAAAACGTGAGGGGAAATCTATCCCCCCTCTCCTACTGAACTATCAAATTGTCATATAGAATATAGTTTTACGGGTTGGTTAAGAGCAAAAATCTTTTCACACCTAAAGTGGATTGGGGTTATTCCAACCACTCTAACTTCTGCAATGGATAACCTAAATACCACTTTGCGCGCTCTAAAATAATACTTGTTTTGAGTTTTTGTATGCCCAATTTGGGGTTGCCATTCACCGTATCGCATATCTCATTCAATTTTTGAGTATCAGAGCAGCAAGTAAAACAGATGTAATCTATGTCCCCGGTTATTCGTAGGCAATCCATAAATTCGGGTATCTCGTTAATGGCCTCTTCAAACCTTTGTCTGGCCTTAGGATTATTAGATTCTAAGGTGAATTCAATATAAGCCAATACGTTTTTAGCAATGCGATTTAAATCCAAATCAGTATAAAAGCCATTAAAGTATCCTGCTTCCTTAAGTGCTTTGGTGCGCTGAAAACAGGCGCTGTTCGACAACCCCACACGCTCACTGAGCTCTTGATTAGAAATATCCGCCTGCGTGTGAACAATCGTTATTATTTTTCTATTGATCTGATCTAGCTTGATGCTTTTCTTACTGCTCATTGGTAGCCCATATTAAGTTAAAAAAACGATTGTTTTGTGAAAACGGCCTTATGCTAAAGATTATCCGCTTGTGTGCTGTGTCTTCAACAGAAAATTTTCATCGTTAAGTAATATACTATGAAAACAAATGAATAAGAAAATTGCCAACCGAAGCATAATGGGAATCAACAACATGTCTAAGCGCACAACTACTGAGTTTGTAAAAAATACCCCCGTCAATAATCACCGTCTAAGTAAAATTGCAGCCGCTATAATGTTGCCAAGCTCCTTGATGCTTGCAATGTCTCCCTCTGTTGTTACGGCGCAAGAACAAGAAATGCTTGAAACCGATATCGAAAAAATGGTTGTTACCGCCCGTGGGCGTGTTGAAAACATCCAAAATATCCCTGAGTCGATTACCTCATTTAATGCTGAACAAATTGAACGGGCTGGCATAAAAAACTTTCGTGATGTTGCCGATCTCACTCCAAACCTTAGCCAGCTAGACAACTTTCGTCCGGGTTTGGCTCGCATTCAAATTCGAGGATTGATTACTCCTCAGGTCGGTGATGCCCCGTTAGCTTTTGTCGTTGATGGTATTACAGCCTCAGATTTAGAGTTCATGAATCAACAATTGTTTGATATTGAACGAATCGAAGTACTGCGCGGCGCCCAAGGTGCGCTCTATGGACGAGGTGCGATTGGCGGTGCAGTAAACATTACTACTCGCAGACCAACCAACGATTTTGAGGCGAAAGTCACTACATCTATCGCCAGCGGTAACGATTTCCGCGTTTCTGGTGTTGCATCGGGAGCCGTAGTCGAAGATCAAGTTTACTATAGAGTCGGCGCTTACAGACGAGATTATGATGGACAACTAGACAATACTTTCTTGAACCAAAAGGTGGATTTTCATGAAGAGAACTCCGTTTTTGGTAAATTGAGTATCGATGTTTCCGACGACTCAACTTTAGATTTAAATGCTCGTTTGACGAACACAGAATCCGGTATTGGTTACTATCAAGCAGTTGATGCCAACACTGTGGAAGATTTCTCAATACAGGTTGAACACAATGTGCCCGGCTTAGATACCCGTGATTTAGCCGAGTTTAGCGCGCGCTTTTCACATGAATTTGAAGCTTCAACCCTTGAATTAGTTGCCGGTTATAGTGAATCGGATCAAAACGGATTTTCTGATGGCGACTATTCCAATAAAGAAAGTGATTTTGACGGCTTTTACTTTGCCGGCGCCCAAGAAAATATATTGAAAGTAGAATCCACTACCTTTGAAGCACGTCTAAAATCTAATGGTGACACCCGACTGCGTTGGGCTGTAGCCGCGTTTACCCAAGAGCGCACCCGCAACAGCGAATTTAATAGCTATGACGATTTAGCCGGCAGTCAGCCACAAACCCGCGCAGATTTTGACGAGAGTCTAATCGTTTTTAGTATTTTAGATGATAACACCAGTAGCGCATGGGCTTTATCTACCCAGTTAAATTACGATTTAACCGATAAGTTGGAATTAACAGCGGCAATGCGTTATGACACCGACGACAGAGAATCCTTTGATCCTCGCTACGTTGAAGATACCTTCGAGAAAAAAACCTTTTCTGAGCTGCAACCAAAATTCTCTGCAGCCTACCAAATGACCCCTGATACCCTTCTTTATGGTGGTTACTCACGGGGCTTTCGTAGTGGCGGTTTTAACGAACCCCATCCTGATATTAGCCGTACATTCGATAAAGAAATATCTGATAGTTTTGAAGTCGGCTTTAAAACGAGTGTACTAGACGGCAACGGTACCTTTAACTTTGCATTGTTTCGCATTGATCAACAAGATGCGCAAATTACCCGATTCAATGGTGAGACCTTTACCTTAGAAAACATCTCTGTTGACGATGTGACCACTCAAGGTATTGAGTTTGAGTTATCAGTTCAGGCCAGCGAAAATTTAACCTTTATGGCCAATGGCGGAATTATTGACTCTGACATAAAAACGTTTGCGCAGCGCCCTGAATTAGTAGGCTCTTCACTGCCACACGTAGCTGATTACAACCTCAACTTGGTCACTGAGTATCAATATGAAATGTCATCAGACATAGATTTAATTTTACGCGCCGAATTGAACCATAACGGTCCGAGAATATTTACTTTTGATATCCCCGATATTGAATCATCCAAACAAACCTTTATCAATTTAAGAGCGACCTTCGAAGCCGATGTGTGGTCGGTAACAGCTTATGCAGATAACCTAACCGATGAGCGTCAAATAGAAGATTTAGTCTTGTTAGACAATAGTGTTGTGTCCATGGGGCGTTTCCCCAACATAGGCTCTAGTTTTGGTGTTCAACTCGACTATAACTTCTAAATGATTCAATTTTCGTGAGCCCTTATTTAAGGGCTCGTTGTTAGATAGTCTACACAACTATGAGTTTTCACTATGAAGCCGGAGTTAAATGAATTTTCCGCGGTAAGGATTACGGATAGCCAACTTGTCCCCTGGCCTCGCGTTGCTGCCGTTGGTGCAATGGTCGCGTTCTCATTACCTACTTTTATTACAGGTCTAGAGGTCTATCAGGCCCTTGAACCAATGCAAACACTGCTTGCATTGTTTATAGGCTCACTGATTATCTTCGCCATTGGTGGCGTAATGGGGGTCATTGGCGCTAAAACTCGTATGAGTTCTTATTTACTGGTGCGTATCGCGTTTGGAGACAAAGGCGCAAGCATAGTTAATATCGCTTTTGCCATATCCTTACTCGGTTGGTTTGGAGTAAATATCAATTTGTTTGGCGATGCGGTCTCGCGTCTTGCCTTAGATGTATTTGATGTCAATATCGCACCTTTAACCCTCGCGATTATTGCCAGTTTCTGTATGACGTTGACTACGGTAATTGGGTTTAGAGCGATTAATTGGCTAGCCACAATAATGGTTCCTGTGTTGGCCGGTGTGACCTTCCTACTGGCGTATTCCGCGCTGAGCGAAAAATCATTTGAACAAATTTTAGCAACCGAAAAAGCCGCCACCTTGTCACTCGGTGATGGCATTTCAGCGGTAGTAGGCGCAATCATCATTGGCGCTATTATTTTGCCGGATATCACCCGTTTTGTTAAACACTGGTCTAATGCGATTTATATCGCGTTTATCGCCTATGTTGTTGTGCAAATGGCGGTAATGGGTGCAGCGGGACTAGCCGGCGCATCTTCGGGACATGCAAACATATTGGATATTATGATTGATTTGGGCTTAGGCATTGGCGCATCCATTATCGTCATTGCAGGAAGTTGGGTGCTCAATTCTTTGAATTTGTACAGTGCTGTGCTTAGCACAACCGCGACCTTCCCTAGGTTAAACGCAACTTGGGTGACTATTGGCTTAGGCTTAGTTGGCGTTTTTGTTGCTTTGTTAAACCTGCTCGACAACTTTATTACCTTTATCTTTTACCTATCGATTATTTTTGTGCCTGTTGCTGGGATCATCATTATGGATTACTTGGTCATTCGCCCCCATGCATACCACATTGACTCTCTGAACAACAATCGAACGATAGCGCCCAAAGGATTTATTGCTTGGTTGATTAGCGCCGTTTTTGCTGTATTAAGTACCGAAAATGTAATTCCCTCACCTTCGGGAATAGCAGCCATTGATGCTATTTTTCTTGCTGGCATTGTATACACCACATTATCTTGGAATGAACGTCGTTCCAATCATCGAACACAAAGCTAGAGGCAAACACAATGAGAATTGGAATAGATGTAGGCGGCACTCATACTGATGCCGTAATTATGCAAGGTGACAATGTACTGGCATCCACCAAAGCCCTGACTTCAGCAGACGTGATTTCTGGAATTACCAATGCGCTGGATGTTATTTTAAACGACAGCGGTATTTCGCAGAATGAAATCGAAACCGTCATGATTGGCACAACCCAATTTACCAACGCCATTATTGAACGACGTGAACTGGCACAGGTAGCGGCCGTAAGAATTGGCTTACCCTCAGGTAACGGCATGCCCCCCATGTTGGACTGGCCTCAAGATCTAAAAGACGCCCTTGATAGCGAATATTATATGCTACATGGTGGCTATTTATATGATGGTTGGTCGTTGGCCGATATCGATCAACAAGAAATCAGCAACATGATTAACAGCATGCTCAAAAGCGGCGTTAAAAATATTGCCATAGCGTCTGCGTTTTCACCGATAAATTCGGCCCCAGAAGAACAAGTCGCCAACGAAATTCGTAAAGCAATACCCGATGCGAAAATAACCCTATCTCATAGTTTTGGTCGTTTGGGTTTAATGGAAAGAGAAAATGCGGCAATTTTAAATACCACGTTATTGCCTTTCGCCGACAAAGTGGTTAGCTCTTTTTTAGGAGCTCTGAAAAAACGCGACCTGCATTGTCCGGTATACATTAGCCAAAACGACGGCACCTTAATGAGCGCTGATTTCGTGCGTTCCTACCCTGCCCTAACATTTGCATCAGGGCCGACTAACTCGCTACGGGGCGCTTATAAATTAACCGGTTTAAAAGATGCCATTGTAGTTGATATTGGCGGTACCACTTCTGATATTGGTGTTTTACAGAATGGATTCCCCCGAGAATCAAACGTCATTATTAAAGTTGGCGGCGTGCGGACTAATTTTAGAATGCCCGATATTTTAGCGATTGGCTTAGGCGGCGGCAGCATAGTATCCGACGACGGCACTGCTATTGGCCCCCATTCAGTTGGTCACAAACTGGTTACCGAAGCGTTAGTTTTCGGGGGCAACACGCTCACTACCAGTGATATTTTAGTGGCTAGTGGTGGTGCAAATATTGGCGACAAAACAAAAGTAGCGCATATCTCACCGCAAACTATTCGTCAGGCCAAGAAGACCTTACATTCGATGCTTGATAACAATATCGACATGATGAAACCCGGTGGAAAATCTATGCCAGTGATACTGGTCGGTGGTGGCGCTATCTTGGTGACCGAGGGATTAGAAGCTGCGTCCGATATTCATCGACCTGAACATGCTGGTGTGGCTAATGCCATTGGAGCCGCAATTGCGCAAATTGGTGGTGAAGCAGAACAGATGGTGTCTTATCGCACCTTGCCACGTGAAGAGGCGATAAAACAAGTGACTAAAGATGCCATGCAACGTGCAATAGATGCAGGCGCGGCAGCAGATACGTTACGCACCGTTGATATCGAAGAAACCCCCGTACCTTATATGGATGAGTCTAGTACCTGTATTCGGGTTAAAGTAATAGGTGAATTAGCTGCCTTACCGACCAATACTTCTGAACGTATACAAGAGTCCACATTATGAAAATTGAACAAAAACATTTAGAAGATTTAGCCCTAGGTTCTGTTTTTTTAGCAACAGGAGGAGGCGGTGATCCCTATGTTCCCCGTTTAATCGCTGAGCAAGCAATTAAGCAATTTGGCGCAGTAGAGGTAATTCAGCCGAGCGAACTCAGCGACGATGCCTATGTGGTAGCGATAGGTGCTGTAGGCGCGCCTACGGTTAGCCTTGAGTTACTTCCTTCGGTTGAAGATGCAGCAAACACCTTAGCAGCTTTTGAAAAGCACGTTGGCAGAACCGTTGATGCGGTTGCTTCTTTTGAAATCGGTGGCGGCAATTCATTGATTCCGATTGTTGCCGCAGCTGGTAGAGGCTTAGCGGTTATCGACGGCGACGGTATGGGCCGAGCCTTACCTGAAGCGCAAATGATGAGTTATGCTATTGCTGGTGTGAAACCCACGCCATCAGTTGCTTATGACTACGCCGGGAATGTGGCGACATTCTCGACCAATAGCACCGAGGTGTATGAACGCCATATCCGCAGTCTAGCTATGGCTGCTGGCGGCATGATTACCGCAGCTGAACATCCAATGACCGGTCGTCAGTTAAAAGATTCAATTATTCCAGGGACCTTGTCTTTTTCCATTAAACTTGGTCAAACTCTACGGGAAAATCGCGGTTTAGCCACCGAGATGCTTGCTCCTTTACAGGCACTGTTTAACGATTCAATCTACGGTGAATGTCGCTTAATTTTTACTGGAAAAGTGATTGATAAAGCCACTCGAATTGTTGGCGGCTACGATATTGGTGAAGCCACCATTGAATCTTTTGATAATAACGACTTACCGCTGACAGTTAGCATTAAGAATGAATACTTATTGGCTCGCAAAGGCGAAAAAGTGGTTGCGAGCGTGCCTGATTTGATTGTCATTGTTGATTATGAAACCTCGACACCAATCAACGCAGAACGTTTGCGCTACGGTCAGCGAGTGGCGGTATTTGCAGTAGGCTGTCCTCAGTTCTATCGTTCTGAAAAGGCCCTTAAAGCGGTGTCGCCTCGCTGCTTCGGTTTTGATTTAGACTATGTTGCATTAGAAGATATTAAATAGCCGTAGGTAGCGTTTTTCAGCGCAGCCAATAGACAAAAAAGCCGTTAGTTGCTTAACAACTAACGGCTTAATCACCACCAGCAACCATCTAGTAGATGTTGCAATCTAAACCATATAATTTAGTTACCGTAGCCAGCAGGCATCAAAAATTCCCAAACAGAGCTTTCGCTGCCACGTTCGCATGGTATTTCAATCACAACAGGACCTTCTTTGGAATCAATCACGGCTTGTTCAAGCAATGCTTTGAAGTGCTCTGGTGAATCGGACTTATAAGCCTTTGCACCGAAGCTTTCCACCAACTTCACAAAATCAGGGTTAGTTAACTCTGAGCCAACCACATTACCATCGAAGAAGTTGATCTGATCTCGTCTTACGTTGCCGTATGCATTGTTATTAAACAGTAGAATAATGAGTCCAATTTTAAACTGTACAGCCGTTGCTAATTCTTGCACCCCAAACATGAAACCACCATCACCGGCAATAGACATGACCACTTTATCTGGATTCGCTACCTTTACCCCCATTCCCGTTTGAATACCATGCCCAAGATTGCCTTGATACCCACAAGTGACAAGGTGACGAGGCTCATATACTGGAAATCCTAACCATGAGGTAAAACCAACCTGTGAAATCTCTTCAACAATATAACCATCTCTGGGCATAACCTCACGAATGATGTTTAGATAGGTCATTTGCGGTTGCACTTTTTGGATTTCTTGCCAACTCTGGGCTTTAACCTGTTCGAAGTGTGCTTCTTTCGATGCTCGTGGAGTGATATCTTTTTCAAGTACATTTAGCAATGCCTGGGTTGCAAGGGTCGCATCGGCAACAATCGAAACATCTCCCCGTAACCGAGTAAGTTGAGTAGGATCTATATCTATCCGTACTAATTTGCAGGTTGCTACCCCAGTTTGCCAACGAAACGCTGGTAATTCCATTCTCGATCCAATGCCAATCATCACATCAACTTCTGGATAGAGTTTATAGCCTGCCGCACAATTAAAACCATAAGGAGAATCATCACTAACGATGCCTCGCCCTCCGCGGAATGAGACCACAGGAGCTTGTAACAACTTTGCTAGTTGCAGAATTTCATCTTTTGCATCAACAGCACCACTACCTACCATAATCATAGGATTTTTTGCTTTACCTAACATTTCAGCCGCGGCTTTAATTTTACTTTCAAGGGGCTCATAAGCAGGGCTAGGTATAGCAGGAAAGTTCACATCGACAGTGGCTTTTTGTCCAAAAATATCCATAGGCACTTCAATTGCGACTGGACGTTGGCGTCCCGACGTCAGTTGTGTAAAAGCATTAGACATGGTTGCAGGTGCATCGACTGAATGATTGATGCGAGCCGCCCATTTGGTCAGTACTTTTAAGATCCCAAGTTGGTCATCAAGCTCATGTAGCATGCCGTGTCCAATGCCGACAAATTCGCTGGGAACTTCTCCGGTAATACACAACACAGGAGTGTTATGTGCAGTACATAACGCGGCTGTGGAATTGAGCACCCCTGGCCCAGGAACTACACAATAAACGCCTACACGACCAGTGGATTTGGCATAGCCATAAGCCATGTAACCAGCTCCTTGCTCGTGACGTGTAACAACAAGTTTAATTTTGTCTTGATAACGGCTTAGCGCATCAAAAAAAGCATAGGTTTGCGCGCCAGGAATACCAAAAATTGTATCCACACCGTTTTTTATCAAATATTGGATAATCGCGTCTGAGCAAGTAATCTGTGTCATAGTCAAATAAATTCCGTTGATGTTTATGGTCTAATAATGAATCTTTAAGGGATAATTGAGATGGTTTTATATCCATCTTTCATATTTTTTTACACTTATTTCCATCAGCTTTAGCCCTGCCCTGCACAGCAGGACAAGGGATGTTAAAACTGAGCTTTATGCCGATAAGCGATGGTAAAAATAGATAAGCGTAAAGGTAGTTAATATAACTACCCCGCACAGACTCCAAATTTTCATAAAGAGGCTGGGCTGTAGCGCTTTAGGGACTTGATCACTCCACATAGCGCGGTGGTTTAAGTAAGCCAAAATAGGGCTAATAACAAAGACAATCACAGAAGTGATATCGATAAATGTTGCGAAGGACTTCAGCATCGTTGCCAATATAAGGATCGCTGCGATACAAAGCAGAATCATCGCGATGTTATAATTGCGTTTTGAATCAAGCTTTAACTCTGGACGCCCAACCCCGCTATCAAGTATTCCAACTAACACCCGCGTCATACCATCGACAACCGCAAACAGCGTTGAAAACATCACGAAAATCGCGATAGTTGCAATCAGTGGAAAACTCCACGGGCCTATTGTTTGCGTAAATAGCTCCATAAGTTGTCTAGAAAAACCTGAATTACTCACTTCAATTGCAACATCACTGTTGTGCATCAAGCCGGTACCTAACACCAAAAAGCAAAGCGCCAATAACACGCTCATCACATAACCCACATTAAAATCTAAACGGGCTTCTTTGGGGGTTGGTAATTTACCGGTATCTTCTGCTCGAGCACAGGTCCAAAGGGATTGTGTCACCGAACCATCCGTTGGTGATGGCATAAAGCCAATCAAAGCAACAACATAAAGTACAACTGAGGAATCAATCGCCGGAATGGCAAACTCTGATGGAGACCAATCGATTTTTTGTGAAACCAGTACCACGGTGATAATAATCAACAGGGTAAAACAAGAAACAACATACTTGGTTAGCTTTTCCAATAAGCTGTAATGTCCGCTACATAAAAATAGAGCAATAACAGACAACAGTACACTGACGCCCAATACTGGATTAACTGAAAAACTAAACGCGGCTTGAAATAAGCCTAAGGTGAAAAGCGCAATTGCTCCCACCACAAACACCATGCTAAACAATTCTGCAAAGGCATAGATCCCAAAAATCCACCACCCGGCGGTGCGATAGCTAGTAATCAGATTTTTACCCGTGGCGGCTGCAAACTCGCCACCAAAACGCAGGGCTGGGTATTTTACCAAACAAGCTAAAATAATGATAAATGTTAGACCTAAGCCATAATCAGCTCCAGCCCGAGTGGACTGAACTAAGTGAGAGACTCCCACTGCAGCCGCCGCGTATAAAATCCCCGGCCCCAACACGCTAAAAAACGAGCTTGGTTTATTTTTCATATTTACTTTCTCTTTTATTATTATTAAGTGAAGCTATTAAATATATTGAAACATTTGCTCGTTAAGGCTTTATACGATTATCAACCAATCAAATGGTATCTAGAATCACCTTTACTACTGTTTACTGGTTGTCCATTTCAATTATGCTTTTGAGAGCATTTTTAAGAACACTAGTTTGTTCTGGATTTAACTTACTTAGCATATGGTCTTCATGTTCTGCTGCTACAGCCAACAAAGACTTTTGCAGAGCCATGCCCTCATCGGTAAGAGCAAGCTTATCTTCCTCTATCGTCAGTGCACCTTTTTCAATTAGTGTATCTACTGATTCACTTAAATCATTCAATGGCTGCATTGCTAAAATAGACAGTGTTTTCAAGGTATGTACCGGGGCA
Organism: Aliiglaciecola sp. 2_MG-2023; assembly: GCF_030548145.1. Classification (NCBI taxonomy): domain Bacteria; kingdom Pseudomonadati; phylum Pseudomonadota; class Gammaproteobacteria; order Alteromonadales; family Alteromonadaceae; genus Aliiglaciecola; species Aliiglaciecola sp. 2_MG-2023. Next base: position 31,321 of record NZ_JAUORY010000007.1, read on the forward strand.
CTTGATAGTATGGTCATAACTCGCCATTGCTCTGGTGTCACATCACAGCCATCAATTAGTTTTGGATATAAATCTTGACGGTATTTAGAAATAGCAGAATTTAGTAAATATAACAAATAGTTATCTAAAAATTCGTTACCTGTCTCTGCTACATTCTTTTGAACATTGCCGCTGGGATGCTGGGAGGTGATTGCATAACTACCTCTAGAAAATGCTAAAGGTGTTAACGAATCATCATGATTGTATTGGATTACTTCACCAACGATGATCAGGTGATCGCCACCTTCGTAAACATTCCAGGTTTTACACTCAAACTGGGCACCACAACCGGCCAGCAGAGGTGCTCCACCTAAACCTTTGGAAAAAGATACATCTTTAAATTTATCTTCTCCTCTTCCGGCAAACCGATTCGAAGTTTCAACTTGATTTTCACTTAATACGTTAATCGCAAAATATTCGGCTTTTTCAAAAATTGTTTTACTAAACGCGCCTTTATCAATGCTCCACAATACTAATGCAGGGTCAATTGATACACTGTTAAAACTGCTTGCAGTGCAACCAATCGGAGCGCCGTTTTCATCAACCGTAGTTATCACTGTCACCCCTGTTGGGAATTGACCTAGCGCCGTTCGAAAATCTCTTTTATCAAACTTAGTATTACTCATATTTTTATCCTAGCATTTTGTTCTTATTAGGCTTTAACGGCCAGCTTTATGTGCAGGTAGAGTACCTATACCCCAGTGAGCTTTCGGATATTCACTAATTATCACACGAATATTTTCTTCAGGCGCACCGATAGAATCCATTACAGCTTCAGCCACTGCTTTGATTAATGCTTCTTTTTGCTCGACTGAGCGACCTTCCATCATATTTACATTTACAATTGGCATAGTTCTCTCCGTCCTCTATAACCTATTCCATTCTAAAACCTGTTTTCAATTGTGCCTTACTCAACACTTTTACCTGTTTTAGAAAACTAAAAGGTTTTAAATATCAATAACTAATCGCTCACACTTAGCACGAGAACAACATAAAGCAATCTGGTCGTTGTCTTCTTTCTCTTCGTCAGTTAAAAAGTGATCTCGATGATCTGGAATGCCCTCGATAACATCAGTAATGCATGTGCCGCAGACACCTTCCTCACAAGACATGTTGACCTTCACTCCAACTTTTCGAAGGGCTTTGGCGATCGTTTCTTCGCTACCTACAGTGACGGTAATATCACTTTGTTCACAGTAGACTTCGAAGCTGTCACCGGATGTATCAACATCTGCACTGAAGTACTCAAAGTGAACATGGTCGCTTGGATAATTTTGTTCTTTTGCACTATTTATCACCCAATCCATAAAGCCCGTTGGCCCACAAACATAGATGTGCGTGCCTGGCTGGAAATCGCCAAAGGTATCTTTTGGAGAAAACAATTGAGATTTATCTTGGTCATCGTAATGAAAACAAACCCGATCACCAAAAGCCGATACTAGCTCATCTTCGAATGCACCAGCCCCTTTAGTGCGCGTGCAATAATGAAGTTCAAATTCTTTGTTTGCTTTCAACAGTTCGTACGCCATCGCAATCATTGGTGTAATACCAATTCCGCCACCGGCAAGAATGCTTTTCTTAGCATCTTTATCAAGTGGAAAATGATTACGCGGTGGGCTAATTTTTATATGTTGTTGCTCGCTAAATTCAGCATGAATTTTAGCCGAACCGCCTCTAGAATTAGGGTCATTTAACACGCCAATTCGATAAGACTCGCTCGATGCTGGATCATTACATAAAGAGTATTGACGTATCAGATCATCACCACAGTGAACATCAATATGAGCGCCAGCCGAAAACGCAGGTAGCGGCTGTCCATTGGCACTTGCCAAATCCATCACTGCAATACCCGCACCTTGTTCAGTGCGTGACGTTATTACAACGTCGATTAATTCATTATCCACAAGATTCTCCTCATCATGCTTAACGCATGTATATGCCGCCGTTAATATCCCAAGTCGCGCCAGTGACTGTATTCGCTTCATCGGCTGCCAACATCACAACCACTGAACCGATAAATTCAGGGTTACTCATGGCCTTAACGGGGATCATGTTATTAATAATATGTTCAAGTTTATCTGCGGGTACTTTGTCTCTAACAGATGGCACATCTACCGGACCTGGTGCAATTGCATTTACCGTCACACCTTTGTCAGCAAATTGTCTGGCAAAGATTTTGGTTAACGTTGTAATTCCAGCCTTTGATGCGGCGTAATGGGCACCGGATGCGGTGCCCCCCATTTGTCCAGCCAAAGAGGCTAAATTGATAATTCGGCCAAAACTTTGGTCAGCAAAATATTGCCCAAACACTTGGCTACCAATAAAGTTGCCACGTAAATTAATGTCTAGCACTTGGCTAAATTCTTCTGGACTGATCTCCATCAACGACGTAGTTGGTGTCATCGCTGCATTATTAACTAACACATCGCAATGCCCAAAAGTGTCAAGGGTAAACGCTAAACCTTCACAAAAATCTTGTTTGCTCATGACATCAAGCTTAGTCGCAACTGCCACTTCGCCTGTGGGGTCGAGTACCTTAGCAGCTTGGGCCGCCAGCGACCCATTAACGTCACTGACCACCACCGAATAACCCGCTTTGATGAGAGACTCGCAAATCACATAGCCTAACCCTTGCGCAGCACCGGTGACCAAAGCCACTTTTTTATTGGAACTCATAATGTCCCCTTAAAACAAGTAACTGACAGTCGTCAGATGCTGGCTTGATTTCATGACTTTAACGATCTTTTCAGCAATTTTGAAACTGCCGCCGTCACGGACTAATTTGAATTGCAAATTAGCCGGATAGCAACGTACGCCGTTTTTGTTATTTTCATACAAACTATAGGCACAACGCACTCTCACAAAGCCATCAATATCGTCAAGTATGCGGAAGCGTGACATAGTACGTACGGTTTTTTCACCTAATTGCGTTGAAATAGCATCACCGCTAGTTAAACGTTCAATACGCAACTTACGCATTTCATCATCGTCGTATGCTACATTGAGGGTATTCGCGTAATCTGTAGCGTTATGATCTACCGGAACAATATACAAACCGGACTCAAGCCATAAATCTAACCACTGTTGGTATTCTTTGTTATCGAGCATGTCTGCTTCAATATTCAAGAAGGCAGTTACATCGGCTAATAATTGGGTATCTAATTTCATTTTATCGATCCTTATTTTCCGCTTTCCACAGACATCATCTTCTTATATTTCTGATACGCAGCACGCATGCCAGTTTCAGAACAAACAGCCCCTTTAACATTGCCATCAGCAGAGGTAGATAATTTGGACAAACCGCGATTAATCATGATCCAGCCATCTGTTCCAGCAATAGAACCAGCTTGAACACGTTCCCATGCTTCACCATCATCAGGTGTACCGAACCCCATTGGCCCTTGGAAATGCTCATGTAAACGCATGCGCTTCTGATTAAAGGCTTCAGGAGCACCTTTGCCACCTATGGCGATATGGTGAATTTCAGTTTCATTAGCACTAATTGGCACAAGATTACGGAAAAACGCCATTGAACAAGCAATATTCGGGAACAGATTCAAATTAAACCCGCTACCACCGACCGCTCTAACTAGACGACGTACTTCTTCGTCAGAATGACCTTCATCAGCTAAACTCTTAGCCAAGTCTGCGTAACGCTCGGGAATCGGCTCATCTAAATTTTCTTCTAGATCGACCAACTCAGGGATCATCACCATCACGCTATGACCATTTCCTAAATCTTCGACATAACCTTCACCGTCTAGGAAATCAAAAACTTCAGCAGCCTCTTCATCAACAGATGCTATAAATGACTTATGTACTATGGGGAAGTGATAGGCATCAGTGGTGTTTTCTAGTTGAATCTTCCAGTTTCCAGGGAATCTGAATCGATGATCACCAAGGGTTTTAAGTGGATAACCGCCGCCTTGTTTAACAAATAAGTCGATCCATTTTTTAGCGCCGCCTAAATGCTCATCTAGCGATTCCAAATCATCTTTTAAGGTTGCAAAAACCATCCCGTTATAGGATTCGGTACGTACTTTAACTAAACCAAATTCAGCTTTATCAAGGATATTTTCGTATTCTTCAGGTTTAGGCAATGCACGTAGACTACCATCTAAACCGTATCCCCAACCATGATATGGACAGGTGAAAGCTTTGGTTTTACCGGTTTTACCTTCGCACACAGTTGCGCCACGGTGACGACAACGATTCAACATCACGTGAATATTGTTTTTACGATCACGTACTACGATAACCGGTTGGCGACCTATTGAAGCTGTCTTATATGAACCCGATTCTGGTACTTCACTTTCGTGAGCAACCCAAACCCAAGTGTTATTAAATATCTTGTCTAATTCTTCATCGAAAATTTCTGGGTTAGAGTACAAAGACTTATGCACTCTATCTTCCAGTACCAAATCAGCAGTACTGTTTAGGTTTTTTACTTTAATTTCTGTATTCATGAGAAGTCCTATTCTGGCACTGGCAATGCCGCGCTGTTATCCCATGGCTGGGCCATAGGACGGCTGAATTTATTTTCAGTAACAAAGTGTGAAATTTGACAAGCCTGTTCGGATAAAACGAAAGTTGCTTTAATTTGCGCGCAACTTAATTGTGAACGACCATCAATAAAATCTGAAGGCTGCACCAACAGCCAAGTCCCAGTAGCTTTGTCACCGTCAATCGTGATGGTTTCATTACCCAAAAAATGCACGTTCAGGTTAAAATGACCTGGTGAGGTAGCATATTTTGCAAACATGTTTTCGATTGCATCAATGCCCTCATAGCGCCCAAATGTTTTGGCATAGCGCTGGCCCTTACCTTCCCAAATGGCATCGTCTGTAAACAAAACCATCAGATTTTTAAGTTCAAAACCAGGCGCTAAATCATCGCAAAGTCGCATGTATTGATTCATGCAGGCACTCACTCGTTTTTCGCTTTCTAAAACAGAGAGTCGTTGCTGCAATGCTTCTAATTGTTGTAATGAAATCATATTTTGTATTCCAAAAATTTAGCTTGGAACAACAAGTTCACGACCAATACGTGCTTCTACTTTGCAGTATTTCCACAAGCTGTAAGTGCCGTCACCCACAGGTGTTGAGCGGAAGAAATCACAACCAGCAATAACAGTTTCGAGGTCTGGAACATCTGCCATAATATAGGCAGTCCAAGGGGCGGAAGCGGAAGGACCGACTTGAATTCGATCATCATCCATAATACCAAGCACGTTGACGCCAGGCAGATCAGATATGCCCTTCATCATCGCACTAAAAGCTTGCCAAACATCACCCATGACCTCTTTTGTAGAGTCCATGAAATTTTGATTAACACCGATACAAAACAATACTCGATGGGAAGTTGATTCACTCATAACGTTTTCCTCCAATAGGGTTTAACATTTTTTAATAATTAATTTTTTAAATTCTGAATTTACAAATAACCAGGAAATGGTGGGTGTCCAAACATAATAGCCCCAGCATTTTGATAGGTAACTTCACCCATAAAGGCGTGTTGTGTTACCAAATGCGCATCTCTTAAACAACGAGATAACGGATGATCTAAATAAGCGCCCTGCATACCAGATAATTGATAAGCAATGCGTGTGGCTTCAGCACACTCTCTAGCCACATTAGTGGTTGCTAAGCGAATTAGACTGATTTGATCTTTGCTTGGTTCGTCCCCCTGCATAATCACATCCCACACTTCATCAGTTGCTTCATAAAAGAACGCGCGAGAAGAACGCACTTTGGCTTCCGCTTTAGCAATATCTATTTGTGCATAATGACGCTCCCCTAAATTAGGGGCGCCAGTAACTGATTTTCTATTTTTGGCCGAGTTAACAACCACATCGATGGCATCTCGAGCAATACCTAACGCGGTTACCGATAACACCTGCGCGGCAAATGACAATGAAGGATATTTGAAAAACGGCGTGTCGACTGTGGGTGTGCCGCCACGTACAAAGGTCCATTCCTCAGGAACAAACACGTCTTCTACAATCAGATCAAAACTACCCGTTCCAATCATGCCGTGCACATTCCAGGTTTTTTCGATTTTGACTTTATCAGCCGGCATTACCGCCATTTTTGGTAATTTACTGCCATCATCAGGCATCACACCGACGCCGAGTAGAGATGCGCCCATACAACCGCTAGCAAATTGCCAACGGCCATTTACAATGTAACCACCTTTTACTTTTTTGGCTTTTTGTGGCGGGAAGATGCCACCAGCAAAAACTATATCAGCGGAATCCTTCCACACCTCTTTGAGTGTATCCATTGGTAAAGCCGCAAGATACGCAGGGTTCATTCCAAAGCTGGCAACCCAACCTGCAGAACCATCTGCTGTTGAGATAGTTTCAATTGCTTTTAAAAACTCGCTTGGGGTTTTACCACTGCCACCAAAACTTTCTGGTACGAAGGAGCGGTAAATTCCAATATCTTTGAATTGTTCAACAACATCATTTGAAATAAAACGTTGCTCTTCGAACTCAGCTCTACGTGAGCGAATATCACTTAGCAGTGCATTTACTTTTTCTTCTCCGCCCCACTGGGTCATATCCATTGAATTTTTATACATCGTTTTTCTCCACACATTCAGTGTTAATGTTATTCGAACAGCTTAATTTTTTAGCAATTTCGCATATGAGTTCATCATTTCCCTTGGCTCCTACAAGCTGCATACCTACAGGCTTTCCCAACTCATTTTTAAGTGGGATGGTAATGGCTGGATGCCCAGATAAATTGAATGGTCTAGTTAAAAAGCTGATATTAAGATCGTTTTTACCTTCTAACCCATCCACTCGTTTGAGAGGAAATGAGGGAAGTGTTGGCAGTACAAGGGCATCAACTCCTTTTAAAGCGTCATCCACTTGTTGACTGAAATGCGCTCTGACAACTTCAGCTTCTGAGGCGATATTGGGATTTATCTGACTTGCCGCTAGTAATCTCGATTCAATATCACTACCCAGTTTTCCGGTATTGAGTAAATGACCGAAGGTTTGCCACATCTCAAAATTCATTAATTTCAATGCGGCATCAAAGGCATCATTTAAGCCCGCTAAAGTAGTCGTGCGTAATTCAATAAAACTCTGGTTTAAAGCCTTATCGACTAACTGGTTTATTAGGCTGTCAGCCGCAACATCCAACCGCGCCAATTTAATTGGTCTATCAATAGAAATTGGCGCAAAAGTTGGGTCTATGCACTGCATTCCTTTAATCAAATCTTCTGCTGAAAACGCCAAAGGACCAACACAATCTAAGGTTGACTCAGCAGGCACTACCCCCTTACGACTAACTCGACCAAAGGTAGGTTTAAAACCAAATACACCGCAACACGCGGCTGGCACTCTAATTGAACCACCGGTATCAGTGCCGATACTGAAATCCACTGTCATTTCAGCAACTGCAACGGCACATCCACTCGATGATCCGCCAGGGATATATTCTGGATACAGATAGTTAACCGGAGTCCCCAAATAAGAGTTAACACCCGTCATGCCATATGCCAACTCGTGCATATTTAGTTTTCCGACTAATTTCACACCAGATGCCAACATAGTCGCCACAACATCAGCATGTTTAGTGGCGCTAGTATTGTGACTAAATGCTTTGCTGCCGGCCTCAGTCACAAAACCAGCTACATCGATATTATCTTTGATACCCGCAACCAATTGGGTATTTGTGCCAATTTCAAATTTTTTGGTAAATACACACATCGTAAATATTGCCTTGGTTTCGAATACTAATGTTTAAAGACTAGTTTAAATTACATGATTAATCAAGTGAATATTAATGTAAATATTCTATTAATAATTAAGCAAAAATAATCATTTGTAAAACAGCTTCGTTACTTTTTTCGAGCGAATACAGAATAAAAAACAGATGACTAGCCAGTAGATATTTACTGGCTAGGATAGTTACTATCAGCGAACCTTTAATTGGAAAACGATCGCCGCTGCTATCAATAGAGGTATAGCAAAGACCGCAAAATTGAGCTCCATACTAAAACCATAGGTTATTAATAAACCACCTACGTATGGGCCAATGACAGCACCAAATCGTCCTAGACCTAAAGCCCAACCGATCCCAGTTGCTCTGACTTCAGTTGGATACATCTTTGCCGATGTGGAATAGAGGCCAACGTACGCACCAAGCAATAAAAACCCGATAATAAACAATAAGATGAATAAATTCATAAACTCAAACAAGAACCCAAACGAGAGCATCGCTAGGCCAGATATTGAGAGAAAAATCGTAATCAATTTAGTTAAACCGAAATTAGCGGCAAACCAACCCAGAAGAAGCGAACCTATAACCCCTCCTCCATTTAACGCCACTGCCGAAAATACGCTATCAGATTCGCTTAAGCCTTCGTTAATCACCAACTTTGGTAACCAACTTAGTAAAAAATATAAGGAGATAAAAACGCACAAAAAGGTTAACCATAACTGTATGGTTTTAGTTCGAAAGGTAGGACTCAATAAACTTAAAACGCTGGCTTTGTTAATTGCATAGTTATTATCAACGACAAATTCACTTATGGTGCTGCGGTTCATTTTGGTTAATAACAGATTAACTTTGTTTAACGCACTGTCAGTCCCTTGGGTTTTTAAAAACTGTAGTGACTCAGGTACCAAACAATACACTACAACGGCCATTACTAAGGTAACCAAACCAAGACTAAAAAACACAATTTCCCAACCATAGGTAGGTAGAATTGGAACGACAATAATCCCGCCAATAGTGGCCCCCAAAGGGAAGCCAGCGGAAATAATTGCGACACTAAAACTGCGATATTTAGTAGGCGTATATTCAGATGTAAGGGCGGTAACATTGGCCAGCATGGCCCCGACCCCAAGACCTGTAATTGTGCGCAAAACAACTAATTGCCAAAATGCACTGACTAACCCTGTTAAAAACATAGATATGCCAATTGCAATAACACTGGCAATCAACATTTTTCGTCTGCCAATTTTATCCGCGTATGGCGCAATTATCATTGCGCCTAACATCATACCTGCGAGTGTCACACTAAACACCAAGCCTAAATTAGTAGGATTAATATTCAGTTGTTCACTAACACGCTGTGCGACAAAGGACATTGAGGTGATATCGAATCCGTCTAATATCATCAACAAAAATGAAATGAACACGACGAGAATTTGAGTTAAAGATAACTTTCCATCATCCAAAATGTGCTCAAATGTTTGTATAGATTGACCTTCTTTCATACGTTGCTCTTTATTGGCAATTGAGTTCACTTTTTACTAACTACACTATTACCGGTACAGCAATTAAACTTGCAGTAAGTAGAGGCGCAGTAAGCAAAGAGAAGTATTTGACAGGGTCAAATGCTTCTCTTGTTTTATTGAAGTTGCTTAATTTGCTTAGTAAAAGCTATATCTGAAAGAGGCATACCATTGACGGCCGCGATCTCTGATGATCTCAGTAGTACCTACATTAGACTCATAACCTGCGGTGATATATTTTTCATCGGTTAAGTTCTTAAGCCCAAAGTCCACACCGTAAGTTTCATCTGGTGAACGCCATAAAACTGTCAAATCAACAATGGTGACTTCTGGTGTAATGATGCCATCAGTGTTGTCTGGGTTATTGAAATATTCAGTATGGTAATTTGCACTCAGTCTCGCAGTGACAAGAGAACCATTTTCAAATTCAACATCGCGAGCCAAACTAATGTTACCTGACCATTCTGGAACATGATCAAACTTACTATCAACCGTCACAACAGCTGCCAACGGAGGCTCAACGTCAATATTTGTAAATTTAGCGTCTGTGTATCCTACCGCGGCTTCAATAAACCAGTAGTCAGCAAAAGCTAATTTAGATTCAAGTTCAAATCCTGAAATCTCAGCGCTACCCACATTCGCTTCAAAGAAACCGACAAAACCAGGGTTTTGGGTTCTTACTTGAATATCAGTGTAATCCATTTGGAAAACAGCACCATTGACTGAGAAAGGTTTGTCACTGCTGTCATATTTGAAACCAAGTTCATATGATTCTACATACTCTGGACCGAACGACGGAACCGTATCTAACGCTGGGAATATACGTTGTACAAAACCACCCGAACGGAAACCTTCAGTGTAAGATGTATACACCATTAGCTCGTCTGTTGCTTTGTACGCTAGGTTTACCATAGGCGTGGTTTCTTGCACATCGATTGAATTTAGGCCAAGAGGTAAAAGTAGAAAACCAGGCTCAAGACCAATATTGCTGCTCAATACAACTTGAGTGGGATCGAAGGTTTTTTCTTCATCGGAGTATCTGACACCCACGGTTAAGTCTAACTTTTCAGTAAAACTATAAGTTGCCTGGGCATAAATCGCGGAACTTGTTGTGGTGAAGTCATTATCACTGTCAAAGTTAGCAATCGCGAAATCGTTGATATTACGGTTATTACCTTCCTCATCAAAATAATACAAACCCGTTATCCAGTTCAATTTCTCGTCTTCAGTTGAACCCATTAATTGAATTTCTTGGGTAAACTGCGAGGCTTCAAATGAATCATAAAAATGTACCACTGTTAACGGCGATGCATCAGCATCTCTAGCAAACTCAGCATCTAAATCACGATAAGCAGTAATAGATTTTAACTGTAGGTTGTCATTGATGTCCCAGGTTACTTGTAAATTCGCTCCCCAAGAGGTGGTGTCTGAGTAGGTTGGTGCGGTGCCAAGATTCACACCTTCAGTGGCATATTGGTTGTTGTAACAAATAGGATCAGTAGAAGTAATACCCGCTGGGTAACCACAACTTTCAGCTTGTAATACATTGTTGTAAAAACCTGCGAAAGAACCATCAACTAAGGTACCTGCATCAGCAATTTCGAATGCGGGGCCATTCTCGTTTTCTGTGCTGTGGTCAAGAATCAAACTCACTTCTACATCATCCGATGCTTCCCACAGAAGCGAACCACGAAATGCCAACATGTCATCGTCACCCAGATCACCGCCGGCTGGACGACTAACGTAGCCATCTTGGGTTGCACTTAATGCCGAAAAATTACCGAACAAATTATCAGTAAGTGCACCGTTAACTGATACTTTCAGTTTCGCTAACGAATCAGTACCAATAGTGGCATCAACATAACCTTCAAAATCTTCTGTTGGCTTCTTACTGTATAAGGCAACAGCTCCACCCACACTGTTTCGACCAAAAAGAGTTCCTTGTGGGCCACGAAGCACTTCAACTCGGTCAACATCGAGTAAGTCCACGGTAGCGCCAACAGTACGAGCGATGTAAACGCCGTCTACATAAAATCCAACACCGTTATCGATAGTGCCTAAAAAATCACGTTGACCAACACCACGAATATAAACCGTGGCAACAGATGATGAACCACCAGCACCAGGACTATTCTGATAAGTCAGGTTAGGAGTAACACCGCCTATTTCCGATACATTCTCAATTCCTCGAGCTTCTAGGCCGTCACCTGAAAAAGCGGTCAATGACAAAGGAGCTTCTTGCAAACTTTCTTCACGCTTTCTGGCTGTAACTTGAATCTTTTCCATCATTGCACCAATACCAGACTTATTGTCGGCAGCAGTTTCGTCTTCTTGGGCATGTACGGGGGTGATAGCAATAGCAGATACTACAGCTAAAGAAACAGGGAGGCGCGCATTAAATATCGATCGAGTTATTTTATTTAGCTTGCAATTAAGTGACATATTTGTGCTCCGTTGATTATGTTCTAGTTATTCTGCTTATAATTTGTATGAGTTATTACGTTACATGTCAAGTAAAAATTCAACGATACTTGTTTTAATTTTAAACGGATCTTTGATTTTTTAAAAAATATGATTGTATTTTACGTTTTTTATCAAGTAATATTGCGAGCATTATTGTGTTAAATTTGTTTATAACTTGTTGAAAATATGAAAAAAAATACGGATAAACTAAATAAATTCAAACCTGCTTCAGAGAGTTTTGAATTCCAGCAATACCCATTTTATTGGCTAATGAGAGTAGGCAGTGCTTATTCCATGCGAATGGAAAAATCCCTTAAAAAACAAGGTATTAACCTTACCGCCTGGCGTATACTTATGATATTGCGAGAAATGGGAACCTTGAGTGTTAGTGAAGTTGCTACCCACGCTGTAGCAAAAACACCAACGATTACCAGAGCCACTTATAATCTCCAAGAAAAAGAGCTTGTTATTATCCGCACTAGCAAAAATGACGGAAGAGTCTCTATTGTTGAGTTAACTGAAAAAGGTAAAACCGTCATTGCCAATATCATCGAAAACTCACAAAAACTGTTCGACAACATTTATGAAGGTTTCACAGCTCAACAAATCGAGACGTTTAACAGCACTCTTCAGAAACTCTTCCTCAATCTAGACGAAGCTTAGTGAAACTCGCTTTTACCATTACACTGTCGGTTAACCGCACATATCAATGTGCAGTTAACCAACGGGTTAACTGGCTCACTTCTTAGGCTAATTCACACTTTCTTCGGCCAACTTATCATGGGCTCGTTTGATGACGTACGCGCGTATCGCTTCAGCATCACTTTCTTCCAGAACTTGCTTAAATGACACCATGCCTTTCGATGATAATGCACCACCGAGCACGACACTTTTCCAAGCTTCTTTGTTCAAGTTGAAAGGGCTGTAACGTAAATCCGGCAAAACACCACCAGACACTACTGTATCTCCATGACAATTGAAACAAAATTGTTGATAGGTTGCTCTACCGTGATCCACGATATCTTTTGAAGCGGTTTGTGGCGGAGGATTAAGCTCCCGTTTTACCAAGGTTAAGGGAGGAAGTTGTTGGTCTCCTCCAAGCTTAAATACTAATACCCTATTTACTTTATTGGCAGCAGAGTCTGCCACAGCTTCACCAAGCAATAACGGCATAATACCGCCCCACCCTGCCAATATCGCAACATATTGTTCGCCGTCTATTGCGTAGGTGACGGGTGCTGCAACAATCCCGGTTTGTGCATTGAACGACCATAACTGTTCACCGGTTTTGGCATTGTACGCATTAAAATTGCCTATTCCGTTGCCTTGAAATAGTAACCCACCCGCTGTAGACAACGCGCCCCCATTCCAAGAAACGGTATGCTCAACAGACCAAGCAGCTTGTTGTTTAACCGGATCCCATGCCAATAAATAGCCCTTTAACATGGCTTTAATGGCTTTGCGAATATTCACGTCCTCCGGCATTGCTCCGGCGACCCCATCAATACCAAGGTTCACCCCAATAGGATTATGCTGAAAATTTGGATCGCTTTGAAAATTAAACGGCAGATCCATGGCGGGAATATAAACTAATCCCGTATCAGGACTGTAACTCATCGAATGCCAGCTATGTCCACCAAATGGACTTGGTAAGCCCATAAAGTTTTGTTGTTTATAGTGAGCACCTTCCACCACTGCCGGCCTTCCTGTTTCCTTATCGACGTGGGTTGCCCAACTGACGTTAACAAAAGGCTCTGCAGACAACAGCTCACCGGTTTGCCGATCCAATACATAGAAAAAGCCATTTTTAGGCGCTTGCATAATCACTTTACGTAATTTGCCTTCAATTTCTATATCAGCCAATACCATTTGTTGTGCTGCGGTGTAATCCCAACTGTCACCAGGTGTTGTTTGGTAGTGCCAAACATACTCACCGGTGTCTGGACGAACCGCGACTATCGACGATAGAAAAAGATTATCGCCTCCTTGTGGACTGCGAATATTTTGATTCCAAGGAGAGCCATTACCTACACCTATGTAGAGTAAATCGAGTTCAGGATCATACGACATTGAATCCCAAACTGTTCCGCCACCACCTAGCTTCCACCATTCACCTGTCCAGGTTTTTGCCGCCATTTCTAAAATAGGGTTTTCAAATGGCTTCGCTGGATCACCGGGTACAGTGTAGAATCGCCAATTCTGTGCACCGGTTTGTGCGTCATAGGCCGACACAAATCCACGTACGCCAAACTCGCCACCACCATTGCCAATAATAACATTGCCTTTCACTACTCGAGGAGCTCCAGTAATGGAGTAAGGTATGTCGGTTGGCGTGGTTTGTACTTCCCAAACAAGCGTTCCGTCTTTGGCATTTACCGCCACAAGCCTGCCATCAAGTGTGCCCGCGTAAACTTTATCGCCATATACTGCTACGCCACGATTAACCACGTCACAACATAAGTTTACTGCCCACTCAGGTGGCACTTTAGGGTCATATTTCCACAATAAACTACCAGTTTTAGCATCTAGAGCGTATATACGACTCCAGTTTCCGGTAATATACATAACGCCATCGACAACTATGGGGGTGGCTTCTAAACCGCGTGTTCCCTCTAAATCAAAATCCCATTGAAGTCCTAATTTCGCAATATTGTTAAGGTTTATCTCGGCTAAAGAACTGTAACGTTGTTCTTTGTAGGTGCCGCCATGGGACAACCAATTCTGTGGTTCAGAATCGGCATTGACTAATCTCTCATCTGTTAACCCAACCGTTAACTGACTTTGAGACTCTGCTTTGCGCTGGGGTGTTGGTTGAATTTCTTGTTTTGGACTATCGCAACCGTAAATGCTAATAGTGCTGATCATTAGTAAACATATTTTTATTGTTGATGAGTATTTTTTAAGTAATACGCTACTCATATAGGCCCCTTTAAATGAGATTCTTATTATTAGTAGCAAAACAGTAAATGATTAATTTACTACCCACTATCCCAATTCGCGCTCAACTATCCGATTTTGATAACAATTGACAGCAAAGAAACAATGGCGTAAAAAAAAAAGGACGAATAAAAGAAGAAAACATATGAAGCCAATTTTGCCCTTGAATCAGTTTTCTCGGTTTTCGTCGAAAAATGTAGATGAAACCCTAAGAGATGTGACTAATATTTTTTGTCCTCACCAGTTTGAGCTATTAGGCAATGCTGGTTCATTTTCAGCGCAAGTTAATGAGGCTAAATTTGCACATTCAGCACTTGTCTATATTACCTATGGTACCGCAGTCACCATTAAAACTGAGCAATTAGGCAGTTGTTTTCTCATTCAAGTTCCGTGGCAAGGCCGTGCTGAGGTAGCGGTGAAAGACCAGAAAACCCTTGTTCAACCAGGTATTGCCAGTGTTGTGTCACCAAACCAAGCCATGAACATGCGTTGGTCAAATGATTGTAGCTTCTTTACTGTTCGATTAGACAAGCAAAAAGTCGAACAAACACTGACTCAATTATTAGGTCATGAACTGCAAGCGCCATTAATCTTTGATGCTAAATTTGATCTAAATACATATGAAGGTAAAAGTTGGATGAATGCCGTCAATTTTGCCAGACGTCAGTTAGAACTTCCGCTGTCCCCTATGGTTGCTGCTCCCTTATTACAGCAAATTGAAGACACCCTATGTTTAATGTTACTGCAACTGCCGCATCATAACTATCGGGATAGATTGCGCGGTGGGAGCGATAACGTGACACCAAGGTCAGTCAAACGTGCTAGAGACTACATACACGACAACATCCATCTTGATATTTCTCTTGAACAACTGGCCATGGTGACTGGGGTTGTGCCCTCTACCTTGAACAAACATTTTAGCCATTTCATTGGACAGTCACCGATGAAATATGTACGTGGACAAAAATTATTAGCGGTACATGAGGTATTACGCTCTTCGGATCAGGATGTAAATGTGACTGATGTAGCCATTAAATATGGTTTTAACCATTTAGGCAGATTCGCCCATTATTATAAATTACGATTTGGCGAACGGCCCTCAGACACTTTGAATAAGTCTAAGGGATAAGATTGTAACGACCGTTATTTCTGCGGGTAATGGAATACTGGATAAAATGCCGATAGGCAACAGAATAAGGATAGCCTAAGAAACTTAAGCTATCCTTACAACGACTATTAAATGACTGTGTTGTGCTTTAGGCGATGCCTAGAGTTTACTCACTTTTATGGTTTGCACTGATGTGTACTCTTCTAGCCCCAACTGGCCAAATTCAACTCCAAGACCCGATTGTTTGACACCACCAAAAGGAGCATCAGGTTGAACGTTGCCGTGTTCGTTAATCCATACCGAACCAGTCTCCAAGCGTGATGCAAGAGAATGGGCTAATTCAGTGTCAGATGACCAAATTGAGCCACCAAGACCAAATTGATTATCGTTGGCCATTTTGATCGCCTCATCAATATTTGAATACTTAATAACAGGGATCACTGGTCCAAATTGTTCTTCATCAACTAAACGAGAACCATTAGATATATCAGCAATAATGGTAGGTGGGAAAAAGTACCCCTCTCCTTCTCTTACCTTGCCACCAGCCAAAAGTGTGGCGCCATTGGCAATGGCATCTTCGGTAAGCTCAATCACTTTATCTAATTGTGCTTTATTTTGTACAGGACCAAATTCAATCCCTTCTTCCATGCCGTTACCAACTTTCACCTTATTAGCCAGCTCAACTAGTGCATTGCAAACATCTTCGTAAATAGATTCATGCACATATAGACGTTTTAGACAGGCACAGGTTTGACCATTATTGTGGAAACAGGACAAAAACAAGTTATGCGCAATAGCGTTAACATCCACGTCAGGTAAAACAATACCGGCGTCATTGCCCCCTAATTCCAGCGTTAAACGCTTTAGGTTGCTAGAAGCTAAACTCATTATTTTTTTACCTGTTGGTGTAGAACCAGTGAATACTATTTTATTGATGTCTGGATGAGCTGAAATGGCATTGCCAACATCTGCATCACCGGTAATAACGTTGAGCACACCCGGCGGCAAAACCGTATTGGCTAATTCCACAAATCGCATAGTAGCAACAGGCGTTAGAGGTGAGGGTTTGATTATCACGGTATTACCGGTTTTTAACGCAGGGATCACATGCCAAATAGCGATCAGTAATGGCCAGTTCCACGGTGTGATGGATGCCACTACACCTAATGGTTTTCTATGTACTTCGATTCTGGCCTCATCATTATCTTGTATCACTTGCAGCGGCGAAGAAAAACTGCAGGTAGCTTGAATCCAGGCCATAGAACCACCCACTTCCATGCCTGATCCTATCCCACCAAAACCATTAAACGGTTTGCCATTTTCCTGCGTAATCAATGCCATAATTTCCGGCATATTACTTTCAAGTAAGCCAACCAAAGCATTCATTTTTTCAATTCTGGCTTCTTCTGGTAGCTGACTCCAACTAGGAAACGCATTTTTTGCTGCAACAACAGCCTCATTAACTGTGCTTTCATCGCCTAAAGCACAAGTTGCAAACGGCACGCCTAAAGCAGGGTTAATAACATCGAAAGTCTTCCCAGATGTGTAGCTTTTCCCATTTATCGTCATGTTAAATTGTTGCATATATTTATCCTTATTATTTTTATCAAGCAAAATCAGATGTTCTCAATACGTCAAGCTACCTGATCTTGGAAAATAAATAAACATTAAATTTCACGTTATATTTCACCTTAATAGTTACGATTCTTTTCAACAATTAACAAATTACCTAGATTTTTTATTACTAAACATACCGCTAAGCGTCAGAAATGAAGGCGTAAAAAATCACTAGCAAGCCAATTTAAAAACCCTAGTCTAATCGATTATTTATTTGAAATTGCCTCATAAGAATGTAAGGACTTAGCAGCTAACTGAGACACGATAAAAGCAGACTGACAACCCAAGGCACAAACTAAACACAGTTTCTGCAACTTTTACTCTATGTCGTGAATATATTGCAGGTAATTAACAGAAAAATGCCCGTGCCCCCTTATATATCGCTATCCATTAACTGGAATAAGGCTTGCTTAGTTCTATGGGTGTCACACCAGTATAAAGATACTGAGTGCAAAAACGCTTATGAGGAAATCATAAATAAACACCAATTAAGGAGAATTAGATGGCGATTGTTAAATGGGCTACAGCAAAATATGATGGTTTAGGTAAAGACGGAAAAGGCCATGTCTCAATGCAGTCAGGCGCCTTGCAAGATCACCCTTACGGATTCAACACACGTTTTGAGGATAGGGCCGGTACCAATCCAGAAGAACAGATCGCAGCGGCCCACGCATCATGCTTCACCATGGCACTTTCTATGGGGTTATCAGAACAAGGATACAAGAAAGGTAGATTGGAAACTAAGGCCGCTATCACCTTAGTAAAAGACGATGACGGATTTTCTGTCACCAAATCAGAAATAACTTTAGATGCTCAAGTACCTGGCATGAGCGGAGCAGATTTTGAAAAGGCGGCGGTTGAGGCAAAGTTAAACTGCCCGATATCAAAATTATTAGCCTGTGATGTAACCTTGGATATTACTTCGTTTCAGGGCAATTAATTCGTCTCATTTGATCATAAAAAAGGTAGCCCCCTTGGGCTACCTTTTTTTTACTTGGTTGGCATCAAGCAAACTTCTCTTATGTCACAACGGGGATTTGCTGAAATAGCATAAAGTACCGCATCTGCAACATCACTAGGAGCTAATTTATCAGGCTTGGCTTCATCAAAGAATGGCGTATTAACCATACCTGGGCAAATAGTCGTACAGCGCCCGTTCCATTCAGCCATTTCCGCCGCTAGATTTTGCCCAAATCCGTAAGCAAACCATTTAGAAGCACCGTATACTGAGCCTTTGAGGGTGATTTTACCTGCAATCGAACTAGTAATGATAAAGTGTCCTTGAGTTTTTCGTAAATAAGGTAAACTTGTTTTGGCTGTAAATAATAAGGCATTAATATTTACATCCAACATTGTTTTCCAGTCCTGTGGATCGCCTTTTTCAATGCCCGCGGCTTTAGAGCCAGTGCCTGCATTGGCAAAAACCACATCTAAGCGACCAAATTTTTCAATTGCTTGGGAAACCACAGCTTCAATTTCTGAAAGATTAGTGACATCGGCTTTAACAGGCAAAACTCGTTCTTTTCCCAAGTTTTCAGCAATATCATTTAATTTATCGATACTTCGCGCGGTTATCACTGCCTTATGACCAGCTTTAACCACTTTTTCAGTGGTTGCAGCACCGATGCCACTAGACGCTCCGGTAATCAATACCACTTTTTCTTCGCTCATACAGTTACTCCTTAATTTCAGTCAACCTTAACTTACTAATTGTTCAGTAATCGCTTCGATGAAAGCAGGGATATCATTCGGGTTTCGACTGGTGATTAGTTTACCATCCACCACAACCTTGCCATCTTGCCAGTTTGCTTGTGCATTTTTTAGATCGGTTTTAATGCTGGGATAAGAAGTGACTTTTTTGCCTTTAATAATATCAGCCTCAGCCAGTAGCCAAGGTCCGTGGCAAATAGCAGCAATTGCCTTAATTTGAATTTCATCATTGGCTGATTTAATGAAATCAACGACTTTAGCATCGGTACGAAGAATATCTGGATTGATTTGCCCGCCCGGAATAATAACTGCGTCATAGTCTTCAAGATTGGCTTGCTCAATTTGTTTGTCGACTTTAATCGTTTCGCCCCAATCTTTTTCGTTCCACCCGCGTATTGTCTGATTACCGTTAATTGAAATGACGTGGGTTATTGCTCCCCTTGCTTCGAGCTCGTTTTTGGGGTCTAGCAATTCACTTTGTTCAAAACCATCAGTTGCAATAATGGCAAGTGTTTTGGTGTTTAACATTGTATTGTTTGACATATTTCCTCCAATTACTTTGTCTAATTATCAAACAAAGATTCCGCCGTTAACACAGAAGATCTGCCGAATAAAAGCATGAAGGTGCAACAGCCATACCAAAACAAAACGTTCTGCCTATCCTAGTAAAAACAATGGGTTGGAGAAACAATAACAGCTAGCAGAGAATCACAAGCAGGTTATTTCTGTCGATTAGTAGACAACCTTTGTAAGATTTTCACGATCTTAGGTTAATCGACAAGTTCAGCAAAAAGTCTATTAGACTTGATAACTGAGGGAGCAATTTATTCTTATAGATTAGGCTAATAATCCCCTTAATAATCACTAATGTTGTTTAACTCTTCAATTTTCCGTACCGAGTGGTATAATAAGCCTCCAATAATTTTCCTAGGTGGTTATCATGACAAGCGGTCGTAAACGAGAATTTGACGCTGACAAAGCGCTAGATGCCGCCATGCATGTTTTTTGGCAAAAAGGTTACGTTGGTGCATCACTAATGGACTTAATTGATAGTATGGGCATCAGCAAACCAAGCATGTATCGTGCATTTGGCAATAAGGAATCATTGTTCGTCAAAACCACTCAACGTTATATTGAAACGAAGATGAAAACACACCTCAAACTATTATTTGAGGAAGGTATTCCGCTGAAACAACGACTTAAAAACCACATGATGTCTATTGTGGATATGCAGTGCAGTTCCGAACAGGCCAAGGGTTGCTATTTAGTGTTATGCCAATCTGAATTGGTAAGTGGCGTGATCCCTAAAGAGGCAGAACAAATCCTGATTGAAGCCGAAGCAATGCCAATGCAACTTTACACTGATTTGTTTAACAACGATCCAGAAGCCATCAAATTAGGTTTAAATCACAGTGCACACACCAACAGTCTTAGCCTGTATACAATGTTAAAAGGAACAGCTTCAATGGCACGTTCAGGCATCAGCAAGGCAGAGCTTGAACGCTCAATAGATAACATTCTTACGGGAATAGGTCTGCATTAATCAGATAAGTCTAAGCGACCCATTAATTCATCTAGGTGGTTTATTTCAACGTCGGGTTCAATTCCCCAAGGGTCAAAGACCGCACTTTTACTGCGTTTTACCCACGCTGCCTTTAGACCATGTGATTTAGCTCCTATTACGTCAAATGGATTGCTTGAGATTAACCACGTACACTCAGATTTAGCATCAATTCTATCTAATAAATGTTGGTATATTGCTGGATTGGGTTTAAAGGTTTTTATTTCATCGGCAGTTACCACCTCACTGAAATAATCGGAAATATTGGCATTGTTAAGCAGCCCATGAACCGAATTTGACTCACCATTGGAAAATGCAATTAATCGATATTTTTGGGCCAATTTGGGTAATGCAGTTTCAACATCACTGAACGCCGGTAAAAAACTATAACTATCTAAAAGTTGCTGTTTTTGGGTTTCTGTCAAACTGACTTTCAATGAATCACAAGTGAAATTCAATGCATCTTTGGTACAAACAGAAAAGTGCACATAACGCTGCATCAGTCCTCGTCTAAATGAATACTCTAATTGCTTCGATCGCCAAGTATCAGAAAATATCTGAGCTTGATTTCCAACCAAATCAGTTAGTAAATCCAGCACACCTTGGGTGTCTATCAAAGTACCGTAAACATCAAATGTGATATTAATTTTCATTCTTTCCTGCCAGTTTTTTAGTGAATGATTTAGCCACTTAAATCTATTTAGGACTACAAGGTAAAACCCATAAATAAACAATCTACGAATCTGTGTTGACTTTATCGTACCGGTCGGTACAATGCAAACCAATCGAATCGTACCAATCGGTACATAAAGTACTAATAGGTAGAAACATTCTAGATTAGCATTCATTTAATCACTAAAGCTGAGATGAATGAGCACTAAAATTAACCATAATTGAAGGAAATAACATGACTACATTAACTATCCATACAATTGAATCCGCGCCAGCAGACAGTAAACCATTATTGGAAAATTCGGTAAAAGGATTTGGCATGTTGCCTAACCTGCACGCTGTATTAGCAAGTTCTCCGCAAACACTAGAGGCTTACCAGCGTTTACATCAATTATTCATGGACACTTCTTTTGATGCTGAAGAACTGACTGTTGTTTGGCAGGCTATTAATGTAGAGCACGGTTGTAGCTATTGCGTACCTGCCCACACCTTTATTGCAAACTCAATGAAAGTATCATCTGTTTTAACTGAAGCTTTGCGTAATCAAGAACCTATGCCTACTGCTAAGTTACAAGCGTTGTTTGATACAACCATCACCATTGTGCGTAATCGTGGAATTGTATCTCAAGCAGATTTAGACAAATTCTACGCCGCGGGTTACGGTGAACAGCAAGTGTTAGAAATTATATTGGCTTTGTCTCAAAAAGTGATTAGTAATTACACTAACCATATCGCAAGCACGCCAGTAGACAAACCTTTTGAAAAATTTGCTTGGTCTAAAAAAGCGTAATTTAAAATAGTAGATTTCACGATAGGAGTGATGACAATGGACAAACAATACACACCACCGGACATTTGGACTCATGATGCTGAAAGTGGCGGTAAATGGGCAAGTATCAATCGCCCAGTGTCAGGCGCGACACACGAAAAAGCACTGCCCCTTGGTAAACATCCATTACAGCTATACTCAATGGGTACACCCAATGGTCAAAAAATCACTATCATGTTGGAAGAGTTGTTAGCATTAGGCAAAGATGCCGAATACGATGCGCATATGATCAAGATCGGTGAGGGTGATCAATTTTCATCTGGTTTTGTGGCACTCAACCCTAACTCCAAAATACCAGTGTTGGTAGATCACTCCTATGATGAAGCCTTGCCAATTTTTGAATCAGCTTCCATTTTAGTGTACTTAGCAGAAAAATTTGACGTTTTACTGCCTAAAGAAATTGTAAAACGTACCCATGTGATGAATTGGTTATTATGGTTGCATGGCTCTGCGCCCTATTTAGGTGGCGGTTTTGGACATTTCTATAGCTATGCTCCAGAGAGATACGAATATCCGATCAATCGTTTTACGATGGAAATCAAACGACAATTAGATGTGTTAGATAAACAACTCGCAGACAATGAGTTTCTCGCTGGAGATGAATTAAGTATTGCCGATATAGCGACTTGGCCTTGGTATGGCAATCTTGTATTAGGCAACCTCTACGATGCCAAAGATTTCCTACAAGTCGACGATTATAAGCACGTACAACGTTGGGCAAAGGCTATGTTAACGCGTCCTTCCGTTCAGCGTGGCCGTATTGTAAATCGTAACTGGGGAGAGCCTTGGGAGTTCGTTGAAAATCGTCACAGTGCTGAAGATATTGATAATGTCTTAAAATTAAAACCTGAGTAACGGTTTGCCCCATAAAAACGATTTATATAAAGCCAAACAAGCTTAGGATTGTTTGGCTTTTTTAATAATAAAAATCAATTTTCTGATTTGGTATGCAAACCAACACTTTCACTATAGGCATCAAAAAAGCTATTCCTGTGGTTTAGTGGCTTCCCCCTCAAACCGCTATTTACAGTGGCTGTCACCTTAAATACTGAATTAAGTCAAACTTGATGATTGATAAGGGTGAAGATAACGCTTGAAAAGAGTTGGTTAAGACCTATCTATCAGTGAATCATATTTTTTAAAAGATACTCATGCTGTCTATTTTATTACCAATCTTAATTGGTGCTGTAATTATTGCCTTCATTATAGGCAAACCCTATTGGCGTGAATTCAAACGAAAAAGAATGAATCGTGTGCCATTCCCAAAGGCATGGCGAAAAGTCCTGCAGCAACGAATGCCCTATTTCAGAAAAATGCCTGCGGACTTACAATTGCAGCTAAAACAGCACATCCAAGTGTTTTTATCGGAAAAAAACTTTGTCGGTTGCAATGGTGTTGTTATTACCGATGAAATTAGAGTTACTATTGCTGCCCAAGCCTGTTTACTTTTACTCAACCGGAAAACTGACTATTATCCGAAACTGCGAACTATTTTAGTCTATCCAAGTGCTTTCGCTAAACAACAGCAAAGTAGAAGTTCAGACGGCGTGCACTTCACTCAAAATGTCGCAATGTCGGGAGAATCTTGGGGGTTTGGTAAAATTGTATTGTCTTGGCAAGATACCCTCGATGGTGCATATTTGCCAAATGATGGCCACAATGTGGTGATCCATGAATTTGCACATCAGTTAGATCAAGAAGACGGTTTAGCCGACGGTGCACCAATTTTGGGTAAAGATCAAAGTTACGCGAGTTGGGCTGATGTTTTTTCAGCTCAATTTGAGCAACTTAAACACCACGCTAAAACTGGAACCCATTCAATTTTTGATTACTATGGGGCCACCAATCCCGCCGAATTTTTTGCAGTGGCAAGCGAAGTGTTTTTTGAAAAATCCAAGCAACTTAAGCATGAACATCCAAAGCTTTATCAACAATTAAGATTGTTCTATCGTGTTGATCCTAGCCTTTGGTAAACAATATGGTTCTAGCTTCTTTATAATTGTTATTTGATCATTAAAAAACACAAAATGAGTCAAATAAACAGGCCGACGAGTGACAATCACATTGCTTTTTGCTGTTGTAAATCGAGAGAGTCGTAAAGTCCGATACCTTTGAGCAGTCGTCCTAAAATGTCAGCACCTGTCACTATTCTCTTTTGATCTGCCCAAAGAAGTATAAGATCTTGCTTAAGGGGCGCATCTGAGTGTAGATCTTCTTCGGCTTTCATTAATGTTAGTACCGCACCAAGCCGTGTTTTAGGATCTTTTAGAATCACCGGTTTATAACAATACAAAAATGGGTCAATTACCTTGCCATCCGCACAAAATACACTGCGTAAATAGGCATCGGAATCAAGTACAAAAACAGGATAGTTATCACTATTGGTGACCACAATCCACTGATGTGCAATGGATGACAATTTATGGGCAAACTGTTTTTGCATCAGTTCAGGAGCGAGGTCACCTGCGAAAAAAACAGGCTTATGCTCGACAATATCAGCACAAATAATACTTTGTTCAGATAGCACTTCCCCTTCTTCAGATACCGGCACATCATCAAGGGCAAGAAAATTAAGTGCGCCAATTCCTTCGATAACATCAACGTCTGAATCCTCTGCATCAATATGTTTATGCAATAATTGACGCAGTTCACGTTCACGAAAGTACTGAACACTTTCTTTACCGAGCCATAAATCAAGAATCAACGCGCTTGGCTTAGCAATAATATATAAAACGAACTGGTAAACACGTAAAACGGGCGTCAACATCGATGCCATTCGTAATGCATTTCTGGAAAAATACGCCTGCGGTGCTATTTCTCCCCCAATTGTAATGACAACAGTGCTAAACAGAAAGGCGACAAGACCTGCCATCACAGAATTAGACAGAAGTGTTAGCAATACGTTGATACCAACATTCCCCCACAGAATCGTTGTTAGCAAAAAATTGGAATCTTTACGTAAGCACAAAATTGTTGCCGCAGCGGTATTACCGTTAGCTACCTCAATCTCAAGACGCAAACGACTGATGCTAAAGTAGGCAAGGTTTAAACCTGAAAAAATAGCCGATTGTACCAAGCAAAAAATAATTCCGAACCAGATTAGATAGTCCATTGTTTGGCACCTTAATATCTACATAGCGGATAATTTCAGTATAACCTCTTAGTACTAAAGCTGAAGCTGTGTTCAACAGTATTTATACTGTTTATCAACCCCAAAACACTGTTAACTGCCCTTTCCATCGATTCTTCATAAAATGATCAGCTGATCTTCAAGTTTGCCAATTGCCATTAACCTAATCTAGTTAGGTGATTTCAACACAATAAAATTTTTAACTTAACCAAATAAGGAAAGCAAAAATGCAAACTACTGAAGAATTTGCAGGTCAAGTGGTTACCGATGTGAGCGCCACTTTGTCGGGTGTAATGACAAGTTTAGGTCATAAATTGGGATTATATGAAGCTATGGCTTACTCAGGGCCATATACTTCCATAAGCCTTTCAGAAAAACTTGGATTGGCAGAACGTTATGTTCGGGAGTGGCTTAATAACCAAGTGGCTGGACAATATATTGTTTATGACAAGACGAATAAAACCTATCAACTTCCCGATGCACATGTACCAGTTCTCGCAGACCCTGAGAGTCCTGTTTTTTTAGTACCTGCCCTTGAAGTTGCAGCGTCTCTTTGGCATGACGAAGACTTACTTAAAAATGTATTTAAAACAGGTGAAGGCATTTCATGGGGTGCTCATCATCATCGTTTATTCTGTGGCAGCGAATCACTTTTCCGACCAGGTTATAAGTCTTTTTTAATAAATGATTGGTTGTCGGCAATGGATGGCGTCATTACCAAGTTGCAAGAAGGTGCTTTGGTTGCTGATGTTGGCTGTGGCCATGGTGCATCAACAATAGTCATGGCGAATGCATTTCGTCAATCGAAGTTCTATGGCTTTGATAATCATTTGGAATCTATCAAAACAGCAACGGATAGAGCTTCATCTGAGCCTGCTCAGTCCAATACGTTTTTTGAAACTATTGATGCACAGTCGTATCCATCAATCGGGTTTGATTTGATTTGTTTCATGGATTGTTTACATGATATGGGTGACCCTGTTGGCGCGGCTCAACACGCATTAAAATCACTAAAACCTGGGTCCAGTTTGTTGTTAGTTGAACCGGCTGCAGGTGATGCTGTAGAAGAAAATATTAATCCAGTCAGTCGCTTGTACTACGCCGCATCAACGGCAGTGTGCACTCCCTGTTCACTTTCTCAAGATGTGGGGCTGGCTTTAGGTGCGCAAGCTGGCCAAAAACGTTTGTCAGAAGTCCTTGAAGAAGCCGGTTTTGTGAATGTGAAAAAAATCGCTGACACGCCATTTAATATTGTTATTCAAGCAAATCGTCCGGATTAAACAGTAAAAATGGCGAACACTAAAATTCCCAAAAACCTTAACTCCCGTCCCATTATTGCGCTGCATGGGACGGCGAGCACAGGACAGCAGTGGCAGTCCTTGCGAAAAGCGTATTCTGGCTATCGTGAGGTTATCTCGCCTAATCTACCGGGTTACGGCTGTCAGTTCAGCCCACCTAGTGTGGGGTTGACGGCCCGTTTGCAACCTATGTTGAACGACTTTATTCAGTTAAATCACCCTGTCCATTTAGTAGGGCATTCGTTTGGTGGTGCACTCGCGTTGCGACTAGCTGAAATCTTCCCCAATAAGTGTTTGAGTGTCACAGTCTATGAACCAACAT
This sequence comes from Aliiglaciecola sp. 2_MG-2023, assembly GCF_030548145.1. Classification (NCBI taxonomy): domain Bacteria; kingdom Pseudomonadati; phylum Pseudomonadota; class Gammaproteobacteria; order Alteromonadales; family Alteromonadaceae; genus Aliiglaciecola; species Aliiglaciecola sp. 2_MG-2023. The sequence goes on from NZ_JAUORY010000007.1 coordinate 58,260, forward strand.
CACTTGACGTATTTCGCCAAGCAACAGATCAAAAGGGGGTTCAATTGTTAAATGAAATACAGACTCTGGCAACCAAGGTTACCAATGCCTCACCTTTGCAGGCCATGGCATTATTCATTAACTTTTGGATGGGTAAGGGACATTGGCAAAGTTTACGAAGTGACGCTCAACAACAGCTTGCTCAATATGCAACAATTACCGCCCAAGACTTTAAAGATGGCTTATTTGAAGTTGAATATCCATCTGAATATCAACCTTACTCAGGTCCTGTAAGGCTGATATTTGGTGATAAAACAGTGGAGATAGCAAAACACATGAGTCATCTACTGGCGGGGAAACTGCCAAATGCTTCTCTGCTTCAGTTAAATGGTTTAGGGCATATGGGGCCTATCCAAAATCCGGCTGCAGTCAACCAAGCAATTATGCAGCATGTTGAGGGAATTCATCGCAATTAACATTTTATAGGTTATGCTTGTTCAGTGCCTGATTTATCCGTTCGCGAGTGACTCCTTGGGTAAATGGAAGTACCCTAAAAAAATAATCATGGGCCAGATCTGGCCTTTTCTTTTTGGCTCTAGCAGCCCAGAAAGCGGCTTCTTTTTCATGTCCAGCTAACGAATTAGCCACTGTTGCTAAAATATCCATCAAAAATAAAGCGCCGGGTTGCCTAACCGCATGATTAGCCCATATTCGCGCATTTTCATAATCTCCAGAAGAAATATATGAGAATGCCCTAACACCATAAAATCCATATAAAAACGGATCTAATGGGCTGAGCTCTATAGCTTGGGAAGCATCTTGCTTTGCATCGTTAGCATTATTAGACATCACAGAAGCTAAGCCATGGGAATAATACGCTTGCGCAAAATTGGGGTTAATTGAAAGCGAACGTTCTAGCCAAGGCAAACTATCTTCAGGCCCCTCACTCAACCAAAAACAACGGCCCATGGCAAAATTAGCAAATGCATCTAGGGGATCAAGTTCAATGCTTCGCTGCGCACTTCTTTTCGCCTCAACGGCTTCAAGAACTGGATCGCATCCAGAATATCGATTAAATACATTTTGATACTGACAACTCGACAAACCTGCGTAAGCCCTAGAGAACATAGGTTCTAATTTAATTGCCCGAGTAAACAAGCTAATGGCTTTCTCATTATCTAGCTGGGTAAAACGATAGAGGTGAGCCATGCCTAAATGATACGCCGCCCAAGCATCCAAATTTTCAATCGGTGAAAGTTGTGCAATTTGCGCTTCATTAGTCGATATTTGTACCTCTAATGTTGCCACGGCTTTATTGACAATATCTGTACGCATTTGATGAATATCATCTAGCTTGCCTTCTATTCGCTCAATCCAAATCACGTCTTGGCTTAGCAAATTACTCAGCTCTATGGTCAACGTCAGTTTTTTGTTCACCCTTTCTATGCAACCTGAAAGACAATATTTTGCCCCCGTATGTGAAACTATGGTGTCACATTGAACATCGGAACTAAATTGAAATGAACTTGCTCTGGAGATAACTTTCAACCAACGCAAACGTGATAAACCTAAAATGATGTCGATTACAAATCCTTCAGGCAATATGGCGAATTCATTTGAAGATTGAATACAGGTAAAGGGCAACACTATAATCGATGGTTTACGGTCTTGAATGGAGGCAGTGTCTATTTCTTGCTGATGTGGCTTTACAGAATCAGTCGCTAGTTCAGTTTGAAAATCTAAGGTGGAAATATCCCCGACAAAACGAAATCCGCGACCGTGTATTGTTTTTATCAGTTTTTGGGCGGAACCATCATCACCGATGGCCTTTCTGGTAGATTTAATGCGGCTTGATACCACCGAGTCTGACAGTGGTTTACCTTGCCAAATTAAGTCAATAAGTTGATCTTTACTTAAAACTCTATGGCGATTTTCGATTAACACTTGCAGTAAACAGAATACCTGTGGCTCAACGGCAATCACAACGTCTCTGCACCTGAGTTCTACTTTTTCAGTATCTAATTGATAGTCATTAAATTGATAGATCATCCCCCTCTCCTTAGGTTCGCCGATTTACTAATTATAATCCATAAATATTAGCTAATGGTTTTAATCTAATGGGGTAGAAAAAGAATGCCCAATGAATCCTAATCGCGCTGAAATTTAACATTGATTTAGGATAAATAAAGCCTGTTCAATAGACAAATAAAAGCAGCTAGCGTATCTGATTCGTAACTCTATTGCTCACATAATCAATATCCAGTCACTTTGATTAGATTCAACTTACCCTAAACTGCGTAGTGAAAATTGAAAATTGAGTGTTGGGAATACTAAAAATCCGTGGATACATTCAATCAATACACGCAGCTATCTATTACACTTTTAAGTAAGCCAATATCACGTTAGATAAAATTATGCAGAAATGGAATTTTAAACATCAAGTTTGTTCGATATTCAGTATAGCCAGCCTTTTGAGCATCATGCTAAGCCAGTCTAGTTTAGCAAGTTCCACACAGACAATTGCGCAAACCGAACAGACTGTGCCAGGGGATAATGGCCAATTTAATATCTTTTTAGGTGCGACAATTAATTCTTTCAACGAGGTGGTATTTACTAGTCGTTTAATTAATACCAGCGAAGGTGAAAACGATGATACTGGAATTTATCGAATGTTTGTGCCCCGAACCCTTGGTCCAGTGGTGCTGACGCTTGAAGAGGTTGTAAGAGAAAATCAATTTCTGACCGTTGGTGATCGCTCGTTTCATCTCAACGATCTGTATATTTCGAGCGCTTTTAAAATTACCAATACGCCAGCTCCAAGTTACTCAGCAGCTGGCGATTTTACGAATTTGGCCTTGATGTTACCTTTGGTGCCGGGTTCTAACGACCTGGGTAACTCAATTATTGCTGTTGAATCAGTAAACGCCTTTGTTCTTGTTGCCGAGGCAGGCGCTACTGTCCCATCATCTAATGGAGAATACCGTGAATTTAATATCGCTAGTTTAGCTGGGATTAGCAGCAACAATAACGTCATATTTTTTTCCGCATTAAACAACACTGAAAATGACACACTAGACAATACAGCGTACTTTAAACGTTTTAACGACAACTCAATTGTCGAACTTGTCCGTAAAGGTGATCCCGCAAATGGTGGGGTTTTAACCCACCCTGCCGGGCTACAAACTAACGATTATGGCGACGGAGTATTTTCCGGTTTAAATGACTCGGAAGACGACTATAACAATTCAGGTTTATATAAAGTTTCCGGCACCAGCTACTCCCTTGTTGTCCATGAAGGTGACATAGCACCCACCGGTGAAATAGAAAATCGCTATTTTTCTGAATTATATGATGCTCGCATTAATAATCATCAGCAAATAGGCTTTAAGGCGTTGTTACGAGATGAAAACGGTTTAGCCAACGGCTCAGGATTGTTCTTAGCTGACACCTTATCAACCAAAATGATTTTACTAAAAGGGCAAACAACCCCCGATGGCACTGCCACATACGGCGACTTACTCAGCCGCTTTTCAGCTAAACCACGTGCCGCTTTGAACGATTTAGGGCAATTTGCGCTAATCGTCGATTTATTAACAGAAACTTCGCAAATTGACGGAGTGTTTAGAGCATCAGAAACAGAGGTGATCGAAATAGCGAGAAAACACATGAGCTATGAAGACGGCACTTTGCGAAACTTTAAAGATCCGGCAATAAACAATAATGGCTTAGTGGTATTTCAGGCCGATTTAGCTTTAGAAGAAGTGTTCGATGATGAAGGCCCTTATTTACGCACCGAAGATATTTTGATTATCACTGATGGTATTCATTATGAAACCATAGAACGTGAAGGACGAGAACATAACGGTAAAGTTATCAGTGAGATTTTTTTTAATAATAATCCTGTTGGTCCAGCGAATGGTTTAAGCGATACAGGTACAGTGGCATACAAAGTAAGATATGAGGATGGTCATCAAGGGATTCTTGCTTGGACACCGGATTTTGGTTGGCGAACCGATGTTGAAGAAGGAGACTGGGATGATGTGTCACGTTGGCATTTTGGAGGCTTACCTGACCAATTTACCGATGTGATTATCAATCCTGAACAGAATATCGACATACTAGGTCCCATTGCCGACACAACAATCAAATCACTTACTTTAGGTGGCAGTGCCGGCAGTGTTCATATTACTCTGCAAGATAGTATTTTGAGCGTGACTGAAGGTTTGACAGTGCATATTGGTTCAAGCATTTTTGGACAAGGTAGCTTAGATTCAGTGGTGTTAAATGAAGGTCTAATAGAGGTATTAGCAAATCAATCGTTAACGATATCCGCTGAGACGACCAACAAAGGAGTGATTACCGTTAATGGGGCAAGTAATTTACATTTTCTCTCGAGTTTTATAGGAAAAGAAATGATTCAAGGTGATGGCACCGTCACTTTTAATGGCGATATACAGTTAGCTGATGAGCCAAGCCTATTGACCATTCAAGGCAACATGAATTTAACTGAAAATAGTTCACTTCACATAGAAATTGAAGGAGCAGAACGAGGAGTAAGTTATACATCAATAGATGTTGGTGCAATTGCCACGTTGGCAGGAACACTGCAAGTAAGCTTGTCGGATAACCTCAGTTTAAATAGTGGCGACACCTTCGAATTGCTGTTGGCAGAACAGATTTCAGGTGAGTTTGATAACCTAGTCGTTGCTGATTTAAGCGAACAAGGCTTACAAATTTCCATCAACCAAACGGCCTCTAAGCTAGAATTAGTGGTAACTCAGGATGCCGATGATGTCGAAACAGATACAAGCTCTGGAAGTGGTGCGATAAATATAGGCTTGCTTATATTATTGCTGCTCCCCTTAATAAGAAATGCTGTTAGCAGCAAAAAAACTTGAGCAGGCTTAAACTAAATTTATTGATTAATTTAGTGATTGAAACCCAACAACATCATCAATCAACTCAAAACCCGTCATACGTATTATCGATCCTCAAATATATGTATTGTCGATAACAAACGATTTATTTAATAGCGAATGTACTGTTGCAAAGCAACGCTATTCAACTAATGTATAATATTCTTTGTCTGGAATTTCGCTATTCTGTCTGAATTAAAAACAAGTACCTAACGTTGAAAGTTAACGTGTATGGAGTTCTTATCAGCCGCAAACGCTTTTTTACTGTGTTCATGTTTCCGTTGTTGTTAATTTAATAAAAAGCATGTTGTGCTGTCCATTCTTATTTATGTAGTGATAAAATTGCCGCATTCATACTTACACTTAATACCCCATAACATATTTGCCCTTAAGTAATAGTATAATTATTGAGCACAAAATTAATGCTGTCGAGAATCCCCATACTTATTCGTAAATACAGGGAATTCATATCATAGCCAACCTTTTAGATTTACCTTAGTTGCACAAAGATAAAAATTTTTATGAAAATACCGCGCTCATTACCGTTACGCATTTTAATCATAGTGCCCTTTACATGTTTGCTTATCATTGCAACTGTTGTTTTCGCTGCGGTGTCATACAACAATAATCGCGCAGTTGCGTTGGAAATGGCCCATGCCTTCAATGAATTAATTACTCAACATGTCGAAAATTATATTAATAATATGACAGAAATGATGCCTGCTTTGGTATTAAATAATGTACAAGCATTAAAAAAGGGGGTTCTTTCCAGCGATAAACCAATTCACAATTCTCCTTGGCTACTTAGTCAATTACGCCAGTCTGATCAGCTTAACTTTGTTACCTTAGCTTTTAATGATGGACGTTACATCGCGGCCTCCAGACCACCTCTAAATAGCAACTCCTTAGAAATTGCCACAAACATATTGAATAGTGATGGCCACCTGCAAGGCTTTTCAATAAATGATCAAGACTTGCCAAATAAACAGACTAAAGACATTGGTCCCTACGACCCGCGACTACGGCCGTTTATGCGTTGTGCGGTAACCCAAACCAAAATACCTTGCTGGGGCAATGTTTATCAGTATCTCGAAGGGGAAAAATACGCGATTAGTTTCTCGCAAGCAGTGACCAATAAACAAGGCGAGGTAATTGCCGTTGCCGCCGTTGACTTTAGCTTAGAGCGCCTAAATGAATATATAAATAAACTCAAATTAAATAACGACAGTATCGCCATCTTGTTTGAACAAGACGGCACTCTACTTGCCTCTTCTAGCCAGCATTATTTGCTAGCCGATCCGCAAAAAAATACACGTTTTACGCTGAGTAACCACCCTAGCACTGTTTTAAAAAAGTTGGCGACATATCAGCATTACCAATCTTCAGAACAACTTATCGAGATACAAGGTCGCGATTACCTTTTAACGCTGAAAGATATTCAACTAGGTTATGGAAAAGTATGGCAATTAGCTGTTTTACAACCTCTTGACGTGACCATTTCAGTGATTCAAGGTAAGACCTCAAACACGATTATTCTGATGATAGTGACCTTATTGTCCATGGTTGCGCTAGGAGCAGCACTCACTAAACTGATTGCCAAACCAATAGAAAATATCAGTAATATGGCGCTAGACGGAGCCTTGAGTGAGTTACAAAAAGCGCCTTTTCAACATAGTTTTATACCGGAAGTTCGAGGCTTGTCGGCAAGCTTAGCTCGTTTGGCAGGAGCTCAACTCCAATCGATAGCTGAGCTTGAACAACGGGTGGCTGAACGCACCATAGAACTAGAAAACGCAAATACAAGATTACTCGCGCTTTCTCAGCGAGATCCCCTGACCGGCATTGCTAATCGAAGAGTTTTCGATGAAACCTATGCACTTCAATGGGCCTTGGCGTTGCGTCAACAAACCCCTTTGGCAATTATTTTATGTGATGTTGATCAGTTTAAAGCGTTCAACGATAACTATGGTCATCAACAGGGTGATGCCGCTCTGATTCGAGTGGCAACTTGTATTCTAAAGCAAATTCAACGTCCTACCGACTTACTTGCCCGTTACGGTGGCGAAGAATTTATATTGGTATTGCCGCAAACTGATGAAAAAGGCGCGTGGGAAATAGCAGAAAAAATTCGCCAAGCAGTAATTACAGAAAACATTCCGCGCGATGATCTACAGGTCCATCCGTATATTACTTTAAGTGTGGGCTACGCATCTATGGTTCCAGCAGCTGAGGACAATTTGGAAATGTTAATTAGTCGAGCTGATAAACAACTCTATCTTGCCAAACAAAACGGCCGTAATCAAAGTCAGCCAGAGCCTCAACTTTCTAAGTAGATGTGAATGGGATTCTTTGAAACTCACATTAGCCAACGCCATCAACTTATCACAATCAAGACAATAGCCGCGATCAATTGTTTTTTGGTTCATTCTAATATGTGTAAATATTGAATAAGATAATTCGTTATTATCCAGCATATGATATTGGCCACTTCAATATCAACAAGGGAAGTTCATGAAACACTTTACACAAACACCTCTGCTCTGCATGTTAGTTTTATTGAGCTTTGTCCCACCTCACTTATGCAAAGTCACTTAGTAATGATGCAGCGAGCTGTAAAGAATTAATCTTTGAATCTGACGGCAAAAAAATGTCAGGTTTAATTTATCAAGCTGCCGGCAAAGGGCCTCATCCAAGCGAACTCTTATTACATAGCTGTTTTGGCAACGACACAACTAAATTAAAATAAAGTCGCTGGAGTAGCGACTTTACTTGAATCAAAAAATATTGCGTTATTATGATAATTTGGCGAGGGTAAACTTAGTATCTTCTGAGCGCAGTAAATAAAGGGCGAAACACGCTGCCCACATAGGCCATGCAGCAAAAAACAATAAGTTATTGAAGGCATCAAAATACTGACCCATTGCAGATAAAGTTGAGCCGCCATGGAGTAAGAAAATAAGTCCGTACGTCAAACGTTTTTTCACACCGGCTAAAAAAGCGAACACTAAAATAAGCTGTAATGCGCCTAGCACATAAGCCATAGTTTCTCCCATCCCCGGTATAGAATAAAAATGCTCAAAAATTTTGATACTGTGTCCTGGATTGACAAATTTATCTAATGTCCAAACAAACATGACGAGGAAAACCCCTAGTCTTAGTGATAAAAGAGACCACTGTAAGCGGCTCCGAATTTCGTTAGGAAGTACTTCACTCATTTAAATTCCTTAGTAGCACAGTTGATTTTGATATTGTTAAACGTCTTTTATCGACGCAGTTATTGGCGTAGGTAAGATTTAAGCCCCCTCTACTGCCATCGACCTGAGAACAGGAATAACATCAGACCGAGTTTTCTAATTTTTCTTTCAGGTTTTTTAAATTCAATATAGCTTTCACGCTAAGTAGTGGATTTTTAGAGACCAATAACGGCAATTGGATTTTGTATAACGCCAATTTATAAATGGGTATTTGCCAATGGGATTAGGAAATTAGTCTCTTATAGGGCAACCTAAGGCATAATTATTTTTCATATATATGACTAAATTTCCAATTATTTGGAATAAGTGTGCAATAAAAATCGGCGGCGCTAGGTCTCTAGGCTCAGAGTGATTAATTATAGGAACAGCAATGGTAACCAAATCACAGCAGTTGTTAGTCGGTGTTAGTTTGATTATGACCTATCCCGTTGCAGCTCAAGAAAATAATATTGAACATGTAATAGTGACAGGCGAAGTGCAGCCCGCCCTTGTTTTATCGCCTAAAAATGCAGTCATCGATGGCCCATTTGGGAAAGATAAAAACTTAACGGAAATCGCTCGCTCAGTGTCTTCAATTTCTGCTTATATGCTAGAGCAACTGTCTATTGATGATTTGCAAGACGTGCTGACGTTAGTGCCAAACACCTACTCAGCAAGTGGCTTTGGCGCACCGAGTCTACCCACAATTCGTGGTCAATTAGGGGAATTATTCCAACAAGGAATGCGACGTCAAGCAGGTAACAACGGCTTTGGTATTCCACTGTCTTTTAACAGCGTGGGACAAATTGATGTAGTAAAAGGAGCTCCCTCTGTCATTTTAGGGACAAGTCAACGAAACGGTGGTTTTGTTAACCTAAACAACAAAGTCGCTTCTTTATCAGGGACGGATATCAAATTTCAGGCCAATGCAGGCAGTTGGCAACACTATCGCGCTCAGTTAGATATAAATACAGCCATTGAAGAAGGCAAAAGTGGGATTCGCGTGAGTGCCGAGTATATCGATAACGATAGCTACTTCGACTATAGCGGATTTCAGAGTGAAGATTTATTCGTGACATTACGCCTGCTCCCCGATGACAAATCGAGCTGGGATATCAGTTTCGAATATTATGACGTGGATTTCACTGATAATGCAGGAATTAACCGGCCTACTCAGAACTTAATCGACAATGGCCTTTATATTACCGGTCAAGGGGTGCAACCAAACGGCTCACTAATTCCCGGTGCATTTGCGATTGTATCGCCAACCGGCGAAGTGGAGATTCCCCGCAGCACAGTACTAACCGATCCAGATAATATCAATACGGCACAAACCTATGTTTTTCATAGTACTTACCAGCGAGAGTTAAATTCAATTCATAGCTTAACTAACCGTAGTTATTTTCAATATTTAGAGCGCGAAGAAATCGCACAAAACAGTTTTGTCGAAATTATCGATGGTGCCAAAACAGCTCAAAACCGACTTGAAATAAATTCAATTTGGCAGGCTGAACAACAAACAACTTGGGGCATTGATATTCGTTACAACGATGTTTTGGGATACAGTCAATTTACCACTGAAGCTGACTTGCCGATTGATTTGTTGGGCACGATTGAACAGCGTCGAATTCCGCTGACAGATGCGCAAAAATCTCGATTAGTTGAGTTACGACCAGGGGTATTTGTGTCTCCCGGCGCCAACTACGATGTAGATGGAGATGGCGTAAATGACTTTTCATTATCTGACACCACAGACTCCACAACTTGGCAAACAGGGTTGTTTGCTGAACAGGAAAGTGACTGGAACGACCGCTTTAGCACTACCCTTGGTATTCGCGCCGATCATTACAATGTTGAGGCCAGAGATGCTTTGCCGCCACAAGAACAAATTGCAGCTCAAGATACATTCTCTAAATGGTTATACTCAGGATCAGCTTCTGCGCGTTTCAAATTAACCGATTCTGTGGTGACCTATGCGACATACAGTTATAACGAAGCAACCTCAAACAGCATGGGCGGCGGCACAGTATTAGGTGCAGATAACAAAATCAGTCCACTGAACTTTACAACCGAAAACACGTTGTACGAATTGGGTATGAAATACTCTCCTGCCGACACTCCTTGGTATGCAGATGCGTCAATCTTCGAACAAACTCGCAGTTTACGCAATCGCGACGGCAGCAACACCGGCATTATCGCTGACGGCTTCGAAGCCCAAGTATTTTATCAAGGACGTGCGTTATGGGCCAACCTAGGATATAGCTATTTAGATGCTCGATATGATAATTCTGCCAGTGCACAAGATTCTCAGCAAGTGGCTGATGCATTTGACAACTCTCGTCCTGACATCATTCAAGGCACGGGTATAGGTGCACCTAACTTTGCCGGTTTTGCAGCTTCAAACCAACGAGTACAAGGTATTCCACAGCAGACAATTTCGGCCAGTGCAGGCTATCAGATATTGGATAACTGGGATGTCTCAGGTTCGGCGATTTACACTAAAAGTTACCCTCTGGATTACCTTGCTAGCGTACTTATACGGGATCAAATAACCATTAACATTAACACTAATATTGCTCTTTCTGAACAATCGAATTTGCGCTTCGAAGTGCGTAATTTAACCAACGAAAAGAATTGGCGTCCGGTATTTGAGGGCGGCTATTTTGGATCAACTCTAGTTTTCCCTGAACTTCCGAGAAATGTTCAGTTAACCTACACATACAATTTTAAGGCTTAAACCCAACATGAACAGTAAACGTTTAATATTGGTCATAGTAATTGCAGCATTAATCGCCAGCTTTTTTATCTTTGATCTTAACCAATACCTAACCCTAGAAAGCTTAAAGAGCAATCAACAATCATTGGCTGGATACATTGAAGCTAACTGGTTAGTGGCATTTTTTGGCTACTTAATTATATACGCTGTGGCAACGGCCTTGAGTGTACCAGGCGCAGCCATTCTGACGCTAGGTGCAGGCGCATTATTTGGGTTTGGTTGGGGTTTGTTACTTGCCTCATTCGCGTCAAGTATTGGCGCAACCTTAGCATTTTTAGCATCTCGCTTTTTATTGCGTGATTGGGTTAAAAGTACCTTTTCGAAAAAGCTTGAGTCAATCGACAAAGGGATCGAAAAAGACGGTGCGTTTTACCTGCTTAGTTTGCGCTTAGTTCCCATATTTCCTTTCTTTATCATTAATTTAGTAATGGGTGTTACCAGTATCAAAACCTGGACTTATTATTGGGTTAGCCAAATAGGCATGTTGATTGGAACCGCGGTCTACGTTAACGCAGGTACCCAGTTAGTCGAAATTAATCAATTGTCTGACATCATTTCTGGTGATTTGATTTTATCCTTCGTGCTATTGGGTATCTTCCCTATTCTCGCTAAATTCATGCTCAGTGCATTGCAACAACGTCGTGTCTATAAGGGCTGGAAAAAACCCAAAAAATTCGATCGCAACCTAGTTGTTATTGGAGCAGGTTCAGCCGGTTTGGTTACCGCTTATATTGCTGCAGCAATCAAAGCAAAAGTAACCTTAGTTGAGCGTCATAAAATGGGTGGTGACTGTCTGAATACCGGTTGTGTGCCATCTAAAAGTTTATTACATGCTAGTAAATTAGCCCACATTCACCACACCTCGCAAAATGCAGGCGTAACCTATGATGCGCCAAAAGTAGATTTTAAAGCGGTGATGAACAAAGTACATAGCGTGATTAAATCTATTGAGCCTCATGATTCTGTTGAACGCTACGAATCCTTGGGCGTGAATGTAGCCATTGGTAATGCCACCATTGTTTCTCCGTGGCAGGTTGATATTCAAACCGAAGATGGCGTGCAATCCCTGACCACCCGCAATATTGTTATTGCTACCGGAGCTCGTGCATTTGTGCCTGATATCCCAGGTTTAAAAGATATTGACTACTTAACTGCAGATAATCTTTGGGAGATTCAAGAACAGCCTAAACGCATGATAGTGCTTGGTGGAGGTCCAATTGGTTGTGAATTATCACAAGCGTTTGGTCGCTTAGGCACCCATGTGACACAAATAGAACGTGGCGAGCAGGTATTAAGTAAAGAAGATCCAGATGCAGCCAAGCATTTACAAATTCAGCTTGAAAAAGACGGTATCGATTTACGCCTCAACACGAGCGCAATGGCGGTGGAAACCACCAGCGAAGGCAATGTGTTAGTTGTTGAGTACGAAGGTAAAGAAGAACGTATTCCGTTTGATAAAATTTTAGTCGCTGTTGGTCGCCAAGCGAACTTAACCGGTTTTGGTTTAGAGAAACTTGGTATCGAAACAGACCGTACTATTATCACCAATGACTTTTTACAAACCAAGTACCCTAATATTCTGGCCGCTGGAGATGTTGCAGGTCCTTATCAATTCACTCACACTGCGAGCCATCAAGCTTGGTATGCAGCAGTGAATGCGTTGTTCAGACCTTTTAAAATCTTTAAAGTGGATTACAGCGTTATCCCTTGGGCGACCTTCGCTGAGCCAGAAATTGCCACAGTAGGTCTAAATGAAGTAGCCGCTAAGCAAAAAGGTATTCAAGTAGAAGTGACTCGGTATGACATTGGTGGGCTAGATCGGGCACTGGCTGATGATCACGCCCGCGGTTTTGTTAAAGTGTTAACCAAACCTGGGAAAGACAAAATACTCGGTGCAACCATAGTAGGGGCAAATGCAGGCGAACTATTAGCCGAATTCGTTTTAGCCATGAAACATGGTTTAGGATTGAATAAACTATTAGGTACGATCCATATTTACCCAACGATGGCTGAAGCCAATAAAAACGTGGCCGGCAACTGGAAGAAAAATAACGCACCGCAAAAACTATTGGCATTTGTTGAGCGTTTTCACGCTTGGCGACGTAAATAAATGGGTATCCGGCGTTTTTGAATTGTTGCAAAGCAAATATCTAACTTGCTAGTTAGCATGCCTGCGCCCTACCAATGTTTTAAGGTAATAATAATGTTGCGATTAACCTAGTGGTTAATCGCTGCGAATTTGTTCTTTTTGACGCATTTTTATGAATGATAGTTTAACGGAAAATAATATGTTCACGTCTTTAAGTAAAATTAAAAGCATCGTTATCAACAGTGTTATGGCAAGTGTATTATTTGCTGTTTTAGTGTGTGCAAAATCCTACGCTGCTGACTTCGATCATGGTTTTGACAACTACAACCAATTATTAGCGCACGTTGTGCAAGTCTCCGATGACAAAAAGCAAACCCGAGTAAAATACCAACAATTGGTTCTCAAAAAAGATGCGTTAGAACGAGCTTTAAGTGCGTTTTCAAGTGTAACTAAGAGCCAATATGATGGTTGGAATGAGCAACAACAACTGAGTTTTTTAATCAACGCTTACAACGGTTACACTTTAAAGTTAATTGTTGATAACTGGGAGCAATTTAAACAAGGCGACGCTCAATCCATTCGTGACTTAGGTTCATTTTTTAGCTCCCCCTGGAGTAAGAAATTTTTTAATCTGTTGGATAAAAAGCACAATTTAGACGACATTGAGCATGAAATGATTCGTCAGTGGTTTAAAGAGCCCCGTATTCATGCGGCATTAGTTTGTGCTGCAGTATCATGCCCTCCCCTTCGCAATGAAGCTTTTACAGCAGATAACCTCAACGCTCAACTTGATAGTCAAATGCACTTATTTTTAGCGGATAATAGTCGTAACGAAATCATCGTAAAAGGACAACAAGGTGAAGCATCGCTTTCTTCAATTTTCCAATGGTACCGTGAAGATTTTGAAAAAGGACAGCAAGGATTTAGCTCATTATACGACGTCCTTAATATGTATAGTGACGCATTAGTGGACAGTGATAGCAACGCACAAATCCAGCGTGATATCATTAAAAAAGGAAACTATCCCATCACATTTAAAGATTATGACTGGCGATTGAATGATGTGGCGAACTTTTAACGTGGCAGTAACAACGTCTATGATGAGCAGAGCTACCCTGCCAATAACAATGCTATTGCTTGTGTTGAGTAGCGTAATGCCGTTTGCCCATGGGCAAGAAACTCAGCGTGCAACCGCGACCATAGTGACCACTAGCCCAGAATGGCAAAAAACCTTAACTGAAGCTAAAGGCCAGACCGTGTATTTTTACGCATGGGGTGGCTCAAAGCCAATCAATGACTATCTGCGCTGGGCAGCGCGGGAAATTGCCAGTCGTTACAAGATCCGTCTGCGCCACGTTAAAGTTGCGGATATTAGCGAAGCCGTGAGCCGTTTAAAAGCCGAGTCAGGCAACCAAAGTGCCATCGACTTGCTTTGGATAAACGGCGAAAATTTCAGTTACTTAAAACAACAACAGTTGTTACTCGGTAATTTGTGGTCAACCATTCCCAATAGTGCAATGCTGGCCACCGAACAACTTTCGTTACAGAGTGATTTTGGTGTAGCCATAGAAGAATTTGAAGTACCTTGGGGCGTAGGCCAGTACAACATTATTGCCAATCAGAATATCTTTGCACTTAACAGTGCTGACAAACAGAACTTAAACTTCACACCGGCAAGTATTCTGCAAGCTGCTAAACAACACCCTGGCCGACTTAGTTATCCAAGACCGCCAGAGTTCCATGGCACAACATTTTTGAAGCAACTTATAGTGGCTCTTAGCAACAACGATAAACGATTATTTGAATTCGCAACCCCAGAAGCCCAAACAAAACTACTCCCCTTGCTGTGGGAATATTTAGACCAATTGCATCCATTAATCTGGCAACAAGGTCGTGCCTTTCCGAGTTCAAACACCGAGCAACTTTCGCTGTTTCAACAAAACAAATTGGATATGGCCGTCAGTTTCAATCCAAATCAATTAAACAAAGAGCAGCAGGAAAAGCGCATATCGGTCTCGGCACAACGTTTATATTTCACTCAAGGCGCTATTACTAACAGCCACAATTTGGCTATTCCAAAGGGCGCACAAAGCCCATCAGGGGCAAAGGTTGTGATCAACTTCTTATTAAGTGAAGAAGCACAGAATCAAAAATTACATGGCAGTTGGGGTGATCCTGCGGTGATTAGGCCGTTATTAGATCCCGCATCAACGCTCCCCTCGCAACAAGAACTGCATAGCTCATGGCAACAAGTTATTGAAGATCAATGGCAACAAAAATACGGCGCTTAACGCTTAGTACCGGCTGGTTGATTGTTACATTAGTGGCAGGACTTCCCCTATTTGGAATCATCGTCGGTATATGGCCTTCAGTCGCTATATCTTGGAGTGATATAGCGCGTTTTTTTGCATACAACGGCTTAGCATCTACGGTATTAAGCACGCTGGCGTTATCGTTACTTGCTCCTTTATTGGCGCTTTACATTGCGTTTATGGTGTACAGTCAATATCGTTTTAACCCTCGTTGGCAAGCGCTAGAAAAGCGACTCGCCCCGCTATTATCGTTACCTCATTTAGCCGTTGCCTTGGGTTTAGTTTATTTATTTAGTTCTGGTGGTATGCTGTGGTCCTCCCTTTGGGGAGTATTTGGCTATTCCCCACCACAATGGCTAGGTTTACCACACAAAAGCTTAGTCACAATGTTGTTCGCAATCAGTATTAAAGAAGTTCCATTCTTTTTATTAATATTCAGTGCCTTAGGCCGTCAGTTAGCGATTAAAAATTGGTTGTTACAAGGCAGAGCTCTAGGACACAGCGAAAGTGCTAGTTGGTGGCTGTTGGTATTTCCTATCATCTTAAAACAATCACGTTTAGCGTTGCTCGCCGCTATGGCCTATTCCTTGTCCGTGTTAGATATAAGTTTATTGGTAGGCCCTAATATTCCGGAACTTTATGCTGTCGTGCTATATAACTGGCAGACCGGTTTTACTGCTGAACACCAAACCTTGGCTTTTGTTGGTAATCTTGTACTTTTAGTTTTGTTAGCCCTTTTAATTGTCGGCATTTATCTGCATGAATGGTGGGCAGTCAAACGTTTACGCAATCACGCAGTAAAAGGAACTAATTTAAAAATCGTTCGAATTAGCCGTCTATTTACCCATTGGTTAGGTTTTTTTAGCCTGTTAACCCTTGCTATTTTAGTGACTTTTTTGGTCTGGTCGTTAGGCTGGAACAATCAAGGAACAATTAACACCTTAAGCAGCGTAAATTGGTCTTTCAGATTATGGCAAGACGAATGGTTTTTTATGCAAGGGCCGTTATTGAACAGCCTCTACATTGCTTTATTAGGTGGTGTCATAGGTGTGTTCATGGCAATTTTAGCCTTAGAGCTACAACGTCAAAGCACAGTTTATTTACCCGATTATATTTGGTTAATGGCGATTCTTTTACCGCAACTGAGCATGGTATATGGTTGGCAAATATCACATACAGCTTTGAATGGCGGTTATCATAGCGGTTGGATAATCCTGTCACACCTGCCCTTCACCTTTGCTTATAGCTACCTTGTGTTGCGCGGCCCGTTTCAGAGTCTGGATCGCCATTTTGAATTAGTCGCCGCCAGCTTTGGATACAATTACTGGCAACAATTTTGGAAAATTCGCATGATGTTGCTGCGACCCGCAATGTTAAGTGCTCTAGCGATCGCTTTTTCCGTCAGTGTTGCCCAATATATTCCAACTTTAATGATCGGAGCCGGCCGCGTGACCACAATCACTACTGAAGCGGTTGCGATAGCCTCTGGTAACGAACAAAATATCACTGCGATCTATATGTTAGTTCAAGCTTCATTGCCTTTTATTGCCTTTTTTACCGCCAGTATAATGGCACAACGTGTCCGGGGAAGTTTCGATGTTACACATTAGCCACTGTAAAATTTTTATGGAAAACGGATGCATCGAACTTCCAGAAATACGCCTTAAAAACGGCGAGTTGTTGGTATTGACTGGCCCAAGTGGTATGGGAAAATCTACTTTTTTGCACTGGCTGTTAGGAGACACACCAGAGCATGCTAAAGTCAGTGGTGATATAACCTTGAACGATGTGCAGCTTAACGCTGTCAAGATAGAACAGCGCCGTATAGGTTTGTTGATGCAAGATGTACATCTATTCCCTCACTTAACCGTGCTAGATAACATTTGTTTTGCACTACCTAAGCATCTAACAAACCAACCCCCTAATAAATTAAATAAGCATCAACGTCGTGATCTAGCTTTAGCCATGCTAAATAAGATTGATATGGGTTACGTCGCCAAGCATTACGTTGAACAACTAAGTGGTGGTGAACGCTCAAGAGTGGGGTTAGTAAGAGCACTGGCAAATGAGCCGAAAGCACTGCTAATGGACGAACCTTTTGCAGCACTGGATCCGAAAACCAGCGCCCAAGTGAGTCAATGGGCATTTGCGCAACTTCAAACTCGAGGAGTGCCAACTATTATGGTCAGTCACGACCTAGATAATATTCCTGCACAAGCCCAACACTTAGACTTAGCTGATTTTTATCGCAGTCTATAATAATAAATTCACTTTTAAAAAAATGATAAGCCATTCATAAGTGAAAACCACTAATAACAAGGTAAACCATGATTGACCCTCTATTAAATCGGCTTTTGAAAAAACCTCTTTGTTGCCTAGCGAAACGGCTAATTAAATGGGGTATTACTGCAGACGCAGTAACCTTTGTGGGTTTTATAGTTGGAATGTTAGCGATACCGGCGATTATGTTCGAGCACTATTATGTGGCATTAAGTTTAATTTTGTTAAACCGATTAGGAGATGGATTGGACGGCGCTATCGCCAGAGAAACCGCCCCTTCTGACGCCGGTGGTTTTTTAGATATTACCCTAGATTTTATTTTTTATTCTGCCATTGTTTTTGCATTTGTATGTGTCAATCCACTAGAAAATGCAGTTGCTGGCAGTTTTCTAATGCTGTCTTTTATGGCCACTGGGGGGAGCTTTTTAGCCTTTGCCATTATGGCTAGCAAACATGGCATCGACAGTCCTAACTATCCACAAAAAAGCTTACATTATATGGGTGGCCTAGCAGAGGGTTTTGAAACGATTTTGGTCTTGTGTCTATTTTGTTTGTTGCCCACTCATTTTGTGCTGATCGCCAGTGTGTTTGCGGTCATTTGCTGGTTAACGGCAATTATTCGCATCTGGGTAGGTTATAACACTTTGCTAGCAACCAAAGATTAATCACTATGGTTGCTTGGTTTATCCCGAAAAGGCATTAACAGCACAGTTCCAATACCTGTATTGCTAGACTCATTGGGGTAGTCTTTTAATCCCAATTTTAGCCCATCGTCTCCTGCTTCGGCTTGTTTAGTGTAACTATTAAAAAGACGGTCCCAGATAGACAAACAGAAGCCATAGTTGCTATCAGTCTCTTTCACTACCTGGCTATGATGAATACGATGCATGGCTTGGGTAACCACCAATTTACGCAAAGGCCATTCTAACCAACTGGGCAATTTAATATTGCTGTGATTAAAAATCGCACTTCCATTGAGCAATATCTCAAAGATTAAAATCGCCTCAACCGGCACGCCTAAGATTAAAATCCCCAGAGCCTTAACCAATAAACTTAGGGCTATTTCAATCGGGTGAAAACGCAATCCAGTAGAAGCATCTAAATGGGGATCGGCATGGTGAACTTTGTGTAAACGCCATAAAATAGGCACACGATGGAATAAACGGTGCTGCCAGTAAATCAAACAATCTAGCATAATCACGGCCAGCGAAATCACCAACCAATCGGGCATACTTAGAATATTAAGTAAACCAAATTGCATGTTATCAGCGAAAATAGCGACAAATGCCAGCCCGGCAGGAACGAATAGCCGCCCCACAAGTGCACCACAGAACACCAAAAAAAAGTTGCTGAGCCATCTTTTCGATCGCGCTACAGGAGATACCCGATTGGGCAATATCGCCTCCCACAACATCATGATCACTAAGACCGTTAAAAAGCTACCCATTCGCAGCCATGCTTCATTTTGCATATTGATTCAATACCATTGTTAAACAGATTTCAAAACTAAGTCTAAAACAATTACTGACCGTACCTATTTGTTCATATATCATAAGGCTATAAAACATGGATATTACAATAAGATCGGAGTACTCACTATGAAGACCTTGGTTAGCCTCATTAGCTTTCTCGCTATTTTACTTGTTGCACTACCTGGCCCGTTATACAAATATGGAATTTTAGAGCTCGGTCCAGCTTTTACAGCATTGCGCTACGGAGTTTTCGCCGGTGTTGGGGCAATTATTCTGATTTTAATTCAAGTGATTTTTTTACGTAAAAACATCAGTTGGGCAAGTGTAACAGTATCTGCTGTTTTGGCATTAGTTGCCGTTGGTTTACCCCTTAGCATTATGAATAAAGCTAAATCTGTACCTCCGATTCATGATATTTCAACTGATCTTAGCAATCCTCCTCAATTTATCGCCATAGCAGACTTACGTGCAGATGCGCCTAATCCAGTTGAGTACGCCGGTGAAGAAACGGCTAAACAACAACGAGAAGCCTACCCGCAATTAACCCCTCAAACATTCTCTCAGCCTAGTTTGCAAGTCTTCAGTGCTACAGAAGCTGCCATTAAAGATTTAGGTTGGGAATTGGTTAATGCTGACAAAACATTAGGTATTATTGAAGCAACAGATACTACAGCCTGGTTTGGCTTCAAAGATGATGTGGTTGTTCGCATTGCTAGTAAAGGACCAGACACCATTGTTGATATCCGCAGCAAATCCCGTGTTGGTAGAAGTGATCTCGGCAAAAATGCTGAGCGAATTGAACAACTCATCGCTACAATCAATAGTCATCTATAAAACAAATTAAGCCCTCAATATTTCATTTAGATAAAATATTGAGGCTTTTTGTGACGACCAAGATTCCACTAAAACCAAAGAAAAATATATTCTTTCTTATATGCTGTACAATTCTATGTATATAAGGTTTGAAACCTTGCGCTGTGGTTACCTATTTTGGATTTAATTAGATAAACATGAGACGATTTTTAAAGTCAATACAATCGAGGTTAGTGTTACTCATTTTTTTGGTTGCTCTTCCGGGGATATTGGCTCTTGTTTATATGTCAATCCTTGAGCGCGAGCATGCAATTCATGAGGCCCAAGAGGAAGCACTAAAAACGATAGATATCACCACAAATTTTCAATCTTTGTTGATTAAAAGAACTGAGAAATTTTTAAAGCACCTAGCGACATTTAGCGCGGTGTTAACGCCAGATTCAGCTGAATGTAGCGCGTTGTTAGCCGATATAGTAAAAATTAAAGATACCTACATAAACATTGGTGTACCAAACGCTAGTGGGGAGTTGGTATGTAACGCTAAACCACTCAAGCAACCGATAAATGTCGCTGACCGTGCTTATATCCAACAAGCCATGGTAAATAAACAATTTTCGATTGGTGAATATCAAGTAGATAGAGCAGCGAAAGTAGCCAGTATTAACTTTGCGTATCCCGTCTTAAATCCGCAAAATAATGATGTCATTGGAGCTGCGGTAGCCGTGCTCTCGCTTGATTGGTGGAGTAAACAACTTTCCGATTCTCGTTTACCGCCAAATTCAGTAGCGTACATAACGGATCATGAACAAAAAATACTGGCCGCCTTTCCTGCTGATGCTAACTTACTGGGTTCGGATATTTCAATTATTCAAGGTAATCTGAAAAAATACGATTCTACTTTTAAGGTCGATAACCAACAGCGAATTTTTGTTAAAAAGCCACTATTCAATGATAGTGAAGTTATTAATATTCTCGTCGGTATTCCTTTCGGAGAAGAGCTTAACGCGATCAATTCACGTTTAATCATCACTGGTATTGTGCTACTTCTGATTGTATTTTTAATGATTATCATCGCCAGTTGGGGTATTCAAAAGACTTTAGTTATCCCGTTAAGAAACCTGTTGCAATCAACA
The DNA here is from genome assembly GCF_030548145.1 of Aliiglaciecola sp. 2_MG-2023. NCBI lineage: Bacteria > Pseudomonadati > Pseudomonadota > Gammaproteobacteria > Alteromonadales > Alteromonadaceae > Aliiglaciecola > Aliiglaciecola sp. 2_MG-2023. The sequence goes on from NZ_JAUORY010000007.1 coordinate 79,263, forward strand.
AAAGATTTAGAGTTGGGTAAAGATATCGCAGATATACCTGAGCAAGGTTCATCTGAGCTTATAGAATTGCAACACCGCTTTATGCTGATGGCCAAAACTCGTTTAAACGCTGAAAGACAACTGCAAGAAAGTCAACAATCCCTATTAAAAAGTGAAAAACAGTTTTCTGAACACATAAAGAATACCCCACTTGGCTGCATTTCTTGGGATAAAAACCTTATTTGTACTAAGTGGAACAAATCTGCAGAAAATATTTTTGGTTATACTGCGAATGAAGCAATAGGTAGACATGCCTCAGATCTTATTTTACTACCCGAATTAGAAGAAGAACTCATCAATGTTTATCAGTTACTGCTAGATCAAAAAGGAGGCAGATGTAATACCAATGAGAACTTCACTAAAAACCGCAACGTTATAATTTGTGAATGGCACAGTACACCAATCTTAAATGAATTCGGTACTGTTATTGGCGTAACTTCGCTGGTCCAAGATGTGACCAAAAATAAGCAGATTGAAGAACAGCTCAAGTTAGCTGCCAGTGTTTTCTCCCATGCCCGCGAAGGCATCATTATCACCGATATTAAGGGAGATATAATCGACGTCAATCAAACCTTCGTCAATATAACAGGGTATTCACGAGAAGAAGTTTTAGGTAAAAATCCAAGCATTCTAAAATCAGATAAACAATCTGCAGATTTCTATCAAAAGCTGTGGAAAGCAATTTCAGAATACGGTTTTTGGTGCGGAGAAATCTGGAATAAACGTAAGAATAATGATGTTTATGCCCAACTGCTAACCATTAGCGCCGTAAATGATGCCAATGGTAATGTAAAAAATTATGTGGCTATATTTACCGATATTTCCGAGTTTAAAGAGCAGCAAAATAAACTTGAGCACATGGCCCATTACGATGTTTTAACTAACCTCCCCAATCGCACATTATTGGCAGACCGGTTAAGGCAGGCAATTTCCCAAAGCAAACGCAATCAGAGATTATTGGCTGTCGTATTTTTGGATTTGGATGGGTTTAAAGAAGTAAACGATACCCATGGGCACAGTTTTGGTGATGACTTGTTAGTGGTTATTGCATCTCGACTAAAAGAGGCCATGCGAGATTGCGACACATTATCACGCTTCGGTGGTGATGAATTTGTTGCCGTATTAGCAGATTTGGAGCAATTACAAGATTTCCAACCGATCATAAACCGGATGTTAAAAGCCGCTTGCGTACCAGTAACTTTAGGCAATATCACCCTAAAAGTCTCAGCAAGTATAGGTGTTACTTTGTACCCTGCCGACCAGACCGACGCCGACCAACTTATTCGTCATGCTGACCAAGCAATGTATTTGGCCAAGCAAAAAGGCAAAAACTGCTACCACCTATTTGATATCAAATCTGAAGATGCTATCAAGGTGCGTCATGAAAGGTTACAAAATATTCGAACCGCGTTAGACAACCGCGAGTTTGTGCTGTTTTACCAGCCTAAAGTAAATATGAGAACCGGAGAAGTTATTGGCGCCGAAGCATTAATTCGTTGGCAGCATCCTGAGCTAGGACTACTGTCTCCGGCGGAGTTTTTACCTTTCATTGAGAACCATCAGCTGAGCATAGACGTTGGCGAATGGGTAATTGAGGAAGCGTTACAGCAAATAGGTAAATGGCAAAAAGATGATCTTGTGATCCCTGTTAGCGTCAACATTGGTGCACTGCAGATTCAGCAGAATAATTTTGCTGAGCGGCTAGGAAAGCTACTACTTGCCTATCCTGATATTGCACCCAACTTATTACAACTAGAAGTCTTAGAGACCAGTGCTTTAGAAGATCTGTTAGATGCGTCAGAGACAATGAAAAACTGTATAAATTTAGGGGTGAGTTTTGCGATTGATGACTTTGGAACCGGTTATTCTTCACTCACTTATTTAAGAAGATTACCTGCCAACTTAATCAAAATAGATCAAATCTTTGTGCGAGACATGTTAATCGATCCTGACGACAGAGCCATAGTCGCGGGTATAGTCGCCCTGGCTAAATCTTTCAATCGGAATGTTATTGCCGAAGGAGTAGAGACTGTTGCCCACGGCGTTACGTTACTTCAACTTGGTTGTGACCTAGCACAAGGTTATGGTATTGCCCGACCAATGCCAGCTCAGGATATAGTTGCATGGACGGCGCAATGGAATACTGAGCAAATATGGCAAACATGGGTAACTGACAATAAAAGCTAACAAAGACTTCAGTAGAGCTAAAATCGAAACTCGATTTTAGCTCTACTGGTAGATTTAGCTGGTTCTTAGGGTTTTCTAGCCAGAAAAATAGTATGCCTGCTTCCCTTACCTTGCCGCGCTCTCACTACACGGGTATCAACATCAAAACCAGCATCTTTTAAACGCACGCTGAACAGATAATCAGGACCTGCCGACCAAACCGCTAGCATCCCCTTAGGTCGTAATACCTGATAGATATCTTGAATTCCCTGTATTGAATAAATCCAATTATTATTGGCATGAGTAAGCCCTTCAGGACCATTATCAACATCCAGTAAAATAGCATCAAAGGTCGGTTTATTAGTTGATAACAGCGCTTTAACATCGCCCACTACCACTTTAGTGCGAGGATCATCGAGTGGACGCTTAGCACATTCTCCTAATGGCCCCTGATTCCAGACAACCACTTCAGGAACTAATTCAGCTACCGTAACTTGTGCTGACAAGGGTACAGCTTTTAGGGCTTCTGCGAGTGTGTACCCCATGCCTAACCCACCCACTAATACTTGAGCATCATCAACTGACTTTAAATAAGCACAGCCTAGCTTAGAAAGCTCTTTCTCTGAATTATAGACTCGACTATTCATCAGTTCGCCACGAATACCTGACAAACGTATTGAAAATTCATCACCTCGTTGCGATAGTTTCATTTCACCGCCACCATTAGGGATATTGGCCGTGCCTAACTGGGTCCATGGGATCATGAATTGCCCTTAAAAAAATATTCTGAAAACAAACCCACAGATTAACATAATTATACGGTTAACTAATTACAACAATGCTGCTTGTAAACAATTAATGCATTCCAGCTAATTCCCAGTTAAATTAATACATAATCAATTGATTAAGTATTTGTTATGGATTTGTCTAAAATAGTAGGCAAATTATTGAGAACTTTAATAAGAGAACTAAATGAATAAACCGCGAATTAAAAAAATTGCGCAAGCAAGTGTCATATTACCTTTGTCGATATCTTTTGTTTTAGCTTGTTCAAACAATAGTATGCAAGATGATTCTAGTAGTCCTGTCTCATCCGTTGCTAATGTTCCTGCAACCAAATTTGATTTATCTAATTGGAAAATTACCGTGCCGGTGGACATCGACAACAATGGCAAAATTGATGAAATCGACGTGGCTGAAATGCAAACCTATGTTCACCCTGATTTTTTCTATTTAGATGAAAATGGCGGCATGGTTTTCGCGACTCCGAATAAAGCAATCACCACTGCTTCATCAAGTAATACGCGTAGCGAACTACGCCAAACCTTTCGAGGTGTAAATAAAAAAATTAAGACTAAAGCTCCGGGAAATAACTTTGCTTTGGCAGCCCATCCTTTAGCCTCTAAATTTGCTGCTATTGGCAGTAAAGTAGATGCAACACTAAAAGTAGATCATGTAGCCCTGCGGGCCAAAAACCCCGACACACCTGCTGCATTTTCAGTGGTAGTGGGTCAAATTCATGCGGTGAAAGATGACAAGGTAATCGCTAAAAATCAAGGTTTTGGCTGGGGTAATGAACCGATAAAAATCTATTTTAAAAAGTGGCCAAATCATCAAAAAGGCTCTGTTTTTTGGAATTATGAGCGCAACTTGGCAAAAACTGATCCGAATCGCACCGATATTGCCTATCCAGTATGGGGAAATACTTGGGAAAACCCAAATGAACCTGGAAATACTGGCATCGCATTAGGAGAAGAATTTAGCTATAGCATCAATGTGTACGAAAATACCATGTACCTAACCTTTAGCGCAGAAGGCAAAGACGATGTTAAATACGAGATAAACCTCGCTAATAATATTGACGCTTACGGAAAGATTGACCCGAAAGATAATCCACTAGGTTATGCTGGTGACTCTCATTACTTTAAAGCCGGAGCGTATAACCAATGCAGCACAAAAGACCAAGCAGGCACTCTTTGGTATGCAGGATGTTTAGGAACTGGGGATTGGCAAACGGACAAAATGAATGGTGACTATACCCAAGTGACTTTTAGTAAGCTGACATTAAGTTCACCGGAAGCCCGTTAAACGAGAGTGAGTCCAATAGTTACCTCCGCGGTGCACAAGGTGCAGTGGGGCAAGCGCATGTTTCAGTAACCGGAAACATGCGCTAAAACCTAACGAAAATACGGTTAATTAAGAAAGTCTTCTAAAAACCACGCTGACAATTCATGTCGACCTTGTAAGTTGCTTTTCGAATATAAGCTAGAGGCTTGTTGCCTAACAGTGGCCTCTTTCGTGTCCCTAACGGAGGCAATTTCTTTTAAGCTTAAACCTTTTAAAATAAGTATCGCTACCTGCTGCTCTCCAACTGTCAAACCCCAGTCATTAAACTGCGCCTGAATAACCTGAGCATAATGTTTACGTTCGCTAGCGATTTCTCCGCTGAGCGTCTGAATTTGTATATTGGCATCTTTAAGTTTTGTCGCTAAGCGGTTTAATGATCTAGAACGTAACCGCAAATCATGGATGAGAAGTAAAGCTGCAATGGCCGAAACAATAACAATTATGCTTTCCCCTAACACATGCCAAATAGGCACATTTAATTGTATATCAACAAAGACATCCATCGCATTGAGTATCATGATGGTAATTAGCACTAAAATGATAATTCGATCTTTCATTTACTCTCCAACTCTCTAAATTTAATACCAATTCCGGTTATATCGAACATATGTTCGATGCCAAGTCCTACATGTGTTTATTGTTCCATAACCGATTAACATCAATAATTTGCGCACTGACCTAACCAGTAAGCAGCGCAAAATAATGTTTTATCTATCAGCAATCCCAAAACCACTTTTCATATTATTTTTTATTTGGCCTTCATCTATTTTTGCCGCGCAGTTGACACTCAATGATGTATTAAATGCTGCGTTAGAGATTCACCAACAGGATAACAAACAAAATCTGTTAAAGGGTAAAATTGAACAACCTTCTGATTCTTGGTTTGCTAGTCCTCCTACGGTTGGACTTTTATATATGCACAACCAGCAAAGCCTAGGTTCTAAAGAAACAGAAATCAGTTTAAACTTAGCAATTAAATCACGTTTACAGACTGACATTGACCAGCAATTAAAAAGTACTGCTCCCTTAATTCAGCGCCATGCGTTGCAACAACAAGCGCTATTCTTATCTGGGCTGATCCGCTTCACAATTTGGGAATATAAACTCGAATATGTTTACCGTGAACAAGCGCAGCAAAAACTCAAAGTGCTAAATAGGTTACTAAGCCATTACGAACAACTCGAACAAGCTGGTAACACCCCTTCATACCTAACCTTACTCGTAAAACAAGAACGTATTCAGGTTCAACTCGCTTTGTTAACACATCAAAATAGAACCCAAACCTTATTGGCACAATACACTGAGCTTACTGGTTTACATGCACTACCCGATAATACCAATGAAACCGTCTACAATAAAAATCTAGATGTGCTTAACATGCATCCTGACGTGCAGGCATTAGATGCAATTTGGCAGTTAAATATTGCCCTACTTAATGGGGCTTCAAATCATGCTAAACCTTGGAACCTTTCAATTTTTGCTAAGCAGAACGAAACCGCAGGGATCACTGACAAGCAAATAGGCCTAGGCGTTGAAATCCCTTTGTCGGTAGGCAACAACTATACAGCTACTCAGTATAACGAATTTATAGCCGCTCAATCTCAATACGCGATGGAAAAGAAACAGACGCAGCAACTAATTCGGCAATCCATCAGCGATGCAGCCGCCCAGCTGGAAATTAGTAAAGCACGGCAAACACTGCTTAATCAATCTTTGCAGATAACCCAGAAACTACAGCCAACCTTAGATAAATTGCTGACATCCAATATAACCGATCAAGAGTGGATCTTAAGAAGGACGCTAGAGATTGTCGAAATTCAAGGGCAATACGCCATAAATCAAATTAATTTGGCCAAAAATATAGCCACCCTTAATCAAGCAGCAGGAAAATCTTTATGAAAGGTTTCGTAAAATCTATCTTTATTGCCACCAGTTTACTGGTTATCACTTCCACTTCGGCAGAACAGTTTAGTCTTGATGTAAAAGATCTCAACAATTTAGCGCTGCAGACAAAACGGGTAGAACAAATAAATGAATATGCAGGTCGCCCTACTCTGGGTGAAGTGTCAGAATTGCCGGGGCAAGCTTACACTGTCCGTTCACCTTTAACGGCTCAGCAAGTACGATTTCTGCACCCTGTAGGCACTAAGCTCAATATTGGAGTGGATTTTGTTGAACTAAGTGGTCCGGAAGTACATCACTATTATAGCCAGTATCAGGTAAAAAAATCGTTGTTTGAACTTACTCAGCAACAGTATGAAAAAAATAGAAAATTATTTGCTCAGTCTGCTATCTCTCAACAGGCCTGGCTTGACATCACTCACGCCTATTTCGCAGCTAAGCTAGAGTATGATGAAGTGCAGCACTTTTTTGAGTTAGTTGCCCGCTTTAATGACGAAACAGAAACGTTAACCTTAAAAACACCAATCAAGGGCGTAGTGCAATACACTAGATTTGAATCGCTGACAGAAGGCAGCGTAATTGCTAAGGTCACTCCTTTAGAAAGCATCAGGTTGAGTTTTAATATTACTAACAAGGAAGCAAAAAACCTGGCTTACTTATCCGCATCAAACTCTCAGTGTAAGTTAAACATAAGTAGTATCGAACTTGTTACCGCGGGACTTTCTAGCAAGGTTTGGAGCGACCCCTTGAACACTGAATGTCCTTACAATTTAGGGCAGAACTTGTCAGTCACGCCATTTTTTAAGCAGCACGCTTATTTAGTTCCCAAACAATCGGTTTTTTCGATGAACGGAGCCCAGTTTGTATTTGTGAAATCAGGTAATCAATTAACCGCAGTTAAAGTCACGCTCGTTAGCAGTGCTGCTGAAAATTATACAGTCACTAGTCAAGAATCACTTATTAACAGTCATCTACTCATCAGCTCCGTGAGCGCTGCTCAAGGTATACTGCTCGGGCTGGGGGAATGAATAATGTTATCTAATTTGATTCGATTATCCCTTAGCCAGCGGATTTTCATTCTACTAATGGCGGTAGGAGTCATGCTCACCGGCATTGTCTCGTGGATGAATATCCCTATAGACGCGTTCCCTGACATTTCGCCTACCCAAGTTAAAGTAATACTGAAAGCGCCAGGAATGACAGCTGAGGAAATAGAAGCGCAGGTGACTCTCCCCGTAGAGACAGAGTTATTGGGGATCCCTGACCAACAAGTATTGCGATCGACCACCAAGTACGCAATTACCGACATTACCCTTGATTTTGTTGAGGGCACTGATATTTACTGGGCTAGACAACAAGTGGCGGAACGCCTAAACAATATTTGGACTTCGCTGCCCGCAGATCTTGAAGGCGGTATTGCACCGATGAGTACACCTTTGAGTGAAATGTTTATGTTTTCACTGGAAAATCCGCAGCTAAGTTTACTTGAACGCAGACAAATACTGGAGTGGGAGATTCGGCCCTTACTTAGAACCATAGATGGTGTCGCCGACGTAAATATATTGGGTGGCTTTGCGAAAACTTATCAGATCACACCAGATCCGGTAAAGCTAGCAACTTTAGGCTTAACCTTAAACCAATTAGCTCAACAGATTCAAGCAAACAATTTGAACGGGAATATTGGTCGTTTAGATATAGGTAACGACGCGCTAATTATTCGTGGTGAAGGACGCATAGATACCTTAGATCAACTTCGAGACATGGGAATCAGTAACCGTCTTCAACAGTCTATTAGATTATCTGATGTGGCGGATGTTAGCGTGGGTCATTTAACCCGTTATGGTTCTGTTACCCGCAATGGTGAAGAAACCACTGAAGCCATCGTTATATCGCTGAAAAATGCCAATACGGCAAGAGTAATAGAAGGCGTTAGTGAAAAGTTAAAACAAATTGAAACGAGCCTACCTACTGGCTCACAAATAAACGTTTTTTATAATCGTAAGAACTTAATCGACACAGCAATAGGAACCATTCAAGAAGCATTATTGATTGCCGTGATATTGGTGATTATTGTGTTAACTTTGTTTTTAGGAAATATTCGAGCCGCACTAGTTGTATCCATGATCTTACCCCTTGCCGCGTTGAGCACATTTTGGCTGATGAATAGTGTCAATATGTCGGCCAATTTAATGAGCCTAGGCGGTCTGGTTATCGCAATCGGTATGCTTGTAGATGCTTCCGTAGTCGTCGTCGAAAATGTTGTTAATCAGCTAAGTAAAAAAAACCACTTACCCAAGTTACATCTGGTTTTTCGAGCCTGTAAAGATGTTGCCGTACCCGTGGTTTCCGGCACAATCATAGTGATAATAGTGTTTTCGCCTTTACTGACACTGACCGGTTTGGAAGGTAAATTGTTTAAGCCCGTGGCGATGACGATTGTATTTGCGATGTTTTGTGCACTGCTGTTATCACTAACCGTTATTCCAGCACTGGCCTCAATATTAATTAAACAACATGATTCCGCTGAGCCTAGTTTTGTAACCACACTCAAAGCCAATTATCGCACCACCTTATCTAAAACGTTAGCCCGCCCTGCTCCGCTAATTATCGGCATACTGTTAGCATTAATCGCTAGTGCCGTGCAGTTCGTATATTTAGGTAAAACCTTTATGCCTGTGCTCGATGAAGGCGACATAATTGTACAGCTTGAAAAAACGCCAAACATAACGTTAACGGCTTCCACGGAACTGGATATACAAATTCAAAATGCACTGCTTGAACAGGTGCCTGAAATAAGCCAAATCGTCGCCAGAGTCGGTGCCGACGAAATAGGTTTGGATCCAATGAGCTTGAATGAAACAGATGTTTTTATGGAATTAATCCCACCAGCACAATGGCGATTCAGTTCTAAATCAAAGTTAGTCGACGCCATTCGAGATGTGCTAAAACAGTTTCCCGGTATTAACTTTGGATTCACCCAACCTATTCAAATGCGAGTTTCAGAAATGCTTACTGGCAGCACAGGAGATGTAACCATTAAGGTGTTTGGACAGGATTTAACCGAGTTAGCTAAATTGGCCTCACGTATCTCCGAAATAACTAAGTCCACTGCGGGGAGTGTTGATGTCAATACTGCGGTCACCGAAGGAGGTGAGTTTTTAAATATTCGTCTCAAACCAGAAATTGCGCAGCGCTATGCCATGAGCATTACCGAATTGTCGAGTTATTTACGTTCACAATTCGAAACTGTTGCAATATCAGAAATAATTCAGGGCAAACGTAAAACCCCTGTCGTATTCGCTACTTCTGCTAGCTCTGCAATGCGTCCAGGCACATTACACGAGATCAAAAACAATCTAATTTTGTTACCAGATGCTAGCTTAGTACCTCTGCATGAAATCGCTGAAATAAGCTTTAAGCAAGGACCTATTTTAGTTGAACGAGAAAACAGTAATCGTTTTTCAGTGGTAACCACCAACGTGTCTGGGCGCGATATAGTGGGTTTTGTCGAAGAGTTAAAAAAGACCCTTGCCAACACACTGGAACTGCCGTCTGGTTACGTACTTAGTTTTGGTGGTGAGTTCGAAAACCAACAACGAGCCACCAATAACCTTATGATGGTTGTGCCCATTTCATTACTGCTGATTTTAATCATCCTGTTTACTACTTTTGGTTCGTTAGCAAAATCTGCACTTATTTTAGTAAATATCCCCTTTGCCGTGATGGGCGGAATTTTCGCTTTATTTATTAGTGGCCAATATTTGTCCGTTCCCGCATCGGTGGGCTTTATCGCTTTATTGGGAATTGCCGTATTAAATGGGGTGGTAATGGTAAGCTACTTTGAACAAACAAAAATGGAGATTAGCGACACTCTCATCCGCATTATTGATGGAGCAACTCGACGTTTAAGACCAGTATTGATGACAGCGATGACTGCCATGTTTGGGCTAGCTCCACTAGTCTTCGCATCAGGTCCTGGCGCAGAAATTCAAAAACCACTAGCCATTGTTGTGATTGGAGGCTTATTTACCTCTACCCTAACCACTTTGTATTTATTACCTGTGTTGTATAATTGGATGGAGCGTCGAAATGCAAAAACAAAATAATATTCAATTGCTTATAGCGATTGTGCCACAACAATTAAAGGATAATTTAGTAGATACTTTAATTGGTTTAGAGGCCTTATCGGGTTTTAGCTTAAGCAAAATTCAAGGCTATAGTCGTGAGAATCATCAATACAATATTCAAGAACAAGTTGAAGGCTATAGGGATTTCTATCGATTTGAACTATTGCATAACCCAGCCCACTACCAAGAACTGTTAGCACATATTAAACAAGTTTGTGCTAACAGCCATATCCGCTTTTGGTGTGTTCCTGTTATTGATGGCGGGACTTTATAGAAAGCAGTAGAAAAAACACTTTTTCATATCAAGCATTGCCGGTGGTCAAAAACACGTTATGAATAATCGTTGGAATGTAGATTTAATTTTTTAATGTTGGCTAGAAAATTTAAGTAGCTGTTTAGCAGTTAATGGTTTACTAAAATAAAATCCTTGCACCAAATCACAACCTAAATCTTTCAAAATAGTAAGTTGTGGCTCCGTTTCTACACCTTCGGCAACCACAGTTAGCCCGAGGCTATTTGCCATGGCAATGGTCGCTTTAACTAAGTCACAATCTGACTTGTTTAATGTGATCCCATGAATAAAACTGCGGTCTATTTTAAGAACATTAAAAGGATACTGCCTTAAATAACTTAATGATGAATATCCCGTCCCGAAATCGTCTTGAGATAATTTAATTCCTAAAGCACTGATTTCAGCAATGGATTCATGAATGTAAGATTGACCATTCATTAACACCCCTTCGGTAATTTCAAGCTCTAAACATTCTGCACTAATTTGCGTAACCTCTAATGCCTTTTTAAGGCTCGAGAGTAACCCCTGCTCTCGAAATTGACGAGGTGACAAATTAATTGCCATTGTATAAAACTGTTGATCGCAAATTTGCCAATGTTTTAAAAAAGCTAGAGCTTGATTGATCACAAACTCACCGACAGGCACAATTAATCCAGTATGTTCGGCAATTGGAATAAACTCGCCGGGTGTGACCTCGCCCAATGACGGGTTATGCCAGCGCAGCAATGCTTCTGCACCCACAATTGCATTATTGTTTATCTCGAATTTAGGCTGATAATACACTTCAAACTCACCACGCTCGAGAGCAACATGCATCTGCTCTTCGATTTCAAAACGGCGTTGCATAACCTTATTCATTTCGCTGGTAAAAAATGAAAAAGTATTCCTTCCTAATGCTTTAGCTTGGTACATTGCCGTATCGGCGTTGCGCAATAAATCAGATGCGCTATTGCCGTTTTCTGGGTAAACGGCTATGCCAATACTTAACGTTAAAATTAATTCTCTTCCAGCTAACTGGAATGGCTTTCTAAAGGTTTTTAGTAAGTTCTCAGCAATGGCTAACGCATCATTTGGTTCAGCTAAACCTTTCAATAAAACGATAAATTCATCACCACCTAAACGCCCAACGGTGTCTTCTTTTCGTACAACTTGTTTTAATCGGTTGGCAGCACTGATTAATAGTTTGTCACCGATTTCATGACCCAAAGAGTCGTTTACTTTTTTAAAGTCGTCTAAGTCAATGAAAATGACCACGGCTTTTTGATCGTTTCGTTTAGCTTCAATGAGGATTTGAGACAATCGGTCCAGGGCTAAAAAACGATTAGGCAATAAAGTAAGACTATCAAAATAGGCTTGATGACGAATTAATTCTGCCGATTTATGCTGTTCAGTAATATCGCGTATAACAACCATTACCTGTTTATATTCGCTCAGATAGGCCAACCTTGCTTCAAAATATGAAATGCCCTGTGGCATAGTGAGATCATATTCAAAGCTAATCATCTCCCGCTGTTCTATCACTTTTTCAATGTACGTCTGAAATTTGCTGGTAACTTCCTCAGGCATAACATCCGCCATGTTTTTGCCAATAAATTGCTGAGGAGAAACATAGAGATTTTCTTGTTTACTGGCATGATAATCAATAATGGTCCCGTCTTTTTGCATCAAAAAGAATAGATCTGGAATAGCTTCAAAAATGGTTTCTAGCATGTGTTCTTTGAACAATGCCTGGGCTTCAGCTTTTCTGATATCCGTCAGATCAATATCAACACAGTACATTTGTTTATTACCGTATTGATTGGTGAACATTACATGGCTTGAAAACACCGATACTTCAGCGCCACTTTTATGCTGCAAGGTAATCTCGGCCGCCGGAATCTCGACACCTTGATTGAGCCAATTTCCATGGGCCTCAACCACTCCTTCTCGCATATAGGGTGGAATGATTAAGTCTTCTAATTTTTGTCCGGTCGCTTCTTGCTTGGAATAACCATAAAGTACCTCACTGCCTTCATTCCAATAGATAACTCTGCGATCATCATCATAGCCTTGCACAGAAATCACTTTAACGGCGTCAAACAATTGGTGAAGCGGATCATTGAGCTCATATTGATGAGACAATGTTTTGCTTATTTTGCCTGTTTTGTTTGAACTCATTTTCGCGAATATTCCCAATTACACAGCTTTCCCCTAATAGTAGAACGAAACAATTAAATTAACACTAATAAAGCCAAACCATTTCATTGGGATTGTTGAAAATTGTGTAGCTTAAATCGCGCAAAACTCAGTTTGTCATATCCTTTATTTACTCCGCCGCGAGAAGGCTACCAAGCACGTAAACCAGAGGCGCATTCCAGTTAATTGCTACTTCATTACTTGCGTAGCTGCACCAGTCATCAACATAGCTACCAGCAGCAAAGTTGTTTGCATAATCGCATTTATCTTGTTGTCCTGGTTGTGGCCCTCCCGCAAGCATGCCGGGTACAGGTTCGTCGATTTTGTCACCGGCAGAAATACGGTGATGAGGATTTTGTGGGCTGATGTCACCAAACCCGGTTAAAAAAGAATAGCCTGTGGGATTGCGACCGAATACAAAATTGAGATTACCTTGGGCAACTTGACGATACTTTTCGTCGCCGGTAATTCGAAATGCGTTCAGCAACATAATCGCTTTATTTAAAACAACCGAATTACTTCCCCAAACATAATCGTCTGAGTTCATCGCCACACCGTAACCATTATTTTCATATATTTGTAAACTTGCTTCAGCGTAGTCAATCAGCTGAGATTGCAGCTTTTGAAAATCGATAGACGTTAAAGACGGCTTCCCTTCTCTGACAAGGCTAAAGTAACCCAACGCTGCCACATTGCTCCAATCGGGCTCTTTAAGAGGTTTGTTGTATTGTTGAAATGCGTGCAAATACTTTGCATTCTTTGTGGCTAAAAACAACTCTGCTCCAGCCCATGCAAATTCATCTGAAAAATCATTATCACCATATTCACCGCTGCTGACATCTGCAGGTTGTTGATATACGTAATTCGGATGGGCCATCGCCCAACGCCATGCTTTTTGCGCACTTGCTAACCATGTATCCAACTGTTCTGGATTCTCTGAAAACAACGGACGTAAAATTCGACTCGCTGCTGCAAGCGTGGCTGCGTAATCCAGTGCTGCGGATGTTGAGAAACCAATTACATAACGATCTGCGTTGTCATCTGCCGGCATATCTTTACCCGGCCACTGCAAGGTAGTGAGTTTATGATAAACCGCACCTTCATCATTTTGCATAGTATGCAGCCACTCAAGGTTCCACATAAGTTCATCAACAATATCGGGAAGCTGATTATTAGACTCAGGAATCTCCAAAGCAAGATTGTGGTAATAATTAGGATTATCAGCATAGGCGGCTAACAAAGTATAAGTTGCGATACTGGCATTCACGGTATATTTACCGTAGTCACCTGCGTCATACCACCCCTTCGGTGAACTGATGGTACTGAAGGCGGGTTGACTAGGACTGGCAGCAGAAGGATGCACAATGACGTTTTGATCAAGGTGACCTGCTTGGCGTTGAAATTTGCCTGCATAGGGTTCTGTTAAGGCCATTCCAGCGCGATTAAAATAAAAATATTTCAATGCTGCCTTATGTGCCAGTTGATTAATCTGGCTATCAATTTTTATTTGCCGTGAGAGTTCAACGCCTTCACCAACTTGCTTAATCGTTAAGCTATAAGTACCGGGTTGAGAAAATTCCGAAAAATCAGCAAATTTAAACTTATCAGGCCCTTGCGCTGACCAGCTTTTGGACTCGCTCAATGGGCCATCAAACACAGTGTCACCACGCAAATTTTGTAACCTAAACGATGTCTCTTGGGTGTTTGGCACAATTGCACCTTTTTCACCCTTTACAAAATATCCCAGTTGATTAATCTGAATTACTTGGTCGGGCTGCTGTGTTGCTATTGCATTGGCGGGCTGAGGGGGGATATCGGCTGTTTTACAGCCAATTAAAACCGAAGTTACGGTGTAACAGATTAAACTAGACAACAGTGTTTTTTGATTAAATTTAAGCATTTAGTCCCCTTAATTAATAGGCGATAAAATAAATTCATTACAAGTAAAAAGGTTTTATTCAAGCCTCTTCAAAAAATGAATCAACCGCAATTAAAGCCTAAATACAAATCGTTGGTATTTTGGCTTTCCTAAAACAAGATATGAAAGAATGAAGTAATAACGAAATTTCTACCAGAGCGCTTCTTTGCTTTTTCTTAAAATGCGATTCCGAAAAAACCTATTTCATTGGCAGGCTGATTAAATCCAGGTGAAAAATTGATACGCCATTGGCGCTAGAAATGATGAGAATATCGCAGCAATGATCAATGCAACTGAACTAAATGCGGTATCCTCTGAAGAGTGTTTTACAGTGGCGGAAGTGCCAATAGCATGTGAGAGACTTCCTACGATAATTCCTCTTTGCACAGACTCGTTTACGCCCAACAATTTGAAGATTGGGTAGAAAAGAATAGCGCCTGTTAATCCTGCGAATAACCCTAAAACAATCACGATTGAAGTTTGTCCGTTTAGACTCCCGCTAATCTCAAGGGCAATGGGTGTGGTGATGGATTTAACTAAAAGGGATGCTAAAAGAGGTGCAGGAGCATCAAACAACCAAGCAACAAAGCCGGTAAATAGCACTGCCAATGAACAGCTTGCTAAACACGACAGTAAAATAAACTTCATGTTGGAGCGAATCTGCGGTAGCTGTTCATACAACGGATAAGCAAAGGCTACCACTGCGGCTTGCATAAAGTAGTTTATCCAATTGGTTTGCGCGTAATAAGTTTCAAAGGGAACGTCCAACACTAAAAGAATAGCAATAATGGCAATCATACTGATCAATAAAGAATTTAAAAAAGGAATTTTGATTCGATGTAAAAAGTACACCGATAGTAAATAAACCACTAGGGTTAGTGCTATCCACATTATTGATGTTCCTTAGCCTTGAGTTGTTTAAATAGCAAACTCAATATTACCGCGACAACAATATTAGACGCTATTGTACAGGCCAATATTAATCCTATTTGCTGGTACATTAGCTCAAAGTAATTCATTAATCCGACAGCAATAGGAATGAAAAACAACAACATGTGTTTTAGCATTAATTTAGCACCGTCTTCCATCAATCGAACCGGAATAACGCCAACTGATAAGCAAAAAAATAATAACAACATTCCGATGATACTGCCCGGTAAGGAAATGCCAGACAAAGCTTGAAGGGTAATTCCTACCCACAAAAACAAAAAAATGATGGCGATGGAAAAGAAAACCTTAAGAATCGTACTTAACACGCTGATTTAATGCCATTTAATAGTAGATTTACAAATAATACCAGATTGCGGCCTCAATTCTGCGTAAAGTATAAAATTTAATGTTGATGAAATGCCTTAAAAAGCATAACAGAAGATAAAGACAGAAATCGCCTATTGCTGCCAAATCCAAATTACCCTGGCGCTAAACACTTTTCTAATAACCAGCCCATTTTTGCAACAATTGTTGTTCTATCCCCTGATTATTCCAATATACCTTATAGGTGAATCTCAATTCTTAGTTAGCACCAAAATGGCAAAACCAACTATTACTTTTGGTCATCTATATAGCCAAATGAGATAACGTTGGCTTAAAATCAGCATTTGAATAGATGAAAGATAGTGGTATATTTTTATGTATTCATGAATTTACTTCATAGAAATTAATCACAATATGTTGGATCGCAATCATCTCACTATTATTAAGGCTGTTGCTGAGACAGGTACCGTTACCCAAGCAGCCTCGCAGTTGTGTTTAACTCAGTCAGCACTTAGTCACGCCATTAAGAAAGTTGAGCTTCACTATCAAGTACAAGTTTGGCAAAAAGAAGGCCGAAAGCTACGCCTTACCCAAGCAGGTAACCAATTACTTAACCTTGCCAACCGTTTGCTGCCACAGTTTGAATATGCAGAACAACAACTTGAACAAATAGCCCATGGCAAAAAAGGCATATTACGCATTGGAATGGAATGCCACCCTTGTTATCAATGGTTGTTGAAAACTGTCAAACCTTTTTTGGCTCAGTGTGAAGGAGTAGATGTAGATGTACGGCAAAAATTTCAGTTCGGCGGTTTAAGTGCTTTATTGGGCTATGAGATAGATTTATTGATTACACCCGATCCCTTATTCCACCATAATGTGCGCTATACGCCGGTATTCGATTACGAACACGCTCTGGTCGTTTCAGGACAATCTCCCTTAGCTGAATTGCAACAACTTAATCCTGAAGATTTAAGCGAACAAACCTTAATTACTTACCCAGTGGAAGCCAGTCGCCTGGATATTTTCAGCCATTTTTTGACCCCCGCAGGTGCCAGCGTTAAACAGCATAAAATTATTGAGAATACTGAGATAATGCTGCAAATGGTAGCCGCAAATCGAGGCGTTGCAGCGCTACCGCGATGGTTAATTGAAGAATACCAACAGCATATGGATATAAAGCCAATATCATTGATCAGTCCGACTGCCAAAAATGGTATTCAGAAATCGATACACTTGGGTATTCGAGAAAATGAAACGCCACCAGAGTATTTGAATAGATTTATGGAATTATCCAAACGAGTGAAAGTAACCTAAACCGAGTCGGTCGAACAAGTAGCGTTTACAGAAAAATCATCGCAAAATAACGGCATTTCAATCAACCTGAAAATTTACATAAATCCTTTAACCTTGAGTGTTACTTCCCCCATTTTTTTACAGATCGGCGAAATTTCGTCCGGCAAAATCTAAATAGCCCGATCTTCGCACCCTAAAAAATACCATCATCTGTACTTTTTCAGATAACTATGCGGAATATTTACAATAAACATCACCTAAATACGATTATTTGCCGTAAAACTAAACAAATCAGTTGACGAAAAATCGTTTGTAAAAGAAACTATTGTTAACATTTTGTTATTAATTAGTTGCTTTAAAATTAATGACGGTACAAAAAGCCACCAAAGGAGTCGTATCTTGGTACTAAATCACTTATGGGGTATTTATACTCACCCAAAAGAAGAATGGCATGCAATTGACGAAAGGCATGAAAGCTACTTCTACAGTCTGAGTCACATATGCATCATTTCACTCATTCCTGCTATTTTGAGTTATTACTCTTCCTATCATTTGGGCTGGAGTATTGGTGTTGGAGAAGTTATTAAATTAGATCAGATGTCTGCCGCATCTTTGGGTATAGGCATGTATTTTGGCTTAATTGCAGGGGTCATTGCCCTGGCTATTATCATTTATGAACTTGCCAAAGTGTTCGATTCTAACCCAAGTTATACACAGTCGTTAGAACTAGCTGCGTATACTGCAACTCCGCTATTTATGTGTGGATTTGCAGCGTTTTATCCTGCGCTTTGGTTTGTTATGGTGGTAGCCTTTATCGGTATCTCCTACTCTATTTACTTGTTGTATTCAGGTGTGCCCATCATGTTGCATATACCTGAAGATAAAGGTTTTATATATTCTAGTGCGGTGGTTACCGGTGGCCTTATTCTTCTTGTAGTACTGATGGTAGGTTCGGTGCTGTTGTGGAGTGTAATCGGGGACCCCGTATTTACTCACTAAATTTTAAACGCTCATAAAAAAACCGCGAAACCTTTACAGTTACGCGGTTTTTTATTTTCTATGACTAATTAACAGCTATTGCTAATTAAAGCGCGTCAGAATTCTCTGCAAGATACTTAGCAACACCTTCTGGAGATGCATCCATACCTTTTTTACCTTCTTGCCAGCCTGCAGGACAAACTTCACCGTGCTCTTCATGGAAGTTCAAAGCATCAACCATGCGCAACATTTCGTCAACGTTACGGCCTAGTGGCAAGTCGTTCACGACTTGGTGACGTACGTTACCTTCAGCATCGATTAAGAAAGAACCACGGAAAGCAACGCCCGCGTCAGGATGCTCTACATCATACGCTTGGCAAATTTCATGTTTAGTATCAGCTACCAAAGTATATTTCACTGGACCAATACCGCCTTCATTAACTGGGGTATTACGCCATGCGTTATGGCTAAATTGTGAATCGATTGAAACACCGATAACTTCTACGCCACGCTTAGTAAATTCTTCATAACGTTTATCAAACGCGATCAACTCTGACGGGCAAACGAAAGTGAAATCTAAAGGATAGAAAAAGATAACGGCTTTTTTACCTTTAATATTTTCGCTAAGGGTGAAACTATCAACAATCTCTCCGCTTCCAAGAACTGCTGCTGCAGTGAAATCTGGTGCTGGACGACCAACTAGTACACTCATTTTTTTCTCCATTTATTAGTGAAAGCATTTATAAACGCAAATGCATGTTCGATTAACGATTTAAAAACCTTGTAAGCACAATATAAGACTAGAATAATAAAACCCAAGGAAAACAATAAACTTTTTTTAATTAAATCGACAAAAAACAGTATTCACGATTCTATCCCCTGCTATCAATCACTTTTTAAAACAATGTATAACAAATAAGCAAATTAGCTATTGAAAAAGATACAAATAACAACTATTATCATTTGCATGAAGATTGAGGTGTAATTAAATGTACGTTTGTTTGTGTCACGGCATTACTGATAAAGCTATTGCAAAAGCTGTCCGCGAGGACGGTATTGGAAGCACTCGAGAATTGCGCGCCAAATTTGGTGTCGGCAGCCAGTGCGGTCGTTGTATACAAATGGCACAAGATATCATTGACACAACTATTATCGATGAAAGCCTGTTCAAAGAAGTCAGTTAAAACAAATTTAAATCACAAAAAAGGAGCATTACGCTCCTTTTTTAGTTTTTAATCTAGCTTAAAATAAAACTTAGCTTTCTTTGTCTTGCTCAGCATTTTTTTCTGCAGTCTGTTTAATCAAAGGCTGCAATTCACCCTGCTGAAACATTTCCATTATAATGTCACACCCGCCAACTAGCTCGCCATCAACCCATAACTGTGGGAATGTTGGCCAATCTGCATATTTTGGTAATTCGGCACGAATGTCAGGGTTTTGCAAAATATCAACATACGCAAATTGCTCTCCACAAGACATTAGGGCTTGAGAAGCCTGTGAAGAAAAACCGCAACTTGGCAGCTTCGGAGACCCTTTCATATACAATAAGATTGGGTTTTCATTAATTTGTTGTTTGATTTTCTCTACAGTGTCCATTTTACCACTCTCTAAATTAAGTTAATTTGAATATGGGTGTTAGTTTACCTGTTTCAAGCGCTGCTTTCCAAAAGGTTTGCTAAATTACGCAGATTTGTCACAATCATTGGAAATACTTGAATAAATGCAAATTCATAAATAATCTAACGACTTCGTAAAAAGTATTTGTAATTCGGGTTGATAATTAGCATCTTATCCCCAGATCATCATTTATAAATCATAGTATTACAGTAGAATGAAAGCCTTTATTGAGGCTTTACATTCTAAAAATTCACGCTAGCATTTAGCCTGAAAGTAATTTAATAACGCTAAGCTCACATTAATGGAGAATTTACATGGCTTTTGAACTACCCCCGTTACCATATGAAAGAAACGCTCTAGAACCGCATATTTCTTCTGAAACTCTTGATTACCACTATGGTAAGCATCACGCTACTTATGTAACTAAACTAAACGGTTTAGTTGAAGGTACTGCAATGGCTGATATGTCATTGGAAGATGTGGTTAAGCAATCAGACGGCGGTGTATTTAACAATGCTGCACAAATCTGGAACCACACATTTTACTGGAATAGCCTAAGCCCTAATGGCGGCGGCGAACCAACTGGTGCGTTAGCTGATGCTATCACTGCCAAATGGGGTTCTTTTGACGACTTCAAAGCAGCCTTCAACGACAAAGCGGTAAATAACTTTGGCTCAAGCTGGACTTGGTTAGTAAAAACTGCTGACGGCAGCCTAGACATCGTTAACACTAGCAATGCTGGTACTCCAATCACTGAAGAAGGTGTAACACCGCTTATCACAGTTGATTTATGGGAACACGCATACTATATCGATTACCGTAATGTTCGTCCTAACTACTTAGGTGGTTTTTGGGCATTAGTTAATTGGGAATTTGCGGCAGCGAATTTCGCATAAGTTTTAGTTTAAAAGCTAAATCAAAAAAACCAGTCAAATGACTGGTTTTTTTATATTCAAAGATAATCTCGGGGCTAAAGCACCCGACTACAAATTTATCGTTAAATCACATTGAATAACAACCTGTAGCACGGCCTTCAGACCCTGGATTTATTGGCTTCATGCAGATCGAAAGCCCCCCCCCCCACACAGATTCATCGTTAAATCACATTGAATAACAACCTGTAGCACGGCCTTCAGGCCGTGGATTTAATGGTTTTTACGCAGTTAAAAAACCTCGCCTACAAGGTGGCTGCCAAGCGAGTTCCTTGATTGATAGCGCGTTTTGCGTCTAATTCTGCTGCTACATCTGCGCCACCTATCAAGTGATATGGTTTATTAAGTCCATCGGCTAATTCGCGCAGCGGATCTTGGCCTGCGCAAATAATCACGTTATCGACATCTAAAACTTGAACTTCATCGTTTACTTTAATGTGTAAACCTTGATCATCAATTTTCAAATATTCTACACCGGCTACCATATGCACACCTTTGGCTAACAAACCTGCACGATGAGCCCAACCTGTGGTTTTCCCTAAATTAGCACCGACTTTAGTGGTTTTACGCTGCAGTAAATAGATTTCTCTGCCAGAGGCACTAGGTTGAGGTTTCACTCCCTCTACGCCGGCTCGTGCATTAAAAGTCATGTCGATTCCCCACTCTTTCATAAAAGCAGGAATATTTTGACTGGTAGATTCCCCTTTATGGGCTAAATATTCAGATACATCAAAACCAATGCCACCAGCGCCAATCACCGCTACCGAATTGCCCACCGGTTTCTTATCACGAATAACATCTAAATAACTTAGAACCTTGGAGTGTTCCACACCAGGAATTTGAGGGGTTCTAGGTTTAATACCAGTAGCAATCAATACTTCGTCAAAGTCACCGCTATTTAATAGCTCAGCATCTACCCGAGTATTCAATTTCACCTCAACGTGATGCAGCTCTAATTGTTTTGAAAAGTAGCGAAGGGTTTCATAAAACTCTTCTTTTCCTGGTATTTGTTTAGCAATATTGAACTGCCCGCCAATTTCACTGGCACTATCAAATAAGGTTACCTTATGACCTCGTTGGGCAAGGGAAACTGCAGCTGCCAATCCGGCCGGTCCCGCACCAACAACGGCCATATTTTTAATCACATCTGCTGCGACTATATTAAGCTCAGTTTCATGACACGCTCTAGGGTTTACCAAACAACTTGTATCTTTACCTTCAAATACATGATCTAAGCAGGCTTGGTTACAACCAATACAGGTATTGATTTCATCGGCGCGATTCTCCATGGCTTTGACAACAAAATCGGCATCCGCCAGAAACGGTCTAGCCATAGAAACCATATCCGCATCGCCGCGAGCTAGCACCTCTTCTGCAACCTCGGGCGTATTAATTCGATTAGAAGTAATCACTGGAATATTTAGCGCGCGGCGAAACTTTGCAGTTACCCATGTAAATGCTGCACGAGGAACTTTAGTAGCAATGGTGGGAATTCGCGCTTCATGCCAACCGATACCAGTATTAATGATGGTTGCGCCGGCTTTTTCTACCGCAAGGCCCAACTCCACAACTTCTTCGTAAGTTGAACCACCCTCCACTAAATCGAGCATGGATAGTCGATAAATAATAATAAAGTGTTCACCCACAGCTTCTCTAACACGTCTAACCACCTCAATGGGAAGACGGATTCTATTGCTGTACTCTCCGCCCCACTCATCATCACGGTGATTCGTTCGGCTAGCTATAAATTGATTTAAGAAATAGCCTTCAGAGCCCATTATTTCGACCCCGTCATAACCGGCTTTTTGTGCTTGTTTGGCGGTAAATACAAAGTCGTCGATTTGCTGTTGGATTCCAGCTTCATCTAACGCTTTGGGTTTAAATGGATTAATTGGCGCTTGAACCGCCGAGGGAGCAACGAGCTTGGGATTATACGCATAACGTCCTGTATGCAGTATTTGCATACATATTTTACCGCCTTCAGCGTGCACAGCATCAGTGATAAATTTATGTTCGGCTATACGTTTATCACTGTCGAGTAAATTAGTTTTCGCATGGGTTGCTCCTACTTCATTTGGTCCAAACCCGCCGGTGACAATCAAGCCAACACCGCCTTTTGCCCGTTCTCTGAAAAAGGCAGCCATACGAACATGGCCATTTTCGGCCTCTTCAAGCCCCGTATGCATTGAGCCCATGATGACTCGGTTCCTTAGCGATGTGAAACCCAAATCAAGGGGTCTAAATAAATTCGGATAAGGTGCACTAACTTTTAAATCTGCGGTCATTGTTTTTTGGTCCTGTATTAAATTTATTTGTTGGTCATCATCGAGCTTTTATCCAGAAGCTCGGCATATTGCGGCATGCGTTTTTGCTGTTGCGATGCCATGGCTTCTTGAATATCAGGCATTTGGAACATGCCAGACTGCCATGTCGCCATATAGGTAAGACTGTCTTGAACACTGTGATCTCGGGTGTAATTAATCATCTCTTTACATCCGGCAACGGCCATAGGTGAATTCATGGCGATCTTTTGCGCGATTTTCATCACAGCGTCTAGCATCGATTCTTGATCTTCAAATACTTTATTGACAAAACCTTGGGCCATCGCCTCTTCAGCACTCCAATTTCTGCCGGTAAATGCCAGCTCTCTAACTAAACCTTGAGGAATTAAATGCGGTAGACGTTGCAAAGTACCAACATCGGCGGTCATGCCAATTTCAGTTTCTTTGATAGTGAAATAGGTGTCTTGGGTGCAATAACGGCAATCTGCGGCGCAAATCATATCCACAGCGCCACCAATAACCCCACCTTGGGCTGCAACTAATACCGGCATTCTTACTTGCTCAAGGGCATTAAATGAATCTTGCAACTCCAACACTGAACGTCTTAGTCGTTCAGCTCTTCGGGCAGGTTCTCCGCTAAAATCTTTGGCCATTTGGGTAAATACTGACAAATCCATACCCGCACTAAAGTGCTTTCCTAAAGCGGAAATAACAATCACTCTCGCTGCCGACTCATGATCTATTCGTCGGACAGTTTCTGGTAATTCATGCCAAAATTCGGGGATCATGCTGTTAAGTTGCTCTGGTCGAGACAGCTGTATGTGCGCAATATGATTTTCTATTGATACAGTTAACGTGGTTAATTGTGAAAAATCTAAATTTGTATTTGAGTTTTCCAAAACGATTTTCTCCAAGATGGTACACAGGTAATAAGTAAAGCACGCCTACCTAATTGAGGCTGTTTAGTTAGCTTATGCGTACCTATAAATTGGATGAATTCCTCAAAGGAACGCTTAAACTTACCTTATCTAGACAATGTCAAGATAAGGTAAGATGTTGACGCTGTCAAGATCTATGATAAAGTGCACGAATGACCGATAAAAAGCCTCTCAAAGCCCGTTATCACCACGGTGATTTGCGCACAAGCCTTATACTTACCGCCTCCTCAATGCTCAAGGCGCAGGGAGTAGAGAGCTTGTCATTACGTAAACTAGCTGATCAGGTTGGTGTTTCGCGCACAGCGCCTTATCACCATTTCAAAGATAAAAATGAGCTTTTATGCGCGATAGCGGAACAAGGTTTTAGCCATTGGAAGTTACAACTGGATGAAATATTTGAAAATCCGAATTTAAATGAAAAACAGAAATTAAGGGCATTTATTCACGGCTATATTAGTTATGCTGCTGAAAATCCAGAGTTGTATGATTTAATGTTCGGTAGAACAATATGGAAACAAAACAGCGCTACTGATTCGTTGAAAGACATCGCCTACCCAACATTTCAATTTCAAGTGAAAATGACCCGTGATTGGCAACACAAGGGATTATTACCGGCTAGTTTAGATACGCTGCGCTTATCCCAAGTTACTTGGGGGACTATTCATGGTATT
Source organism: Aliiglaciecola sp. 2_MG-2023 (assembly GCF_030548145.1). NCBI lineage: Bacteria > Pseudomonadati > Pseudomonadota > Gammaproteobacteria > Alteromonadales > Alteromonadaceae > Aliiglaciecola > Aliiglaciecola sp. 2_MG-2023. The sequence continues at coordinate 103,977 of NZ_JAUORY010000007.1, forward strand.
GCAAGATTATTAATCGATGGAATTTATGCAAACGCCAGTCATATTGATGAGATGTGTGAAACAGCTTTACAAATGTTTGTATTAAACAGCCAAGATAGTGATTAATTATAGTGACAATTGGTACTGCTGTTTTATCATATCGGCCGCTTTTTCAGCGATCATGATAGTCGGAGCATTGGTGTTACCACCTATTAAACTTGGCATCACTGACGCATCAACCACACGCAGGCCTGTTATTCCCTTCACTTTTAGCTGACTATCTACCACCGTCATGGGATCTTCAGTGTTGCCCATTTTACAAGTACCAATGGGATGATAAATGGTCTCTGCCCGTTTACGTAGATAAGCTAATATTTCTTCATCTGATTGTGCAGCAATACCTGGCCCGATTTCACGGGAACCGTACTGATTAAATTCACTCGTTGCCAATAATTCACGGGCTTTGCGAACGCCATCAATCATTACAGCTATATCATCTGGATGGCTTAAATAATTTGGGTCGATAATCGCCGGAGCCAATGGATCTGATGATGCCAACCTTATTTCACCTACGCTTTTAGGATATAAACAACAAACATGGACACCATAACCATATCCAAAAGCGGTGCTACGACCATGATTCAATAAAATTGCTGGTAAAAAATGATATTGCAGATCGGGACGGTCGGTAGCATATTTGGATTTAGCAAACCCACCTGCCTCGGCAATGTTCGATGTCATTAATCCTTTACGTCCAAATAAATATTGAAATACTGATTTGATATACATAGGTAATGACGGCAGCGCTACAGCGTAACTTTCTCTGGCTTCACATCGCTGCTGGACGATAGCATCCAAATGATCTTGTAAATTCTGCCCGACACCAGGTAAATCAACGTTAACCTTTATGCCATGTTCAGCCAGATGCGCTTTAGGGCCAATTCCAGATAACATGAGTATTTGCGGGCTATTGATAGCTCCGCCACAAAGCAGCACTTCTTGCTTCGCGTTAAGCTGTATCAATTTGTCTTTTAAATGTAATTTAACTCCAGTAGCAACACCATCATCAACAACAATATGTTCCACTTGTGCATGGGTGAGCACGGTTAAGTTAGAGCGTTGTAAAGCTGGTTGCAAATAGCCTTTTGCACTAGAACATCGTTGCCCATTTACTTGAGTTACTTGATAAAAACCTAAACCTTCCCGTTCTTCTCCGTTGAAGTCTTGTAGAATTGGCATGCCCACTTGTGCGGCGCTTTTAACAAAAGATTGGGATAATTTGTTGGTGTGGCGTAGGTCATTAACATGCAACAACCCCTGATTGCCATGATTGTCACTGCCACCGTGTTGTTGCCGTTCAGATTTAATAAAATAAGGTTTAACTGACTGCCAATCCCACCCTTGAGCGCCTTGGGCTTGCCAGTCATCGTAGTCTTTCTGATCACCGCGTATATAACACATTGCGTTTATCGAACTAGAACCGCCTAAGGTTCTACCACGAGGCCAATATAACTCTCGATTGTCTAAGTTAACCTGTGACGCGGTATTATAATTCCAGCCGACATTTTTAATTCTTGAAAGCAATGACAAACCAAAGGGAATATGGATCAAAGGATTGGAGTCTTTTCCACCCGCTTCAAGCAGACAGACCTGAACATTGGGATTTTCACTTAGCCGAGAAGCCAATGTGGATCCAGCCGAACCTGCGCCAATAATAATAAAATCAAATTGGGTCTGTTTTAATTCATGCATGTCGGCTTCTACTTCAAAGGTTTTTTAGTTAGTTACAACTACGAATAAATAGTTACTTAAGTTCACAAAGCTAGTCAACTGCTCTGATGTCATACCAGTCAGTTTACCAAAAAATAAAATGGGTTGTTACTTTAATGTACAAATGAAATGAAATAAATAACGCCAAACTTGACATTAAAAGCCTCTCACCTTCACACTTAGTGCTGGATAATGATGAATAAGTTAACAACTACGTGGCAGAAACACTTAGAAAACGGTTTTCACTAAAACTCAATAAGTTCATTGCTAAATGGATGATCAAGCTAGGCAAAATAAGCCATGTAGATTATACCGTCGAAGAGTTAAATGATTTGGCAAGGCCACATTTTCCGCAACACCTAGACGTCGACGTCCCTGTGGGTAAAGGCACATTTACCATTCTTGAGACAGAAATAGACATTCCACGCAATAGTAATACCGTAAAGGTACAGCTTTATTCAAGCTTAGATATTGATGCGGTTAGCAATCCACTTTATCGCGCGCATTTGCTAATTGTATTGGATATGACACCCAAATATGATGCTGAAAATAAGACTGTGACTATCGACTCACTAGAATTGGATTCAATTAGGTTGATTAATGACGAATATGCGTTACTTAATGATTCGAAGCAACTTCTCGATCTAGTAATGCCTAGAAGCGTACAAAATTTAATATCTGGTACCTTCAAATCGGCTTTAGGCTTAATGACTGCGGGAAGTTCAGATATTGCCTCTGATTACTTGCGATTATATTTATCAGGAAGCAAACAACGGGTATTGGATTACCACAAACCGCAGATTATTAAGTTACTAGATGAAACAAAACACAACCCAGAATTTGTCTATAAACTGGACGAAAACGATTGGCAAGAAGCTTTGTTCATCCAACATGGCCAATCAGTTTGTGTAGAGCAACGTTGTGTCAGGTTTAAATTCTAAGCAGACTTTTTAGCTGTATTTTCTGACTCCAAGTGGTCGTGATCGGCTTCTTCATCATAGACCTCATCATCCACAATCGACAAGTCGGTTTGACGCACACGTTCACCAATATCGTCAATGTTCAAAGACGGATCATCAATACACCTTTCCAACATCTCAAAAGCTTCGGTGAAATAAACAGATAAAGTCTCCAAAGATTTTACGTTTTTATCACAGCAAACAATCCCCACATTTGCAGTTCCTGCATAGGTAATTAAAGTGATATTTACGCCTCCACCAGGGGTCATCGTTGAAATGGGATAACAGGCCAATAATTTGCTGTCTTTTAAATAGCGCACATCTGTTGGGCCAGGCACATTGGAAATTAGAATATTGGCGATAGGACGCACAAAGTCAGACAGCCGCAACATTTCAAATATCAATGAGTAAGACTGTATTAGCACAGTGTAATAACTGAATGCTAAGGGTCTGGAGCGCTTTGCCGCGCGTTTTACAATACGATGATTCTCGATGATTTGGCGCAAGCGTAAATAAGGATCATTTTTACCGTGAGCCAAGCGCACAGGCACGATAGCTATTTTGTTCCCCGCGGCCTGATCACCAGGTTTTCGCAGGTTGATTGGCATATTAGTATAGAGCGCTTTTTTGAAAGTGTGTCCTCTATCCATTAAAAATCGATGAACCCCAATATCAAAACAGCAGAGTAAAATTTCATTGGCAGATGCTCTGGCACGCTTACTCAAACCTCTAACTCGAGCAAAGTTTAAGTCTACCGTGGACACCACTCGACCTTTCTTAACTTGGCCAGTTAATATGGTTTTAGTGCCAGAAAAAGGCAAAGGCATGTAGGTTGAGTTGATGCGGGTTAGCTTCATCAATAGACGCAAAACGATATAGAGTAAGTCAAACACCACCATAAACAGTTCAAATGCGCCACCAAATACTAAGGTGAAAATACCTAGCTTACGGCGTTTGCGGCTTCGTCTTTGTGCCGCCCAAACCGGAATAAATGTTTCCGTGTTCTTTTCCGCCAGATAGCCAGCTTGGAACCAACGAATTAACGTTGCCCCATCACCATACAGATGATGGACTTTGGCATAAATCGCATATTCTTTATTCTTATTGTCAGTAATAAAGTGATACTGCCAAAGAGGTTTATCACGCTCCAGCCATTCTTCATGCAATTTGGCAACAAATTTATGCAGCGCTTCTTTGTCATTAACGTCGTCAACCACATGGTACTTGACGTGATAATCCATATCTAACTTGTCAATTTCATTGAGGCCGATAGGAAAACCCATAAACGTTTTAACCGTGCCATTGAAGGGACTAACGCCTTTATCGAATTGCTTCACCTCATTACACAGGTTTTCAACGTATTGTGGGGAGGCATCTTCTGGCATTTCCAAAAGCTGTAAACTTGCGACATGTTTTGGATTATCTTCAGACTCAGTAATCCAAAATGTTTTGTCGAGAAATGAAAGTTTTTTACTCAATCTCAATATTCCTTAAACGTACGGATTCTTAGGAAACGCCTAACCCACTGACCAAAGTTTGGGTAGCAATTGCTTCTTGTAAATGATGCAATTCCCCAGGTGGCAGGTTTATATAGGGCAATACAGCAAATAGAATGGTCGCTAGTCCCTTATACAAATGCGTCTCATCGCTGATATTTTGACCTTTTAATGCATAATAGTTCGCTGATTGAGTAAAGACTAGACCAACCAGCTCGACAATTTGAATTCCTTGGTGAAAAGTGGCTTTTAAACTGCTATTTTGAATAAACGACTTAATTAATTTTTCTATACTCCTTTCTTGCGAGAGGATAAGCAGTTTGAACTTCTTGGCAACCGTCGGATAATTTTCAGCAAGATTAGCTTGATTATGAAACAGAAATTGAAAATGATGACCTTTTTCTAAAATTACGTATAGAAAATAAAAAAACTCTTCAATACTTAAATCTTTGTTGGTAGCAGAATTAAATGCTGTATCTATTTGATTTTTATATAAATCAAATAACGCGGCCACTATCATTTCCTTGCCTTTGAAATGATAATATAAATTACCGGGGCTAATATCTAATTCAACCGCAATATCAACACTACTGACATTACTCTCCCCGTGTTGGTTAAATAAATCCAACGAAGTGACTAGTATTTTCTCTGCCGTTTTCATAGTGATCAACCAAAGTTAGTCGAACGATTTACTCTTTCTTGCCAATACGATAATTAAATTACGCTAGGATATGCGGTAGCGTATAAAAATATGACAAAATTAATAATACCCATCATTTCATAACCCGTTGTGAACATACAAGTGCTACGAATGAAATAACGCTTTATTTATTTGTATCATGCTTTCGGTAAATTATGTTTACTTTCTGGTCATTAATATTATTATTTATCCACAGCATAGCAAATATCAAGACTGGTAATTGCGCAGTTCAATAATATAGTAGAGCGAAAATGGTTCCTGTTTCGCCAATCCAAATCCAGAGGCAATCCCATTGATAAGAGTACTATTTAATAAAAAAGGTGGAGTAGGCAAATCCAGTTTAACCGTCAATCTAGCGGCCATTTCAGCTCACCACGGTTTTAAAACCTTATTGGTAGATTTGGATACCCAATGTAACAGTACAGCCTATCTAGACGCCATTAAAAAAGACGATGATTGCACTATTGCCAATCTATTTGAACAAACCATTACATTTCATTTGCACCGCAAACCAGCGAAGGAATTTTGTCAGCCAACAAAAGTAACAAACTTGGACATTATTGCCGGTTCAGCACGTTTGTCGGAATTAGAAAGTGAATTAGACAGTAGGCATAAAATCTATAAGTTAAAAGAAGCACTAGAAACGCTTAGCACTGAGTATGATCGCATCTACATTGATACCGCGCCCGCGCTTAACTTCTATAGTCTATCAGCTCTCATTGCCGCTTCCCGCTGCTTGATACCTATAGATTGTGATGATTTTGCCAGACAAGGCTTGTACAGTTTGCAGCAAAAAATCGCCGAAATAAGAGAAGATCATAACCCTGATTTAGAAATCGAAGGTATTATTGCCAACCAGTTTATGAGTAACGCCAATCTGCCAAAACAAATCATCAATGAATTAATCGAAGAAAATTATCCAGTCTTAGCTGAGTACGTTTCCCAATCAGTTAAAATGCGCGAATCTCATCAGGCTAAGTCCCCACTTATAGAAATGGCCCCAAAACACAAGCTAACCCTATCTCTGGTAGGTATATTTGAATTAATCGAAAAGACCAAATAAGTAGAATCGGAATCTGTATTAAATTAAGTAAAGTTGCATAAATCCGGCAATCATACCCAGCACAGCACCAACCACAATTAATTTCCATTCGTCTGCTTGGTAAGCAGGACGCAATACACCTTCGAACTCTTCTGGGGTTAACAATTGCATTCTAGCGCATAGATCATCGCCAACTCTCAGTGCATCATTGGCATATTCATAGGCGTACTGTAAATATTTATCAGAACTGTCAAAAATCAACTGCACAGCTAACGCTTTCATTCGGTAATACTGCTTAGAGCCAACACCCAACGCAAAATAAGGTTGGGCAATAGCAACATATCGTTCAATAGCATCGTTTACATGTAATTCTATCAGTTCGAGTAACTGCTCTGATCCCGAACCATGGAGCACAATTTCTGTAATATTTTTCGAATTAATAAGCTTTTTTTCAATAATTTCAGAGTAAACTTCTGAGACTTCTTTTTGACGTTTTAAAAACATTCCTTGGAATGTGATTCCAAATAACCGAATTGGTTGTTTAGGCTCGAATATTATCTTAATTGCGATCCAATTGGTTGCATAACCCACAATCAAGCCGCCCAAAGGTAATATCCACCAACTCTGAAACCAATACCAGAAGGCCATAGTGGGTAACCCGAATAAGAAACCGAAATAGAGCCCTGAACGTTCAATAAATGGAAATTCTTTTTCACCAGATTTAAGAAATATTTCGTTGATTAGTTCAGGTTCATTGACTAAATGACTCACCACTAACTCTTTGATATCGAGAATTTCTTCCACATTATGTTGGAAATCATCGATCATTTTAGTGACCATATTAGGAATGTCAGCTTCAACGCGCTTGTAAACCAAATTTTTGGCTTGTACAGGCATGGATGCCCATATTTGAGGAGCAGACTCCTGCATCACTTGATTAATCACTTTGCGCAAAACTTGTTTAAGTCGGCGTTGTATAGAGGCTGTCATTTTGTCAGCCTCAATTCTTCCTGCAAGTTCCTGCACACTGAGCAACTTGCCTAAAACCAGTTCCACTTCAATTTCAGCCATTTCCTGGCGTTTCATAGGAATGAGTCCCTGCCAGCCGAAAAACGGACGGATACCAATAAATTCTATTGGATAAAACATCATTTTGACTGCTAGAAAGTTAGTTGCCCAACCAACAATCCCGCTGGTAATAGGAATCAACAACAGCAAGTAATTTTCTAAAATCCATTGCATAAGTGGCGTGGATGCCTTTAATTTATTAAAAAGGAATAAATAACAATTTAATCCGTGAACTCACTCTACAAAAAAGCAAATTAATAGTCACAGCTAAGTAACGGGCTTACTACCCTACTCCATCAGGCTAAACTTTGCGATTACAATGGTCAATCAAATTTGTGCCATTGACAGCAAATTATACATTCTCAAACAAAATCTCTTTGTAAAATAGTTGAAACGCCCAATTCTACTAAATTGGGTAGCACTTTCTAAAAACTTAAGTTATTAATAATCTCACACTAAAGGATACTATTAATTGGTTAACCATAGTGTTAGCGTTTAGTAATACTAATGTTAACGTTTAGCAACAATAGCGTGGTGTTAAAGATTCGAAAATTAGGGTTTGAATTGAACGAATTTACAGACCCTTATGTTTAAAAGTTGTATTTAATTAAACTAGGTGGTCCAAATGGCGTACCGTAATTCGCTTACTGATTTAGAAGCTGCAATTAATCATGCAGATAGTTATGAAGAATATAAGGAAGCTTGCCAAGAACATGATGAATTGTCTGGCGCGGAAGAATGGAAGGCAAAGGATACCTGTAAGGAATATGACTATCGTCTAATTCGTAAACGGGTTCAACGAATTAAGTTGGCGCGTTCTCGTGGTGATGCATTAGGCTTGATGTCCATTTTACACGAAGGTATTCATGGCAATTTAGGCAATATTGCTAATCCTGCGATGAAAAACCACAGTAAAATAGGTACCAAGTATTTAATTCAAGAATTTATCGATCAAGTATGTGAGTCATTAGATTTTATATACCATGCAAACGAGTCTGAAATCGACTTTTACGAAAAATTGTCATTTTTTGATGAAACAGCCCATGCCTTTGGCAAAAGTTGCTTGATGTTAAGCGGCGGTGCTGGGCTTGGATTTTTTCATGGTGGTGTCGTTAAATCACTTACTGAGCATGACTTGCTGCCAGATGTAATTTCAGGCGCTAGCGCCGGATCTATCATCGCAAGTCTTATTGCCACCCGTACCAACGAAGAACTCAAAGTCGCCTTAGAGCCACAAAATATCTACGAAAATTTTAGTAATTGGAGAATTTGGCAAGGTTTTGGTCAAAATAGTTTAATGGATAGCACCAACTTAGAAAATGCATTCATTGAACTCTTTGATTTGATGACATTTGAAGAAGCTTTCAAGAAAACTGGACGACATGTGACTGTTACCGTGTCGCCATCTGATTTGCACCAGTATTCACGTTTGCTCAATGCTAAAACGTCACCTAACGCAATTATTACCCAAGCGGTTAGAGCATCATGTGCCATTCCATTGGTATTTAGTCCAGTGCAATTAAAAGCGAAACAAGCAGATGGCAAGATTGTTCCATACATACCTAACCGACGTTTTGCAGATGGCTCATTGATGGCTGACATGCCATTTAAACAACTCGCCCGCTTATATGGGGTAAACCATAGTATTGTTAGTCAAACTAATCCCTTAGCCGTACCTTTTTTATCTCGGGACAAAAAAGATAGTCGAGGAATAGGAGCCTTAACTTGGCGCCACTTAGCTAACATTACCAAATTGAATAGTATTTACGCATTTGATGTTTTAGAAGGTATGACTTCTCATAAAGGCGCAAAACTGGGAATACACAAGTTGCGTTCAATCATAGATCAGCAGTATGTAGGTGATATCAATATTTTACCTAAACGAGGATTCGCAAGTTTAAAACATATCTTAGCCAATCCGTCGTTACGCAGTATTGAAAAACTAATTTCAAGTGCAGAAAGAGCAACCTGGCCACAAATAGATCGGATCAAACGTGATACCCAAATTAGCAAAACATTCGGGAAATACTTGAAGTTGCTTAAAGCCAGAGAAGAACGAGTATTGACTCAACACAATGGATTGAGCTTAGTCAACAACTCTAAATCGGCGTAAACACAGTGGTAGAAGGAAGAACAAAACAGTTGTTCGCGGATTATGGCTGAAAGAATGTAAAAATTTGGCACATTTGAACTCTCATTTGTGCCAAGTAAATTCTGTTGCAAACAGCATAGGTGTTTAATCGCAAATGCATTTGTATGTGGAATGAGTAACAAGAAAGCGAGAAAATGCGCTTAAGTACAACATGTCGTCAGCACTTCTTTAAAAAGCCACTAGTCAGCTTTGGTGGTAAAGACAATGCCGCTTATACAACGCGTATGTCCTATACAAAGACATCAAATTCAACTGAGCAGTGTGTAAGACCCAGTGCAAATCACCACAACGCCAACTCATCTCAACTTGTCGCAAGTTTGTTATAATCTGGCGTTATAGATTGATGGTCATCAAGACCGAGTAGTTATTCTACTATTCTTTATCTGCATCTGCAGCCGGCTTTTTAGCTGCTGGTTTACGAGTTCTTGTCGTCGTTGACGTTGTCTTTGCTGGCGTTTTAGCTGCATCTGAGGCAGGTTTAGCACTAGCAGTCTTTTTAACGGCAGGTTTACGTGTAGTAGCAGTTTTAGCGGCAGTTGTCTTAGTGCTCGCTTTAGCAGCAGGTGTTGCCGTTGATTTTGCAGCACTTTGTTCAGCTGCTTTTTTCTGAGCAAGTTTTGCGACAACATCAATTAGGTTATCAACTTTGTTAGAGAGTATTTCTAGTTGAATTTCGCGACTATGACTTTGCATGCCCAATTTCGCCTTGAACATATCAATTTTGCTTTTTAACATCGACTTCCCCTTAAATATTGGGCTGTGTTCTAGTTTAGCTTTGATTTCCGCTTCTACCGATTCACCGCGTATAATCAGGTCCTGTACTAAAGCATTGCCGTCTGTATAGAGTTTGTCCAGTGCATCTGTGGATTTATTTAAACTTTCCCCATATGCGCCAACACTAGCTAACCAGGATTTACGCCCAGTTTCTTCAACAGATTTTATCGCTTTCATAACTCCCCCGACTTAATTATCCAAGTACATATATAAAGTGTTCAGGTACTGTAGACCTTAATTAAGGCCTACAGACAATCCTGAACTTGATAACATTACTTAGCAGCTAATTTTGCAACAGCGTCAGTTAATGCATCAATTTTTGCAGAAAGTTCTTCTACTTTGTCTTCTGAACTTGAAGAATCTAAACCTAGTTTTTTACGAACTTCAGTTACACGTTCTTCAACATTAGTTTTAGCTTTGATTTTAGCTTTAGCTTCAGTTTCTAAAACTTCACCTTTTTCAACTAACTCTTCAAATACTTTACCTGCTTCAGATGTCAACTTCTCATATTGACCTTGAGCTTCATCGAAACTCTTACCGTAAGCACCTAAACCAGCTAACCAGATTTTACGTGCAAAATCTTCAGCGTCTGAAACTTTACTTTTGATTGCGTCTAATTTAGTCATGATTATTTCCTCGATTTGTTGACTGTGAACAAGATTAACGATCTAAATTAGAAAGCGCATACTAAAGTCCTAAAATAATAAAAATTAATTTAGGACTTTAATGCAAAGCATTGATTTATGGTGTTTTTAAATTACCAAGTGAAGTCATAAAGGTTTACATTTTATGCAAACTTTTGCCAACTAGATAACGCGGTGATTTGAATGTCTAATAACAGAGGTTACAAAAAAATTGATTTAATCGACTAAGTCATTGGGCATTTCAGCACGAATTTCATGCCAAATTTTGCCAGACTCGATACCATACTCACGAACAACAGAAGCAACGCCTGCAAAATCACCAGTATCGGCCAACTCCATCAACTTTTGATAATAGTTGCGAGATAACTCTCGGGATTTGGGACAAGAAAAATAGTAGCCTCCAATTCGCGAGTATAGACCTCTAAAACCATTCATCATTAACACATATACTTTATTACCAGAGGCAAACGCCATGTCGTGATTAATGCGATAGTCATACAAAGCAAATGCGGCACCATCTTCAGGAATGTCTGGGAAGCCTTTGAGGATTTCCTTAACTCGCTGTGCATCATTTTTAATTGCACCACGAATAAACACAGCGCTTAAATTTGTTCTCGCGGCTAATAAGTGATCGACTAACTCAGAAATCCCGTCTTGGTCTAATCGAGCCAATGTTTCAAGGATGTTTAGACCTGAGGTTTCCCAAAAATTATTTACTTTAGTCGGTTTACCATGTTGAATTGTCAGCCAGCCATCTCGAGCTAGTCTTTGCAATACTTCACGTAACGTTGTGCGAGTCACACCAATAAGTTCTGACAACTCTCTTTCTGCTGGTAAGATCGTCCCAGGCGGAAATCGTCCACTCCATATTGACTCAACAATATATTCTTCTGCAAATCCAGCTGGACTTTGTGCCTTGTAAATCATGCAACGGCTCTCTTATTATCGTTTTAATGTCATGTTGATAACTGATTGTACCAGATGAATTTTATATGGAACAATGAAAGTTTAACAGCATGTTAAATATTTAATAGACTTTATCAGTCGCAAAGCTGCACAATATCTGTTCAAATAGAATCAATTCACTGATTAACAACAGATTTACCTTGCATTTATTGCCCTGACCTTTTAAAAATGAAGACATAAATAAATGCAATCGCACTTAAAGTCGATGAGTAAAAGGATTCCCATATGCAAGTTTCTATGACTCAAGCCATTTACAAAAACTTTTTAGGCCATGCTCCTGATTGGTACAAACAAGTTATTGTTGGATTTTTAATCTTAAACCCAATTCTATTTTACTTTGTTAGTACCTATATAGCTGGCTGGGTTTTAGTTCTGGAGTTTATATTCACCTTGGCAATGGCATTAAAATGCTACCCATTACAACCAGGGGGGTTACTGCTGATCGAAGCCCTCTTCATTGGAATGACATCGCCTTCCCACATGTACCATGAGATAACCGTTAATATTAGTGTGGTGTTATTACTGGTATTTATGGTTGCGGGTATTTATTTTATGAAAGACTTGCTGTTGTATTTGTTTACTAAGCTCTTGATTAAAATAGAAAATAAACGAGCGTTATCGTTAGCTTTTATTATCGCATCGGCGTTTTTGTCGGCGTTCTTAGACGCCTTAACAGTTATCGCGGTCATTATTGCTGTGGGGTTAGGCTTCTACAGCATTTACCATAAAGTCGCCTCAGGAAAAGATTTCAACAATGATCACGATCATTCAAGTGACGACGAAATAGGCCAACCAAGCCGCGATGATTTAGAGAATTTTCGCGCCTTTCTTCGCAACCTAATGATGCATGCAGCTATAGGTACTGCCTTAGGTGGAGTGATGACTATGGTTGGTGAACCGCAGAATTTAATCATTGCAGAAAAAGCATCTTGGGGCTTTGGTGAGTTTTTTGTGCGCATGTCTCCTGTGACAATTCCGGTGTTCTTCTCGGGACTGATTACCGCTTATGTAGTGGAAAAGTTTGGATGGTTTGGATATGGCGCTAAGTTGCCCCCTGTTGTGCGAGGCATATTAAGTGATTACAACACGCAAATGGACAAACAACGCACCAAGTTAGATACTGCTCGACTTTTTACTCAGGCATTAATTGGTATTTGGTTGATCATTGGTCTTGCACTGCATTTAGCAGAAGTGGGATTAATTGGTCTTTCGGTCATCGTTTTAGCGACGACCATGTGTGGTGTGATTGAAGAGCATTCAATTGGTAAGGCGTTTGAAGAAGCGCTTCCTTTTACTGCGCTGCTGTGTGTCTTTTTTGGCGTTGTGGCGGTAATCATAGATCAAGGTCTGTTTACGCCGGTCATTAACTATGTTCTGACCTTTGAGGGTAAAACACAAATGGTGATGTTTTACTTAGCCAATGGGTTGTTGTCTATGGTGAGTGACAATGTGTTTGTTGGCTCGGTATATATAACCGAAGTCACCACTGCATTAAAAAATGGCCAAATTACCCGTGACCAATTTGATCTATTAGCCGTTGCGATTAACACAGGTACGAATTTACCCAGTGTTGCGACCCCCAATGGACAAGCTGCATTTTTATTCTTATTAACCTCTGCCATCGCGCCGTTATTGCGATTATCTTACGGTACTATGGTTTATATGGCATTCCCATTTACGATTGTCTTAACCTTAGTAGGATTGGCTGCGACTTATTTTGGATTGCAGGAATTAACAGACGTTTTATATGATTTGCACTGGATAAATCACCATGTTCCAGATGCAGAAGTTGGCGCAGCTAGCACCCACTAATAATTAGGTTAATTTAATAAACATGAATGTATTTGTATTCTTTGGCGACATGGCTTCAACACGATGGGCTTGGTTGACGTTGTTGCTATCTGCTTTAGGCTTAATTGTGGCAGCTCTATTTTTTCAATATGGGTTAGATTTAAAGCCGTGCATTATGTGCATATATCAACGAACAGCAGTGTTTGGCCTGCTGTTCGCTGGGCTACTACCTACCCTAAGAAATAATCTCATAACACGATTCATAGGTTTTGTGACTTGGGGGGTCTCTGCGATTTGGGGAATGTTTATCGCCATTGAACATGTGGGGATACAGAACGAATCAAATCCATTTTTTGTTTCCTGTGAAATTGTTCCCAATTTCCCAGCTTTCTTGCCGCTGCACAATTGGCTACCTAATATGTTTGCCGCTACTGGTGATTGTGGCAATATTGATTGGGAATTTATGAATATGAGTATGCCTGAATGGATGATTGTTGTATTTGCAATTTATACAGCGGTTTTTTCTATTGTATTATTTAGCCGACTATTTACCCGTAGAAGTTTTTAGCCGAAACAACTTGAAATCGATTAACTAGCTAGTTAATCGATTTCGTTTAATGGCCAAATAACGATGTGGTCTTCAAACTTACTTTCATCAACGTCCCGATCAAAAACAGTTTTACCACGCACAGACATGCCAGCCTTGTGCATCTCTGACTTTTTATTCTTATGCAATAATGGATGCCAACTCGGAAGCCCCTTTCCCTCGTTGAGTCTGCGATAACTGCAACTTGGCGGCATATAGGCAAGTTGATGAAGGTTATCTTGGGATAGAGTGACACATTCAGGTACCAGCTCATCACGGTCGGCATATTGGGTGCACGCGCAAGTTTTGGTATTCAAAAAACTGCAAACGACATTGGTAAAATGCAGCTCTTCGGTGGCAGCTTGTTGCCCATCTGTTTGCGAAGCATCTTCATCGATGATTTTGTGTAAGCAACATTTAGCGCAACCATCACAAATGGCCTCCCACTCCTGACGGTTCATTTGCTTCAACGATTTAGTTTGCCAAAAATTTGCTTCTAAACTCATTTTTCACCCTGCACTTTGCTATTAACGCTAAAATGTTTATCCAAACGTAAACACAATTCATCATTCGCAAATAGAGGGCCTACACCTTTTGGTGTGCCTGTCAGCACAATATCACCTGGTAACAGAGTGAATACCTCACTTATTTGTGACAACAACGAATAAACGCCCCACATCATTAAAGATGTGTCGCCTTGCTGTTTCAGTTGTTGATTAACCTCTAAACTGAAACTTAAAGCTTGAAGATCAGCTACATTGTGTATTTCAGTGAACCCTGATACTGGACAGGCACCATCAAAGGATTTAGCTCGCTCCCAAGGTAAACCTTTTGATTTTAATTTGCTCTGCAAATCTCGCAAGGTTAAGTCTAGTGCTAGTCCCACTCCCCAGATAGCGGATTGACAATCGCTCTGTGATGCATTTTTGAGTGGCGATTTAATCAGAATCGCTATCTCTAATTCATTGTGACAACTTCCCAGCGTATCGGCTGGTAAGGTCACCCCTGCATTTACATCACATAAACTTGTGGAAGGTTTCATAAATAACAAAGGGGTATCAGGAACTTCATTGTTAAGCTCTTTGACGTGATCAACGTAATTACGTCCCACGCACACCACCTTCCCAACCGGCAGTTGGATGGGCTGGCCATTAATATCTTTGTGAAAATACTCCATCTAAGAACCCTTTTTAATTCGATCGGCAAGATAACTCACAGCGCTTCCAAAGTATGTCGAGCGATTCCAACGCATTAATGTATGGAAATTCGAGTAAACTAAATAGATTCGGCCATTTTCATCATCTGGCATGATCAACGAAGCTTGCAAGTCGACCTTTGGCAAATCAGAGCCGTCATAACGCCTAACCCCCAATGCCTGCCATGCGCTTAAAGATTGCATTTTAGACTTAGTTAAACCTGCAAGGGCCAAATCAAAACCTTTAGGAATGCGAACTTGTCTGCCCCAAGTAATACTGTCATCCCAACCTTCTTTGCTTAAGTAATTGGCAATTGATGCAAATACGTCCGCGGGGTTACCCCAAATATCTTTTTTACCATCTTTATCATAATCAACCGCATAAGTTAGGAAGGATGAAGGGATGAATTGGCTTTGCCCCATTGCACCAGCCCAAGATCCCACAAACTGTTGTTTTTGAATGTGACCTTGCTGCAGGATAGTCAAAGCTGCGAACAATTGTTTTTTAAAGAAGGATTCACGACGACCTTCATAAGCCAATGTAGACAATGCGGAGATAACAGAGTAATTCCCCATAATCTTTCCAAAATTACTTTCATTTCCCCAAAGGGCCACTATGAAGCGCGGTTGCACACCATATTCTTTGCCTATTTTGTTTAATATTTGTTGGTGTTTACGGTACAAATCGATGGCTTGTTGCACTTTCCAATCAGGGACTCGGGTGCGTAAATATTTATCTAAGGTGATTTTAGATTCTGGTTGATTCTTATCTGCCTTAATGGCTCTTTTATAGAGCGTTATGTCGGCAAACGCCTGATTTACAAATTGTGCATCGAAACCTTCCGATATCGCTTCACTTTTAAGCTGTTCGACATAACCTGCGTAATCTTTTTCGTTTTTCTGAGCGTGTAGCGGGAAACTCAACAGCAGAATTGAAACTAAAATGCAGCTCCCATTCATTAGTCTTTTCATTTCGATGTCTGTCCTTTATTTTCTTTATTTTTATCTTGTGTTTGCTTATGGGCTTTTAACAAATCTTCATTAGGTGGAGGAAGTTGCAAGTAAAATCCATTTAAATTTAGTTCGTTGGTTAATTTATGTATATCCACTTGAGCCAATTTTTGACGCTTTTGCAGGGCTAAAATCATCACAAATGTGGGTTTACCGAAAGTTGCCATAAGCTGTTCGGGCACATCATCAAAATTGTCTTTTTTTAAGACATAGAGATACGTTTGTTGCTTTTTATTACTTTTATATACATATACAAGCATTAGTTCAGCTCTCCATATTTGGCGACTATTTTAAGCACTTGGTCTCCCAAAAGATCCCCTCTCCAGCCCTGAATCAAATCAGGTTTCAACCCCATCTCTCGCAATTCATCTTGTTTGTGCCAATGATATTTTAACAATTGTTGTATTTGTTTTTTTGATCCCAGGACTTCAACGGGTATCTCAAGTTCATCCGCTTTTAGCTGGCAAAGTGCTCTCAATTCAGCAGAGGCTTTTTTAAATCCTTTGTGCGTCATCAACCTTTCTACAGGTGATGGGTATATCTCAACCGGTGCAATCTTCGCTTCTTCAACCAAACTGAGTAATGCATCTGAGTGAATCCGAGCTTCTTGAGGAGTCATGCCATCAATGGCAAAAATAGCCCCTTTATGGCTAGGCAGAGTGCGTGCAATTTCTACTAAATTGGATTCACGCACAACAAAGTTTAATGCCAAGTCACGCAAACGCGCTTGCTCAATTCGCCATTTCGCTAAGGTTTTCAGTAAATACAGAGATATGCCCGATAGTTTCCAACTGTTCTTAATATTAAGATAGGCAAGTTCTGCAGGGAGATTAATGGATTTTTTCAATGCCAATTGCTGCATTTCTTGGTAAATCCATTCCGTGCGGCCTAAAGCAGCGATTTGTTCGCTCAACTGAGGGTAAATTTGCAACAAATAGAGTACGTCATTCGCTGCATATTGGCATTGCTGTTCGCTCAGCGGACGAGCAATCCAATCGGTTCGCGATTCACCTTTATCAAGTTTAATATCTAACATCAGCTCAATCAGATTTGCATAGCCCAATGTCGCTCCCATATTCAACAAGCATGCAGCAAATTGACTATCAAAAATAGGCGTCGGTATCACATTCAAACTATGCCAAAACGTTTCTAAATCTTCAGAGCAAGAATGCAAGACTTTGACCACATCAGGGTTAGCTAGAAGGTCCACCAGAGGCGATAAATCTTCAATCTCCAATGGATCCACAAGGGCCAGAGTAATGCCATCATAAATTTGGATTAAGCCCAATCTAGGGTACAAAGTTCTCGTTCTAACAAACTCCGTATCAACGGCTATTGCAGATGCTTTATTGGCTTGAACACAAAAGGAGTGTAATGCTTCGAACGTAGTTATTAGGGTATATTGCATATGAAAAGATGGACACCTAGAAAATAAAAAAACCGACATGAGTCGGCTCTTCAATTTAAATAAAATCAGTAGATGATTTCGTTTAAGCTAATCGCGCAACTCTTTGCGGAGTATCTTACCAACATTTGTCTTGGGAAGCTCGTCTCTAAATTCAACAAATTTTGGTACTTTGTAGCCGGTTAAATTTTTACGACAATGATCGATCAATATTTTCTCGGTCAATTCATCTGAATTTCGAACAACAAAGAGTTTAACCGCTTCGCCAGATGATTCACTAGGCACACCAACAGCTGCCACTTCGACCACTTGATCGTGCATCGCTGCGACTTCCTCAATCTCATTAGGAAACACATTGAAGCCAGATACCAAAATCATATCTTTCTTGCGATCGACAATATAGAAGTAACCTTGTTCGTCAACGGTGGCGATGTCCCCCGTTAATAACCAGCCATCTTTGATAACCTCATCTGTCGCTTCGGGGCGGTTCAAGTAGCCTTTCATTACCTGAGGACCTTTAACATACATTTCCCCAGGCTCCCCCATAGGAACTTCATTGCCATCATCGTCACATAACTTGATATCCGTAGAAGATACGGGCATACCAATTGACCCTTTATAACTTTCAAGCTGTGGTGGGTTAACGGTAACAACAGGGCTACATTCGGTTAAACCATAGCCTTCCAAAAGTACCTTTCCAGTGACTTTTTCCCACTTCTCAGCCACCGAACGTTGCACTGCCATACCACCACCTAAAGCAAACTTTAAACCCGAGAAGTCCAGCTCACTAAATTCTGGTGTATTAAGAAGACCATTAAATAAAGTATTCACACCTGTTATTACGGTACAGTGATGTTGTGCCATTTCTTTTACAAAACCGACCATATCTCGTGGATTGGTTATCAGTAAACTTGGACAGCCAAATTTAACAAAAGTCAGACAGTTAGCCTGCAAAGCAAAAATATGGTAAAGCGGTAAAGCCGTCACCACCAACTCTTTACCTGGCTCGATAACGGTTTCCAATACTGAAGAAATTTGCTCTAAGTTTGCCACCATATTACGGTGAGTAAGCATTGCCCCTTTAGATACACCTGTAGTGCCGCCGGTGTATTGTAGAAAAGCGATGTCGTCACTGCTTATTTCTGGTCTGGTGTAGGTAAGAGAAGCACCTTTTTTAATTGCAGATGTGAAGTTTTCGGTATTCGCGATAGTAAAACTCGGCACCATTTTTTTAATGTATTTTACCGCAAAATTCATTATCCAGCGTTTGGGGGCTGGGAACATATCTGCTACTTGGGTCAGCAGTACTTTTTTCACATTAGTTTGTTCAATCACTTGAGCTAAAGTACTTGCAAAATTTTCAATAATAACAATAGCTTTGGTGTTTGAGTCGTTTAACTGATGTTTTAGCTCACGAGCGGTATAAAGTGGATTAACATTTACTACCGTTAATCCAGCACGCAATATTCCAAATAATGCAACAGGGTATTGAATAACGTTAGGCATCATAATGGCGACTGGATCACCTTTCTTTAAACCCTCGTTTTGTAAATAAGCAGCAAATTGAGCAGATAACTTATCTAACTCAGCAAAGCTTATGCTGTGTCCCATATTGATAAATGCAGTGTTGTTAGCGTAAGTCGATACTGATTGCTCAAATATATCTACTATTGAAGAATAACGCTCTGGGTCGATTTCTGCAGGAATTTTAGGGTCGTAGTGTTTTAACCAAATTTTGTCCACTTTGCCTCCAGGGCTTATGCTTCTCAATACGATTACACGATGTTAACCAATGAACATTTAAATTAATACAGGTAAGACCTGATTGTAGCTTAATTTTAGTGATTTAATGGACTAAGTGCTAGGAAATCCAGCAATTTTTTAGCAATGTCGGCGGGATTATCCATATGTAAGTGATGTCCCCCCTCACAAGTTACATGGGTTAAATTTGGCACCCAATCAAACCTTTCTTTGACTTTTTCACGCATGACTTCGTACCCCGTTGTGCCCATTATTGCTAATGTCGGTGCTTGGATATTTTGCATAAAGTGTCTAGCTTGCTCATCTGTCACTCG
The DNA here is from genome assembly GCF_030548145.1 of Aliiglaciecola sp. 2_MG-2023. Taxonomy (NCBI): domain Bacteria; kingdom Pseudomonadati; phylum Pseudomonadota; class Gammaproteobacteria; order Alteromonadales; family Alteromonadaceae; genus Aliiglaciecola; species Aliiglaciecola sp. 2_MG-2023. The sequence goes on from NZ_JAUORY010000007.1 coordinate 123,590, forward strand.
AATTGACGAGAGCGTACGAAGCCTTCTATCGGTGCGAAAACGAAGCTCGCCATTTTGCTCAATTAAATTGCGATTAACCAACAATGTTGCCGCATCTTCAGTTAAGTCCCCAGCTAATGCTCTGGCTTTAATTACGGCTTCGTAGCTTTTGGGATGTTGCGGCTCTCTAGCTTGTAATTTTAATCTGCTTTCTATGGCCTCACGCATTTGTGAGGGACTACTTTGCGCATTTTTTGAAAGAGGACCAAAGGATTCAATCGTGATGTAATGGGAAACAAATTCAGGAAAACTGCTAGCGTACATCGAACCGACGATCCCTCCCATGGAGTGCCCCAGTAAAATAAACTTTTTATACCCTTGACTTAAAATTAACTCATGCAAGTCGTGGACAAAATCAATTTGGTGATAATGAGCGTCAGCACTGCGATGGCTGGAGAGTCCATGCCCAGCAAAATCAATTGCGACCAAATGGTAATCGTTCAGATATTTGGCTAAAGGAATAAAGCTCGCGGCATTGTCTAACCAACCATGCAAAGCAATAATTAGGGGTTTATCGGTGTGTCCATTTGCAAGACCTGCTAACTCTAAGTTAGGTAAAGAGAACCTGACATCATGCATTTTAGTATCCTGTTGAGCGTTTTTTATAAACAAAAAAAGCGGCAATTACATGCCGCTTTTTAACACTTTATTGCCGTCACCGGAAATTATCCGCCGTGATACTCAGCTATTTTGATTAGTTATAATCCTATAAAAATCAGCCTTTAACGCTCTTTATCAACTGGCCCTATACCATTATTACGCGTAGCTGAACGGGTACTTTGTTGACGGTTAGGTTGAGACGCTCGACTGGGAGTTGTTGCGCCGCCAGAGGGACTATCACTATTACGACGTATAATAACGCGTTGGTGATAAGGTCGGTATGGCCATCCCCAGTATGGATTATATGGCCACATGCTCAAGCTACTCACATTCACTTGCTCTATTTCTTTCCAAAGATGGTATCCAGATGATTTAAGGGTCGGAAAAACATATTTGTGCTCACCTACCATGCCTTCCTCGGAACCAGTAATTTTTCCGGTAAAGGTAACGCTACGACCTTTTTCAAAGACCACTGGATCGATAAATCCATCAATATAGACCCGAAACCGGCCCATGCTTTGATTTGAGACTCGAGGGCGAGCATAAGAACGCAATGGAAAATCGACCATTTCGATCATGGTTGCATCAGGTAAGTTTTCGACTTTAGCAATCACTCCCCCCCAACGAACAGTCTTGCCAATATTACTTTCGGGATTACTTGTAACCTGCTGATATTCTACTAAGTTTGCTTCATCTTCCACCTGAATACTGTCAGGTATGACAGAACAGCCAGCCATCAGTACTACTGAACAAAACACCGCAATTTTCGCTAACATGAGAATCCTCTCTACCGCTAAATTTTAACTTGCTAAACTTTTACCTTAATAAACTCTTAACTGATTAGATAGTTCACCAATTAGACTATTTACTTACTAAAACATGAATCCACTAATTAACGCTATAGAATCGTTTAGATATGTTGCTAATACTAACACCTATTGCCAATAACACGTTGCGTTATTGGCTGAATCAACATAGTTTCGGGATATAAAATCATCATAATCCGTTGTTCAGCATAACAAATACGCGAAAAATTTTACACCAAAGTGATCATTTTATTCGAGCCTAATTGGATAAGATTAAACGAAGGTATCAATTCCCAGTAACGATTGGATTTCACTACGTTGACTTTCTTTGGCAAGAGATTGATAGGCGTCTATTGCCTGGCGAGCACTAAAATCTTGAGGTTGTGATGCACTATTTTTTTGTTCTCGAAAACGTTCGGCTTGTGCATATGCTTCAGGGGAATTTTGACGCGTAACAACCTGCTGACGTGGCAACTGAGTGTCACGTCTTTGATTTTGCTGCTCTTGTGCTTCCGCTTGTTTTTGCGGCTCACGGGCAGTGGGAGTAATAGTTAGTTGATTTTGCGCGGCAACTAACGAAGATTCAATTTCCACTTAGCTAAACTATTGCATCCTTTTTAGGTGTCAAACCAAAATTAACTGCAATAATCATGCACAAGATACGAACTATCGCGTAAAACCAATCTAATCCAGTTAAAACCACTATTCTCTACCAGGCAACTTTTTCCAGGTCACCTTGTCTCGCAAATAAACCGGTTGAATATTCTCTGCGTCGCTAAAATTGCCCTGCGCGATAGCATCTATAGCTAATGGGATCATTGCACTACTTGATGGAAAAAGAATGGATGGCTGACCGACCTGCTCGACGATTTGCTGGAAAGCTTTATAGGCAGTCCACCCCGTACCGCATAATACATCCGGTATTTCGGTTAAGCCTTCAAGCACAGCTTCCGGCCCTAGCACCTGCTCTTCTTCGATTAAACGGGCTAGGTTATTTTCATTGCGAAATAATGCGAAATAGACTTCATCCATGCGAGCATCTATCGCTACAGCAACCAACTTGGCCTGAGATTCATCAATCGCTTGTTGCGCCATTGCAGCTAAAGTAGAGATACCAACAACCGGCTTTTCAGTTCCCAACGCCAAACCTTGAATAATACCTGTTGAAATACGCACGCCAGTAAAACTACCTGGACCACGACCAAACACGAGATAGTCGATAGCCGATAATGTTTGATTATTTCGTTGTAATAATTGCTCGACCATCGGAAGCAGTTTTTGGCTATGTTGTTGAGGGCAAACTTCAAATATTGAATCGGTTTTTTGATCTACAAAAATGGCTGCAGAGCAGGCTTCAGTGGCTGTATCTATCGCAAGTATTTTCATCAATTCACAGGCCTTCAGAGGTATGTAATTCAGTTAAAAAATCAACCGCCACCGACAAGTCTCGAGTGCGCTTCATGGGCGGTAAACTGGCTAAAAAGGTTTTTGCGTAGTCTTTCGTGATTAGGCGATTATCGCAGATCACCAAAACCCCCTTGTCTTTTTCATCACGAATTAACCGCCCAGCCCCTTGTTTGAGGGAAATAACCGCTTGGGGGATCTGGATTTGTGCAAAAGGATTGGCACCTGACTTTCGACAATCTTCAATTCGAGCCTGCAGAAGTGGATCATCTGGGGCGGCGAAGGGTAATTTATCAATCATTACGCAGGTTAAATCATCACCACGCACATCAACTCCTTCCCAAAATGCTCCCGTGCCTAACAGTACGGCTTGTTTATTGGTTACATACTCGTCTAGTAACGCACGCTTGGTCGTGGTGCCTTGCACTAATATTGGGTTATCAATATATTCAGGCAAGCTTTGGGCAATGATTTTCAGCATCGCATGGGAAGTAAATAACAGGAAACAACGGCCTTTGCTCGCCTTAATTAAGGTCACTGCTACTTCCAATAAATTCTGTCGCATCTCACGGCTGCTAGGCTCTGGTAAATATCGAGGTACACACAAAATAGCTTGTTTTTGGTAATCGAATGGACTGTCCAAGGCTAATGTTTTTGCATTATCTAAGCCCATTAAACGCTGAAAATGGGCAAAACCGCCATCCACCATCAAAGTTGCAGAGGTAAACACCCAGCTTCTTTTCGGTTCTTCTATAAAATCAGCAAAGCGCTTAGCGATACTAAGTGGGGTTAAATGCAGCACAATGTGCTTAGGTGTGGTTTCGTACCATAAACTCACACCTTTTTGATTTACATCGTTTAAAACAGCCAGTTTGGATTTGGCGTGAGTTACCCTTTCAAACAAAGTATCAAGTTCTTTTTCTCGACCCAGATGAATTTTAACCACTTCGTAAAGTACCGTCAGTGATTCGTCCAATTTATTGATTTGCGCTTCGACCTCTGGGCGTTTTAGCATTTGTCGCCAATTGCCCCGCTCTGGAGTGACTGGAAACAAAATACGCAAGTCAGCCGCAATCAAACGACACTTCTCAGCAACTTTTACTAGTTGTTCGGCATCTTTTAGTTGAGTACGTTTTATAATCTCAATGTCTCGCGCTAAATCATGTATTTGTCGACTTGAGAGAGCTTCACCAAAGTATTCGCTGGCAATATCGGGTATTTGATGAGCTTCATCAAATACCACCACATCAGCTTCCGGAATTAGCTCACCAAAGCCTGTGTCTTTTAAAGCCATATCTGCAAAAAACAAATGATGATTCACCACCACTATATCGGCGTCCATTGCTTTGTTTCGCGCTTTGACTAAATAACAATCTTCATAATCAGGACAATCTCGACCTAAACAATTATCAACTGTAGAAGTCACCAAAGGTAATACTCTGGCATTCTCAGACAGTGACTTTAAATCTCCCATATCACCGGTTTTAGTGGTAGACGCCCACTGTCTAACTTGGGTTAATTCATCCAGGGTTTCCCGCTCCAATAAGGTACTGTTGCCACTATGCTGACCTAACCGATGTAAACAAAGATAATTTGAACGGCCCTTAAGCAGCGCTGCCTGACGATTACTGGCTAAGGCTTTTTTAAGTAACGGTAGGTCACGGTGAAACAACTGCTCTTGAAGATTTTTTGTACCCGTTGAGATTATTGCTTTTTTGTTACTGATCATTGCTGGGGCTAAGTATGCAAAGGTTTTACCTGTTCCCGTACCAGCCTCGACAATTAGCGGAACTTGATCGTCAATACATTGTTCAATGGCTTCAGACATTGCAATTTGCGATGCACGTGGGCTAAACCCAGCAATTGCCGTAGATAAAACCCCATCTTCGGCAAACAATTCTGATGTTTTAATCATGCACCCTTGCCTGTCTTTTACTGTCACAAATTAGTATCACTATCGTTATCCGTTATTCGCAAATTCTTAGCTTGTCCCGCAGCGCGAGAAATTGGCGGTGAGTATGCCAAAAAAATGCAAGCATTGTTAGAGGAAGATAGCCATTGCTTAGCCTTGTGATATAAATATTGTTTAAAAAATTGCCCCAAAAAAGACACTCCGCACCAAAGGTGTATTTAAAAACAGACGCATTTATTGCAAACACGCTCAAAAACAACGCCATTCGCAAACAATATTGTTATTAATCAAATAGATAAATTAGTGGCACGAATTAAGCAATATCTCAAGCAATAGACAAATTATTAATTTATTCATCACAAAACAGAAAGATTTCTCTGTTATTAATGATGGAAACGACAGGTGAAAACCCAATTGTTTCAAGTGGCACACAGTAAGGAGTTCGATTATGTTATTCTGGTTAATCTTAGCGACTATTGTCACCTTGGTGGCAATTTTCAAACCTGCCGATTTATCTAGCAAGTTAATGTCAGCTGTAATTTCTGCTATATGTTATATCGGTATCTTTTTATTTGTGACAATGACGTTTGCTCGGTCACTTAAGAAAGAAACTGCACTTTAAAATGGACTAAAGGAAACACAATGAAAACAATCAATCAAAAACTCGTACTAGCAATATTTTTAGCTAGCTTAGGCTTAGCGGGATGTTCAGAAGCTCAGAAAGAATCCGCTAGCGATACTAAAGCTGAAATGACTGAAGAAATGGAAGACATGAAAGAAGAGTCTGCTGATTATCTTGACGATGTTAAAGATGAAGCCGGTGATATGATGGATTCAGCAAGCGAAAAAGCATCAGAAATGAAAGATGATGCACAAGATAAAGCCTCTGAAATGATGGAAGATGCTGGCGACGAAATAGAAGACATGAAAGAAGCTAGCGCTGATAAGCTAAAAGAAGCTTGTATCAAAATGAAAGAAAAAACAGGTGGTGACGTATCAGATTGTAATTAATTACAATCGGGTGTCTTTAAAATGAGACACTTTATGTTATCCCAAAAAAAAGAGCGATTTTTCGCTCTTTTTTGTTTATTCTGCAGCCTAAATAAGCTTGTCTCTTTTCAAGCTATCGACTGATTTTCGTATTGAATATTTTTCACTAATTAGCACTGAAAATCGAAATCTGAAACAGCGCTTCAATTCAACTCTGCTGGTTTTCTGTGTTTTGTCCCCTGCTCATAGGCATAGATGAGCTGTATTAACTTAGGTTCATTGTACATTCTGCCTAAAAACTGAAGCCCTGTGGGTAAGTTTTCCGAAGTGAACCCCATTGGAACCGTAAACGCCGGCTGCCCTGTGTGTGGACTGATAACTTGACTGTTGTCACCCATGTAATCTTCCTCAAAACGACTGATAAGAGCGGCTTTGTTATTCCAAGAAGGATAAATTAGCGCATCTAGATTTAAGTCGTCCATCACCTTCTCAATACCTTGCCTAAACGCTATGCGCAGTGGATCAGAATAAGCACTTCCGCATTCAACATTGGACTCACCATAACGACCGCTTGCAGCAAGGTTTGCTTTTAATCTCGCTTTTGCAAACTCTGAGGTGGAGCCAACTGCGATAATATCTTCTAAGCGCTCCAGGGTGTCACTTTTCACATAGGTTGCTAAGAACTGCTCTACATCTTGTTGGAATTCTGCACACCATTGATTGGCTTTTAAACTATCAAAATTAGGGATCTCAACTGGATCAACGATTGTTGCCCCTAGCCTCTGTAAATCTCGAAGGGACTGTTGGAATAAGGCTAAAATTTCAGGATCAAGGCCGTCATCACTAAGTTGATTCAACACACCTATGCGTGCTCCACTCAACCCATCTTCGTTTAAATACGACAAATAACTAGCCGGCATCTTACCGTCCGAATGGGCCGTGATCGGATCATGCTCATCGTAGCCAGCAATTACGTCTAATATGCGAACAGCGTCTTCGGTTGTTCTGGCCATTGGGCCAACAACATCATTGCGCAGAAACAAAGGCACTATGGCACTGCGTGACACTAAGCCAATGGTGGTTCTTAAGCCCACTAGCGCTGCATGGGAAGAAGGTCCTCGAATAGAATTACCCGTATCGGTACCTAAACCAACAGTTGCAAAATTAGCGGCAATAGCAGCAGCTGTTCCGCCACTAGATCCTGCTGGAACATAATCTTGGTTATACGCGTTACGAGTGATTCCAATGGTAGAGCTTTCGGTATGTTTTGGACTAAATGCCCACTCCGCCATATTCGTTTTCGCTAAAACAATAGCCCCCGCGTCAACGAGTTTTTGAATGATAAAAGCATTCTGATTGGGAATGTATTCGACTAACGCAAGAGAGCCTGCGGTGGTGGGTAAATTAGCGGTATTGATATTATCCTTCACCAAAATAGGAATGCCGTGTAACGGGCGAAGCTTTCCTGTTTGTATAAACTCTTTATCTAAGGCTGCGGCAATCATTAGCGCATCGTTATTGACCACACTAATAGCATTAATTTTATCATTATGCTGGGCGATTCGTTTTAGGTACGTCTTAACTAAGTCTTGGCTATTGTACTCGCCATTTTTATAGTCTTGGTGAATTTGGGCAATAGTCAGCTCTGTGAGATCAATCTCTTTTGCCGATGTTCTATGTTGCTGGCACCCTTGCAAATATGCGACAAAAATCGATAACAGTATAAATTTAGTGGGTAACACAGTTAATTTGAGCATTTAAGGGCCAGTCAGTAAAAATGAAAAAGGTGGCCTGAGCAAAGTTTCAGAGAATGTTCGCCATATGTTTAATCGCCCGCAAACGATGCATTTAATGCCAACATAACTGAACACTCGTAGTACAAGACCTTGTATTATGACAGAATAAAACACCTATTAACGCTATTCAATAGGGTCATATGGACAGACATCTTTTCAATCAAAGAAGTATGCTAATAATATGAAAAAATATATATTTGCAATAGCTCTTAGTTTGATAAGTATGGTTACGAAAGTAAATTGTAATGAGAAGATTAGTTTTGTTAATACATTTAAATTTCTTAAAGTTAATCTTCAGAAAATACGCCAATTCGAATTAGCAATAGGAAAGTACAGCGCAGTATCACTCCATCGCCATGGGTAACGAGTAGATATAAAGACCTATCAGAACATCAACCCGCTTCACTGTGATTCATTTTTTATCCACAGCGAAGCTCATTTAAAGAATAAAATGTCTGTTTACAAAAATGGCTTCAGTAACCGCGTTTTTTCCAAAATTGAATCTCGCCATCGGCATACTCTTCTAAAACGGTAAATGTTTTTTCAGCCACGATTTTGCCGTCACACTCAATTACCATACGCCAGTCCCCGACTTTGTCGTCAATAGGTGCCCATAAAGTATCACCTAAATAGAACTCCCAGTTATTGTTTCGCACATAAACATCACCGCTAAACGGTTCCATAACATTGCCTTTTTTATCTGGGATATTTGGATGATAAATAGTGAAATCTAACCGTAATCCTTTGCCTTTTTTAACTTCCAATATAAAACCAAATTCCACATCTAAAGTGGCTGGGATTTTGGTGGTAAAGTTGCGAATCGATGGTAATTCTTTACTGTTGTTGTCCCACCCTTCATAGAGACCATAACTGGTCATTTCAAATTGCGCTTTATGTTTCGCCATTACTGCTAATCTCTTGAATGCTATTAGGGGGCTTTATTTTTAATTAGTGGGCTTTAAGTAAATTACTGACACGTTTAAAATGTTCATGTTTGGCATCCTTCAACCACCCAAAAACCACCATTTCCACTGAAACCAAATTACAACCAGCTGCGATTAATTGCTGCTTGGCTAATTCCCGATCGGATTCATAACGAGAAGCAGTAGCGTCCCACGCAATGGAAACTGTATAGTTCGCCTTGAGAGCATCAATGGCAGTTTGATATAAACAAACGTGGGATTCAGCCCCTAAGAGCAACAAATTTGGCTTGTCACTTGATGATCGGATGTGATCAAGATGCGCGACTAAATCTTTTTGCCCAAAAGCAGAGAATGCGGTCTTGGTAAAGTTATGTTGTACATAAGGCTGCAACATTTCGTGGGTTTCACCTAAGCCTTTGGGATATTGCTCTACGCCCGTAATGGGAATTTGAAATATCTGAGCAGTTGCCAGTAAAGTAAGACTGCGACGCAACATCATTTGGTGATTACTCATTTGAGCAAACAATTTTTGTTGTATATCGACCATTAACACTTGCGTTGTTTCGGGTTTAATTTTTTCAATTGACATAAATTTGATATCCCCATGGTGCTATTGTCAGTTCGGAATCTTGCTTAAACACTAAACTTTTATTTTCGAAAAAAGAATCGTACTCACCTAAAAACAAACTTCCAGTGAAATTCACTTGCAGCGAGTGACTTGATAAATTTAATACGACAAAAATTTTACTATTTTTATCGGTCCGCACAAAACTGAATATTCTTTCTGGCTCAGAATTAGCGACGTGAATCATCCGCGCGCCCCACTGGGCATTATGTAGCGCGGAATGTGATTTTTTAAGTTGAATTAATCGTTGATATAAATCACCAATGTGATGTTCCTGCCAGTGAATCGGGTCTCTTTCAAAAAACGCTAAACGTTTTGTTTCACCGGCTTCTTGTCCATTGTGAATAAGTGGCATACCTTCACCAATAACCGACAGCACAATAGCGGCTTCTAGGCCATCTTGAAATTGCTCTTGCTGAGTACCATCCCATGCATTCTTATCATGGTTACTGACAAACGTCATTCGATGTGCTTCAGCTGGATAGGATTTTTCGTTCCAAGAGTAGTATTTAAAAAGTTTACTAATAGGTAAACCATTGCACGTAATACCATGCATGATTTCATTCCAACTCCACGCATAGGTCATATCAAAGGCATTTTGATGTAGATCTTTGGATTCCCACTCAGCTAACATAAAGATCGGTTTAATGGTCTCTAAATCAGCCCTAACAGCTGCCCAGAAATCATTTGGAATAAAACCGGCCACATCACACCGAAATCCATCAATGTCAGCCACCTCAACCCAATAACGCATCGCTTTGGCTATATACTCACGTAATTCAATACTTTGATAATCAAAGTCAATGACATCATCCCAATCCCACCAAGGTGTTGGCGTAAAATCGCCCTTATAATCCCTAGCGTACCACTCTGGATGATCTTCAACTAGGTGATTATCCCAAGCAGAATGATTGCATACCCAATCTATAATAACCTTGAAACCAAATGAATGGGCGGTTTTGACAAAATCTTGAAATGCGCTCAAATCACCAAATTCTGGATTCACACCATAATAGTCTTGCACCGCATAAGGACTCCCTAGTGTGCCCTTACGATTTTTAACTCCAATAGGATGAATTGGCATAATCCACAAAATGTCGACACCTAAGGATTTTAAACGTGGGAAGTGTGATTGGGCTGCATTGAAAGTGCCCACAGAGGTGAATTGGCGGGTGTTAATTTGGTATATAATTGCGTCTTTAGCCCAGACTGGACTGACAATTTGCACATAGTTTTTAGGGGTATGATCCATTTTCAAAAAGTCCTTTTTGTTAGCTAAACTGTTTAAATTAACTGCCTTTCTCCATGATACAGATTAAATTGCGTCGCTTTGATAAATCCAATCAGTGCAATATCCAATTCTTTACATAAATCTACGGCCAAACTGGTCGGTGCGCCAACCGCAATAATCATACTAATACCAGCTCTAGCTGATTTTTGCACCATTTCGAAACTCACCCTACCGCTCAATAGCACCGCATATTGGCCAGGTAAAAGGGCTAAATGTTTACCAATTAACTTATCCAGCGCATTGTGCCTACCAATATCTTCACTGGTTCCTACAAGAGCTCCCTTGTGATCCAGCAGCGCTGCTGCATGAACACCGCCAGTCCTAAAAAAAACCGGTTGTTGTAATCTCAGATTATTCGGTAAATCACATATCGACTTTGCCGCTAATGAAACCCTATTTTGTTCATCGATAGGAGACAAATTTTCTAGCAGTTTGTCGATATTCTGTTGTCCGCAGACACCACAACTAGAAACGGACAATGGGTTCGCCTTATATTTCGATAATTCAACAGATACACCCGGTTTCAGAGTAATCAGGATCCGATTGCTATGATTTTCTTTTAATCTGTCTGTGCCAGTATGTTCAATACTGAATATATCGTTAAGGGAAACCAAATCAATAGAAAGCAACCAGCCTTTAACCAAATGGATGTCATCACCAGGAGTACGCATGGTGGAATGCAAATAAAGCTTTTCGGTTTGGTTCGGCGTTTTATAAAATTTCAACCAAATTTCCAAGGGTTGCTCACACGCAATCCAGTCGGCTTTATAGGTCGCTGAATTCTTATAACTCACTATATTGTATTGAATAGATTCTTGCATACCGCGCTTTTGTTAGAAAAATCTAGTTGCCAGAATCGAGCATCAGTAGGGTAATGCGCTGAAGCCAAGAAATAACACCCAACTGGCAAAAAAGATTTTTAAATTTGTTGCTGAAAAATATAACACCACTTGCTTAGCCAAGATACCACCGATAATCGCGCCAGCTCCAGCAAATAAAACCACAGGCCAGTAAACGTCAACGCCAAAAAAGCCATGATAGATGATGGCGCTCCACACTGAAAAAGCACTTAGAATAACGGCTACAGCGATGGAAAAAGTGATACTGAATTTACGAATGATTAAATAAATGGCGACTAACTCCCCCACTCCAATTGATAAGTAGGCTGTTATGATGCCTCCGATAAATGCGATTATCGTCAAGGCATAACAATCAAACCGTGCTAAGTCAGAGGAAAAGGACTGCTTTTTAAGCAAAGGAATACTCGCAAATAACGCGATCGCCAAACCAATAGAGAATACGCCAAAACCTGCATGTAATTGCTCAGCTTCGCCTATTCCACCTCGGGCAGCTTGAAATAGTTGTGCAAGCCAAATGCCCAATACAGAAAAAGGTACTGTTAGCTTGAGTATTTTGCTGATCTCGTGCCAATGCTTATCATCAATATGCTGTTTGCGATAAAATGCCCACCAAGTTATGGCGCCAGCTGTCATCCCACAACATTGAATGGCAAAACTGGTTGCCACTGTAGAATTGGAATCGAATCCCAATTGATTAAAAAATGGGACAAATATCACACCACCACCAGCGCCTGTTGCGTTGGCAAAAATAGCGCCCACCACACCTAAAATTGCAAAAGCGCTATACTCTGTTATTAACAACAGTGGTTCTGCTTGAAAAAGCAATACACCAAACCAGGTTACAAAAAGGAAACATCGGATTTGATTGGCAGTTATGACGTGCAACATAGCAGTATCTTAAAGGTGTTTGGCGACTCAGTGTATCGCGTTTCAAATTATTATGGTTAAGCATTTTACGCAAAACAATATCACAACGATCACGCTGAGCCCAAATCGTTCTGCTACTTGGGCTGAAGCCAAAATGATTGTATTTATTATGGCCCTATGTGTACTGCTAATCGCGTCGATTTGGGCATTGTTAGGGATGTGGCTAATTTTACCTTTTGCCGGATTTGAGGTCGCTTTACTTGCCTTTTTAATGCATAAAGTGAATCGCCATTGTTACAGCAAACAAATCATTACCATCAACCCAAAAACCCTAATAATTGAATGTGGAATTCAATATCCCATTTTCAATTGGCAGTTTGAACGGCATAAAACACACTTGTCGGTCATCGAAGCTGAAAGCTCATTTGACCGACCACACATGATCTTAACCGATGAAAATATCAGCATTGAGTTGGGACAATTTTTAAATCAACAAGACTGCCTTATCGCGCGTAATTTGTTGAAGCACAATGGCGTTATGGAAGTCAGCAACAAATGGTGGAAGCGACAATAATTTAGTAAGGTTTAATCCACATACTTGACCGCAGTACCACAGATACTAACCATCAACATGCTTCCATTTTGGCCAATCACTTCATAATCAATATCAACGGCAATAACGGCATTCGCGCCCATCATCCTGGCTTCTTCGGTTAATTCCGTAAATGCAATTTTGCGGGCTTTGGTTAACTCTTGTTCGTACGAACCAGAACGCCCGCCTACAATGTCTCGTATCGAAGCAAAAATATCTTTGAGTATGTTCGCTCCCATAATGGCTTCTCCCACTACAACACCGTAGTAGTGCTCAATCTTTTTGCCATCTAAATTGTTTGTCGTCGTTACTAACATATTTTATCTCCCAATAATGTAGACATTTTTTCAATCAAACTGTTTGAATCACTCAGTTCATAATGTTTGGCAGCAGCCACACCCCACACAGGTTTGGGCCATGCGACATCATGTTGAAATCGAGCAATATGATGAATATGTAATTGGGAAACCATATTACCAAGGGCCGCGATATTCAATTTGTATGGTTGAAACAAGTGTTTAATCGATTCACTAAGAATTTTTGACTCGTACCATAACTGACTCTGTTGCGCTTCGTTCAAATCAATTATCTCGGTGACTTTATTCACGCGGGGCACCTGTATAAACCAGGGGTATTGATAGTCGTTTAACAATAAGATTTTACTCAGAGGTAAATTACATACTTCAAAGCAATCTTTGGCCAATTGCGGATCGAGTTGGAAATCAGCATTGTGCATGCTTTCTCCTTATAATTTTGTTGCGACTACTGTTAGCAGTGCCCGTTGTCCAATTGCCACATTTTCATTCGGAAAAACAATGGCTTCATTATCAAACTCACAGCGATATTCGGCACCCGTCTCAGAGGCTAACAAATGTCCCTTTTTAAAGTCAGTAAAATTGGGGGTATCGTTATCGAAGTGTAATTTAAAATCTGGTTGCTGCTTGTTTATCACCTGATTAACCCGATAAATATAGGTTTTTTGAGGTGGAAATGCAGGTATATTTAATTCTTTATTGACGATCAGAGCGGTCAAGGTTTCTCTCACTGCAGCAAATTTCGACATGTCATTTTCGCCAAAACGATGCACTTTACCCAACTCAACAGTAAACGCATGAGCACCAAATTGGTGGGAAGAGTAATAACTAAAAGTTGTTGTAGGACTTTCAGAAAGCAAAAATGTATTGACGCCACAAGCATACAAAAAAGCCAGTTGTTCAAGGCTATGTTGTTTTCCGTGTAAAAAGGGATAAACCGCAAATTTGTCGTTTTTAGAAGCACGAATGGCTGTATGTAAATCGTAATGTAAGCGCTCAGACGAGGCACTACCTTGGGTATAGAAATTCGCCACAACTTGCTCAAGCTCTTTGGCTCGTTGACGCTCCTGATTATTCTCGCCACTGGACGTTGTGTGAGCACCACTGAACAGGCGATTTAAATTTTCAACGACAAAACGTTTCTCGATATCCATTGAAGGTAAGTTAGCAAAAATCACCAAAAGCCGATGTTGTGGAGTTAGTTCTAAACGTAGGATTTGTGCAACTAAATCGTCGCATATTTCAATCGGAGCCGTTTCGTTGCCATGCACACCACAGGATAAAACTATGTCCTTTTTTGAAGTGCCTGATGGGGTAAACTGAATGATTCCAGGACTGCTAATATTGACTTTTACGCCATTGGCTAAAATGAATTCAACGGGATGCTTAAATAATTGAGGATCGAATCTGGAAAGCGCCAAAAATTGGCCTGATACGGTAAGTTTCTCAACTAACATAGAACCTCTTAACTGTTAAAATCATGAAAGTATAGCAAGTTGTCATTTAACTGGCAGCATAAGCCGTGCTTAAGCAGGTCTAGACAAAAATGTCTTTGACGTTCCAACAATCAAATCTGTGTAAAACAGCTGCACAAAATCGTCACGCTTAATGGCCTTAGAAAAAAGAAATCCTTGCCCACATTCAATGCCAATCTCTCGCAACATTTGCATTTGTTCTACACTTTCAATTCCTTCTGCCACTATGTCACATTTCAGTGCCCGACCAATCACTTGGGCTGCTTGAATAATGGCCAAATTCACCGGATTGTCTTCCAAGCTCATAACAAATGTTTTATCTATTTTTATCGCATCAATAGACAGATCGCGAATGTAGGCTAAATTCGAATAACCTTTACCAAAGTCATCCACCGATACTTTCATTCCCAAAGTTCGAGCTTCAGATAACTGACGTTTAACCATTAACGAATTAGACAGCGCCACATCTTCTGTTAACTCAAGTTCTAAACAGTTCAAATCAATGTCATAAAGTTTCTGCAGTTCCCGTAATTTAGGAATGAATTTGAAGTCGTAAAGTTGAGTGGGCGACATATTTACCGACAGAACAATATCTATGCCCTGCTGTTTAAAGAAGACCGCACTTTGAAATGCTTTTTCCAACGTCCAGTTACCCAATTCGTTCATCATATTATAAGATTCAGCAGCTTCGATTAATGCACCGGGAAACAACACGCCGTCTAACGGGTGATTCCATCGTAATAAACACTCAGCACCAGTAATCTTTAGGGTTTGTAAATTCACTTTAGGTTGGAAATAAATTTCTAATTCATCATTTTGAAAAGCGCGTTTCAAATCGGCTTTTAACGCTAAAGAACGACCACTATGCATTCTTTGGCTCATACTAAGAATATGTAAATTCTCATATTTATTTTCTTTAGCCTGTTTTAACGCAGACTCTGCGGCAGCCAGTAATTTAATGGTATCTTGATTATCCGCCTCATTGGCTACAGCACCAACATTGAAGTCAGCGATAAAGGCGTGCCCATCAATGTTAATAGGCGTTTTAAAGTGTTCGACTAAATGATTGAAGTGGTAACGAAGTTGTCTGTCTCCATGACGCCCTGGAATGACAATACCAAAAATATCACCACTCATTCTGCCGAATAGGACTTCTCGTCCAAATAAATATTTGATGCGGTTAGCTATCGCCAACAAAATGATGTCGCCGACTTGATAACCAAGGGAACTACTAACGTCTGAAAAGCGCACGACATCGATTAACATTAAGGATAATTTGTTATCGAGTTTAACCGCTTCATCTATGCGATCTAAAAATGCATATCGATTCGGGATAGTTGCTAACGTTTGGTGAGCTTGACCCATTCTAATTTTTCTTATTTAGGCGCACTGCTAGGCAATTACTAAGATTCTATACGTATCTGAGGGCAAAAGAAAAGGCTCAATTGAAAAATTGAGCCTTTTAATAACATATCAGCGGTTTTGAAATCTAAACTGTAACCATATGAGTGCTAGGTTAGCAGCAACTATCTAAGTCTATTAGGTTCAAAATGATTGCTCTACTTCACATGCATCTAACTTCCAGATTCGATCTACGTAATCTTGAACCGAGCGGTCGGAAGTAAATTTACCCATTCTGGCACAATTTAAAATTGCCATGCGGGCCCAATCTTTACTGTCTCGATAGGCTATATCCACTTTATTTTGAGCTTGCGAATATGCCTCGAAATCTGCTAACACTAAATATGGATCACCACCATCAAGCAAACTATGCTTCAATGAAGATAAAGCACCAGGCTTTCCAGGCGTGAAATAGTCGGTTTCTAACCAATCTAAAATGGCCTTGAGTTCCGCATTTTGGTAGTAGTAATCATATGGGTTATACCCTTTGGCGTGTAATTTATCGACTTCCTCAACCGTTAACCCAAAAATGAAGATGTTTTCGTCGCCCACTTCCTCAGCAATCTCTATATTGGCACCATCCATCGTACCTATAGTCAAAGCACCATTTAGCGATAGCTTCATATTTCCGGTACCCGATGCTTCTTTTCCGGCTGTCGAAATTTGCTCGGAAACATCAGCAGCAGGGATCATTTTTTCAGCCAAGCTGACTCGATAGTTGGGTAAAAACACCACTTTTAATTTTTTGTTTACCCGCTCGTCATTATTAATTCGTTCTGCAACCATATTAATCGCGTAAATAATGTCTTTGGCTAATTTATAACCTGGCGCAGCTTTCGCTCCAAAAAGAAAGACTCTAGGCTGCATGTCATAGGCTGGGTTTTCTAATAATCTGCGATACAGAGCCATAATATGTAGCAAGTTTAGATGCTGGCGCTTATATTCATGTAAACGTTTAATCTGCACATCAAATATGGCCTTAGGATCGATGTCGATCCCAGTTAATTTTTTCACCTCACTGGCAAGTGCGATTTTATTGTTAAGCTTAATTTTCATAAAGTCTTTTTGAAACTTTGCCTCAGTTGCAAATTTTTCTAAGTCTTTTAATTTTTCTAAGTTTAACGGCCAATCAGTACCAATCTTCTTATCAATTAATGCTGACAGTTCTGGATTACATGCTTTTAGCCAACGACGAGGTGTTATGCCATTAGTTACATTGGTGAGTTTATCTGGCCACATTTGGTCAAATTCTGGAAAAAGATTCTGTTTAACTAACTTGGAATGGATTTCAGCCACACCATTAACAGCAAATGAGCCAATCACGGATAGATTGCCCATGCGTACCATTTTATTGTTGCCTTCTTCAATAATTGACAGCTTTTGCTTAATTTTATTATCGCCAGGCCATTTTTTTTCTACTTCAGCTAAAAAGCGGGAGTTAATTTCGTAAATAATTTCTAAATGACGAGGCAGTATTTTTTCAATCATTCTGGCCGGCCACTTTTCTAATGCCTCTGGCAGCAAAGTATGATTAGTATAAGCAAAGGTTTTATGGCAAATCGCCCAAGCGTCATCCCAATCGAGTTCTGCTCGGTCAACCAAGATACGCATCAATTCAGGGATAGCGATAGCTGGATGGGTATCATTCAGTTGAATCACGACCTGTTGCGAGAAACGGCTCCAATCATCACCATGGGCACGTTTGTAGCGTCGTATAATGTCTTTTAGTGAACAAGCGCAGAAAAAGTATTGCTGAATTAGACGAAGTTCTTTACCCGCTTCGGTTTCGTCATTTGGATATAGTACTTTAGAAATGGTTTCAGCTTGCACATTTTCTGATTGGGCATCAACATAACCACCCGCATTGAAAACATCCCAATTGAAATAATTTGACGCTTGGCTTTGCCACAAACGCAGGACGTTTACCGTTTTACCGCCAAAACCGACGACTGGAATATCCCATGGAATACCTTTGACAATAGAACCAGGATGCCATTCTTTTAATATGCGACCGTTTTCACCATATTTGGTTTCCACATAACCAAATAGTGGTACTTCTTGAATTGATTCAGGACGGCATATTTCCCAAGGATTACCATAGTCACGCCAACTATCGGGACGTTCTATTTGCGCACCATTTTTAATTTCTTGACGGAATAAACCATTTTCGTAATGGATTCCGTAACCTACTGCGGGCAAGTCCATTGTCGCTAATGAATCGATAAAACAAGCAGCTAAACGTCCCAACCCACCGTTACCTAGTGCCATGTCTGGTTCTTCTTCCATCACATCGGTAAGATTGACCCCCAACTCTTGCAAGGCTTGTTGTGTCACTTCAAATAAACCCAAATTATGCAGGTTATTGGACATTAAACGGCCCATTAAAAACTCTGCGGAAAAATAGTGAACGGCTCGGGTATCGTTTAGGTAGTGGGATTTCTGGGTGCGGCGTAAACGCTCAAGGACTTGTTCTTGCACGGCTGCACATGCCGCTTTCCACCAAGCGTGGTTGTTGGCTTTATTTTCGTCTGTACCTAAAGAACAATGAAGGTGACGAACAATTGCTTCTTTGATATCACTCTTGTCTAATTTTGCAGGCTCACTTAGAGCCTTACTTTTAAGATTAACTTTTGGCATGACAGGAATTCCCACTTTTGCGACTTTCTATTCAATTCGAAACTGTAATAAAATTACAGTTTTCAGTATGAACGTAGTTTTAGCAGGAATTCCTAATCAATTCTATTAAATAAATGTTAATTTTTAGACTATTTTCGTAAATATTCTACAAAACACGAGTTATTTAACTAAAATAGAACCGCAAACAAACATTAATTAAACATTTTTGGATTTAAACACACCATCCACTAGGTTTTGAGCTTCATTTAAAAGACTATCTAAGTGTGTTTCGCCATTAAAACTCTCTGCATAGATCTTGTAAACGTTTTCTGTACCAGACGGACGTGCAGCAAACCAACCATTTTCGGTACTCACTTTCACGCCACCAATAGCGGCATTGTTACCTGGCGCATGAGTTTGGATATTGTTAATTTTCTCACCCGCTAATTCTGTAGAGGTAATTACCGACTTATCCATCTTACTCAATACTTGTTTTTGTTCATGACTGGCTGCAACATCAATACGTTTATAACTTGGCGAGCCAAACTGTTCTGTCAGTTTCTGATAATGTTCGCCTGGATCGATGCCGGTAACCGCCATGATCTCAGCCGCTAATAAACATAAAATAATGCCGTCTTTATCTGTAGCCCAAGGCTGACCATTCCTGCGTAAGAAAATTCCACCAGCACTTTCCTCTCCAGCAAAACCGAATTCGCTGTTTAACATACCTTGTACAAACCACTTAAAACCAACTGGCATTTCCGCTAATTCACGTCCCAGAGATTTAGCGACACGGTCAATCATGCTGCTGGAAACAAGGGTTTTACCAATTTTCAAATTGCTAGGCCAGTCGCTGCGATGCTGGTATAGGTAATTGATGGCTACAGCAAGGTAATGATTAGGGTTCATCAAACCTGCGGTCTTAGTGACTATTCCATGACGGTCGAAATCAGGATCATTACCAAAGGCGACATCAAAATCTTGACGGAGCTCAATGAGTCCAGCCATGGCGTAAGGCGATGAACAATCCATACGAATTTTGCCATCTTTATCGCGGTGCATAAATCCAAATTGTTGATCAACTTTGTTATTAACCACTTTGATATTTAGATTGTAACGGTCGGCGATGATGTCCCAATAGCCTAAACCAGCTCCACCCAAAGGATCTGTTCCAAGACTTAAACCAGCTTCAGATATTGTTTTGAGATCAACGACTTGATCAAGTTCGCTAATATATTGTGCGGATAAATCAACCTCTTGAACAAACCCTGATTTCATTGCTGCATCAAAGTCCATGCGCTTAATTTCTTTGCATCCTGCGGCAATAATGCGATTCGCTCTATCTTGGATCCAATTTGTGGCATCTCCGTCTGCGGGACCACCGTGAGTGGGATTATATTTAAATCCACCATCCTCGGGAGGATTGTGCGAAGGTGTAATCACCACCCCATCTGCCAAGCCGGATTGCTTACCGCGATTGTAGTTAAGAATAGCGTGAGAAACGACCGGTGTAGGGGTATAGCCTCGCTTTTCTTGCACTATCATGTTGACCTGATTTGCGGCTAAAACTTCCACAGCAGTAATAAAAGCAGGCTCTGATAAAGCATGGGTATCCATACCAATGTACATAGGACCACTAGTATTTTGAATACTTCTATATTCCGCCAATGCTTGGCATATAGCCGCAATGTGGACATCCGTAAACGTATTTAAAAAAGCACTACCACGATGACCAGAAGTCCCAAACGCCACAGTTTGTGTAGGATCGTCTAGATTCGGTTTATTGGAATAATAAGCGCTGACTAAGCGCGCTACATTGACTAGTTGTTCTGGAGCTGCCGGCTGTCCTGCCTGTGGATGAATTGCCATAATAATCCTAGTAGTGAGTTTGAGTGAGTTTAGGCTTTAAATATTTTACCTAAGCGTTCTACATTACTTTTAGAATACCCTAAGATAGCAGCGGTATTGGTTAGCATAGTACATTTTTTCTCTGTATTGTTATTTGTGACTACCCAATACTCTGAACCGGGTATTTGTTTTGGGTTAGTACTGCTGCCCGTTTTTAATAATACATTTTTGTCAGTCGCAAAATAGAGTCGACCTTTACCTTTGATTTCCAAAACCGCATTAAAACGATCCGGATGGGTTTGATGTAAAGCGCCCAACATCTTTAAAAAACGTTCTACCTTGCTCATGGGTTGATCAAAAGTCTCTTGGTTCAATAAATCGAACAACGACGTTGCATCAACCACCTCATCAGTGTTTTTTTGCTCTTTTGCTTGCACGTCACGAACTTTTTTAATTTTATTTATATCTTTGACTTCTTTATTTACTTCTGCTGGCTTGGATACATCAACTCTAGGACTTTCCCCTGCTTTTAAGCCTAATTCATCTATCAAAATTCGGCGCAAGATATCTGAAGCACTTTCACCGATATGCTTCGTTTGAGAGGCAATAAATCCATATAATTCGTCGTCGATAGTAATCGTTTTCATATTTCTAATAACTGCTATTTAAAAGTGCCACTATTATAAGACTAATGACATTTTTATTTCAGTAAAAAATTCACTTCTCTGTTCTAATTGGCTGACTTTCCTGCCGTTTATTGTGATTAAGTTGGCTTCTTGACACGCTGACATAAAAAAGTGAATAAGATCTATACGTGAGTATTAACCCTGACAGTTACACGACTCTCAGCATGGTCTAGAATTAAATAGAGTAACTGTTTCTTTTCAAATACTAAAATAAAAAACAAGGTATTGCCAACTATGCACCCACAATTGCAAAATGCGATAAGTCAGGTTTCAGAACAAGTCATTGGCAAGCACCAACAGATTAAATTAGCGTTTACCTGTTTATTGGCTAATGGTCATTTGTTGATAGAAGATTTACCCGGAATGGGCAAAACTACCCTGTCCCATGCACTTGCGGCAGTATTGGGGTTGGATTTTTCCCGCATTCAATTTACTTCTGATTTATTGCCTGCGGATATGCTGGGTTTAAACATTTTTGATAGCACCAAACAATCCTTTCAATTTCATCCAGGACCGATTTTCAATCAATTGATTTTAGCTGATGAGATTAATCGCGCTAGTCCCAAGACCCAAAGCGCTTTGTTAGAAGCCATGGAAGAAAAACAAGTTAGTTTAGACGGTGAAACACGAGCTTTACCTACCCCATTTTTTGTTATTGGGACACAAAATCCAATGCATCAATCAGGGACCTACCCTTTACCTGAATCTCAATTGGATCGTTTTTTAATGCGTATTCAATTAGGTTACCCAGATTGGCAAGCTGAAAAGAAAATGCTTTTGGAGCAAGATTTCGGGACTAAAAAATCCCAACAAGCCTGCTTAACTGTTGCCGAATTTACACAAATGCAAGAGCAAATAAATAAGGTCAATGTATCTGATGCCATATTGGATTACATTCTAAAATTAGTAACCCATAGCCGTGAAAACGAAGGTTTCCCTAATCCCTTGTCCCCACGAGCAAGTAAGGCACTGATGCAAGCGTCCAAAGCCTGGGCATTTTTGCACGGCAGAGATTACGTCATACCTGAAGATACCCAAGCGGTGTTACCGTCGGTAGCAGAACATCGAATGCGCGCAGCTTTGTCCGACTTTAATGGGCAAACGAGTTTGAGTGATCGGCTACTAGAAGCCATTGACCCGTTGGCAGCCTAATATGTTTGGTTGGCAATCAACTGCACAGAGATGGTTAGATAGGCGCATTCCTGAAGCCAATAACTATAAATTGAACTACCGTAGTATTTTCATTTTTCCATCGCGTTTCGGAGGATTGTTTATCCTGTTATGTGTGGGTTTATTTATTTTAGGAACCAATTATCAAAATAACTTAATGATAATGTTATGTTATTTTTTAGTCTCATTATTCCTTCTGAATTTATTTATCGCATATCTAAATTTTGCCAAGTTGGAAATTCAATTGGGTAAAATTCAACATGGGTTTGCAGGGGAAAAGCTACAAATACCAATCTGGTTTAACAATAATAAACAAGTTTCCCACGGAATCCTTAAACTGAATTTTTGGAAGGTGAAAAATAATATTAATGTGGACTTGGACAATTTTTCGAATCCTATTTACCTTCCTTTGGATTGCCCACAAAGAGGTAGATTGAAATTACCCCGAGTCACACTAACCAGTACTTTTCCTCTGGGATTAATCAGTTGTTGGACTCACCTAGCTTTTTCATCTGATATTGTGGTTTACCCCAAACCTTTGGCTAGCAAAGTTCGGCTAATTGATAAACAAGACTCAGTGCACCTCAACCAAGCAGATTCGTCGCTCAAAGGTCACGATGATTTTGATAGCCTAGCGCCATACAAACAAGGTGAGCCCCTTTATCATGTGGCGTGGAAACAAGTCGCCAAAGGCCAAGGCATGATCTCCAAACAGTTTTCCAATCAATCAGGTGCAACAGGCTGGTTAATATTGGCATCGCTAAATTCCCATGATTTAGAACACAAACTCAGCGAGCTGAGCTTTCAAGTTATTGAATTAACTAGAAACAATAGTGTATTTGGTTTGGACTTGGGTAACCTTAAAATTGCGCCTAGTAGTGGAATAGAACATCAATATGCCTGTTTAAAGGCGCTCGCTTTGCACACGCCTTATTTGGAAGGCGTTAAATGATGATCTCTTCTGCTAAAAATCATGCTCATATCATACTGACTATGGTATTTCTGTGTATTAGTTTGAGTTTACTTGAGCCAGTAATGGGCTGGATTCTCATTTTAGTGGTGTGCGCTGTAGTGATGCGCAGCGCACTGTACTTAGAGTTACACAAGCATGCTCCATCTGTACGTACACTCAACCTCTTAGCACTGTTAAGTGCAATTGTACTGGCCTATTTTAGTTTCCAGCTAGGGGTACTTCTAGGCATGATAAACCTGTTAGTTTTAGCCTGCTCATTAAAGTTAATGCAGTTACGCAGTATGAAAGATTATTATCAATTAATAACCTGCTGTGGCTTCCTGATTGGTTGCGGTTTTATATTCCAAAATAGCATAGGTTTTAGCATTTTTTATTTGTTCCTAACATTGCTGCTTTTGCTTTCTCTAGCCTGCAATATCAGTCCTAGCCTCGGCTTTGACACTAATTTAAAAAGAATCGCGATTATGGCAGGGCAGGCTTTACCTATCACCGCCTTATTGTTTATTGTACTGCCCAAAATAGGACCATTGTGGCAAATGCCCACGGCCAAATCGCATCAAACCGGATTAGCAGAACAGGTCACTCCTGGAGATATTGCGCAGTTGTCTCAAAGTGCAGAATTAGCATTTAGAGTAACATTCAAAGGCGCCATCCCTGTCCCTCAAGAACGCTATTGGCGGGCTCTGGTTATGGAAGAGTTCGACGGTAAAACTTGGCGAGTATCTGCAGAACGAAAAGCGATTCAGCGCCAGTACAAACGGTTTAATAAAGAATTCACTCCCACACTTACTGGAAAATTCTATAGCTATGAGGTTATTGCTGAGCCAACCCATCAAAACTGGTTATATAGTATTGATGTTGGCGTTCCAGAAGGTCCCAAGAGTGCAAACCAGATTTGGCAAAGCCACGAATATCAATTAACAAGTCACACGCCGCTGGTAAGTAACTTTCAATATACATTGCGATCGTATCCCGAGACACCTCTTAACCAAGCTATCTATAGTGTAGACAGGCGGATTAATTTGCAACTGCCGGACACAGGAAATCCCAAAACTCAAATTTGGGTTAATAACCTGCGATCGCAATATCCCGATGATCAGGAATTCATACGCCAAGTATTGGCATATTTTGCTGAGCAACCTTTTGAATACACCTTACAGCCTCCGTTAATGCAAACAGATACTGTAGATACGTTTCTATTTGCACAACAGCAAGGGTTTTGTTCCCACTATGCTTCTGCTATGGCGTATATTCTGCGACTTGCAGGGATTCCAACTCGCTTAGTGACAGGTTATCAAGGCGGCAAAATGCGTGAGCAAAATTACATGAGTGTGTATCAATATGATGCCCATGCATGGATTGAGGCATGGCATTCAGATTTGGGGTGGCAGCGCTATGATCCAACTGCAGTGGTAGCTCCTGATAGAGTAGAGTATGGGTTAAGATCAGCAATAGAAGAAGCAGCAGAATTGATTGACTCCCCATTCTCACTTAGTCGCTATAGCGCAATAGCTTGGTTAAATGAGTTTAGGCTTTTACTAAAAGATATTGATTTCGTATGGACCAAGTGGGTGTTAGGTTTCGATAAAAACTCCCAAAAAGACTTAATTAAATCATTAATTGGCGAGTTGACCCCAAAAAAGTTAGCCCTATTTGGACTCAGTGTGATCGGCTTGATCGTGCTTTTATTGGCATTTTTCTTTCTGCCATCGTTACATCGCAAAAAACCTGATCATATTACCCTGTACTATCAAAAATCAGAAAAGCTCTTGAACAAGCTTAAAATCTACCGGGCAAAATCCCAAGGGCCACTAGACTTTGCCAATAGTGTAAAAAACAAGCTTCCCAATTCACTACACCAACCTTTTAGCAATGTGACGCATATTTATATGTGCCATCATTATCAGCAAAACACCAATGCTCAAAAATCGAGTAATAGAACACGAATAAAACAACAGTGGCAAGCCTTAAAAAAAGCAATTAATCGACAGCTTAAAAACTAATCATTAAATAAAAGCGGATAAGCCTAAGCTGAAAGTCGCGCTTTAAAACGCTAGAGGGTTTTAATATGAACGGTCACTTCTTCTCGGTCGTGATAAAGGTGTTTCGCTTGCCATTCATATTTAATCGCATGTTTGTCCATCATTTCATGCACAAGTTGCTTCGCTTGGGTAACCGATTCGTACCTTTGTTTCATGGGCAACTTTAAATTAAAAATAGCTTCTTTACACCATCCCTTAATTAGCCAGTTAGCCATAAGTTTCGCCACGCGCTGGGGTTGCTCAATCATATCGCAAACTAGCCAATGAACATTCTTTTTACGGGGTTCGTATTTAAAGCCATCTTCAGGAAAGTAGCTAACCTGCCCTGTTTCCATCAAAGCTGCATCCATAGCGCCATTGTCAACCGCTTGCACAAAAAGCCCTCGCTGCACCAATTGATATGTCCAGCCACCTGGACATGCCCCTAAATCTACGGCGTGCATACCTGGTTCAAAACGGATTTGCATCTCAGCTTTGGGGATAAAAACCTGAATGGCCTCATCTAATTTAAGGGTTGAACGACTGGGTGCAGATGAAGGTGAACGCAAACGTAAAATGCCTAGCGGCAACGGACTGTGCTTTTTAGGGTTAGAGAATCCAAGAATCACTTCAACACCAGTGACAAAAAATACAAATAAACAAGGTTTGTTAGTTTGTTCTTTTGCTGTCAGTAAGTTGTTTTTACGTAAACTTTGTCGTAATGGTACCGCTAACTTTCGACATAACTTAGATAGTTCGCGACCATCTGTAGTGTCTGCATGTTCAACCCGCAGTTCACCAAATAAACTTTGGTCTTGCAAATTTTCTAAGATGGGAGAGATACGATCTGCAGTATCAGTGAGAGAAATAGGTTCTGTGCACGCAAACATTTGACGAGCAAAGACCAAATCTTTTACGGCCAGTTGTTTAATAACTTTTTCTGGATCTCCATCTTGATGACAGATAAATCGGACAAAACCCGATTTTTTGGAAAACAGCGGATAACCAAATACACCTAGCTTACTCAACTGTTCTTGCAGTTCAGTGCACAGATCAGCCTCAAAGCCTGTTCGGCAATATAATAGTAGAGAATTAATTCTCATATTCGTAAGCTGCCACTAATAAACATACCCAACCGGCTATAAAACATAATCCACCCAATGGCGTAATTGGACCAACCCACTTTAAGTTAGTCAATGCTAACGTATATAAGCTGCCACTAAAAAAAATAATCCCAAAAGCAAACGAACGTGCTCCCCAAATTAACCACTCATTTTTCCAAAAACTGTAAAAAACTAAAAATGCCAACATAGCAAGACTATGGGTCATTTGGTATTGCACAGCAGTGTGAAAGTAGCCTAACGAATTCTCAGTTAACAAGGTCTTTAATGCATGCGCCCCGAAAGCCCCGAGCAATACTGATAGCGCTGCACTACTAGCAGCGAACATTAATAAAAACTTCATATTTGTCCCTTCATAAATTTTATCATTCTATCGGCTGCAGAATTAATATGTTCAACGGCTGTAATTCCACTCGATTTAAGCGGTACAAAACTATGGTCTGCCGCTGCTAAGAATTGAACTTCTATATTTTTAGGGAGTGGATATGACTCCACTCTACTGCGATTCCCGCATGTATCCCGCTCCCCCTGAATAATCAGTATAGGTGCGTTTGATAAATATAGATGTTCAGTGCGTTCCTTTTCAGGTTTACCTGGTGGGTGAAAAGGGTAACCTAAACAAATAACACCTTTAACTCGAGCAAGTGACTCAAGCATCGAGGCCATTCTTCCCCCCATGGATTTACCACCAATAAATAATGGTAGCTCTGTATCAGCACTATTTATCATCTCTGTAAAATCTTGCAGCAAAATATTAGCTCTATCAGGGGGCTGGCGTTTATTTTTTTCCGCTGCTCGAAGCATGTATGGGAAGTCAAAGCGTACAACCTCTACTCCACCTTGACAGAGTAATTCGGCAACCTGTTGCATAAACTCACTATGTTTATTCGCGCCAGCTCCATGGGCAATAATAAACCGAGCAAACGGCTTTTCAGGACGATCAATTAAGCACTTCATCTTGCTCCCCATCTTGCTCTTCTTTAACCTGTTCTAACAACCAATGCCGAAAAGTCGCAATTTTACCTAACTCGGCTTGAGATTCATGACAAACAAGATAATAACTACTTTTACTCACTAAACGCTCTTCAAATGGACAGACTAATCGTCCAGAAGCTAATTCAGGTCGTGCTAACACACTATTTGCAAGCGCAATTCCTTGCCCAAGTGCCGCGGCTTGAAGAACCATCATAGTGTGACTAAAAATGGGCCCCTGCTCGACTTTGACGCCGCTAACATGAAATTGTCTAATGAACGTTTTCCAACTTTCGCGGGTACTGTCATGTAACAAACGATGGTATTTAAGATCATCGAGACTATCTAAAGGCTTAGTACCGTTAAATAGCATTGGCGAGCAAACAGGTGTCAAATACTCAGTATGAAGTTTGTCTACTTTTAGCCCTGACCATTTGCCTCGCCCATAATAGATTGCCACATCAACATCGTCCTCTAAGAAACCATCATCAAAATCTATGGCTTTGATTCGCACATCTATATCAGGGTATTGCTGGCTAAATTGGTTCACCCGAGGCACTAACCATTGGATGGCGAAGCTTGGAGGCATGGCCACAGTTAAAGCACCTTTAGCGCCTGCCGCGAGAAGCCTCTCAGTAGCTGAGTGTAGTGATTCGAACAGTTCTTTTAATTCAAGGTAATAGCTTTGTCCCTGCTCTGTAAGTAACAAAGAACGATTCTTACGTAAAAATAATTTGATCGAAAGATACTCTTCCAAACTTTTAATTTGATGGCTAACTGCGGCTTGCGTTACGTAAAGCTCATCTGCCGCTTTCGTAAAACTTAAATGCCTTGCAGCAGCTTCAAATGCTCTAAGGGCATTCAATGGGGGCAATCGGCGATTCATGACAAATCTTATTTTTAGTGAATTGTGTTAAGGATAAACTAGAAACGCTTTATAATCATTAGTTTTTCTAATGATTATCCATACTAAATGTCATTTTCAAGGTTTCACGTTATTGTATAAAATAGCTCCAAGTTAAAATTTTATGTATATAAAACATTAACTTATTTGTACGTTTTTGTTAAATAAATATAGCAAAAATGATAATGTTAAATGAAAATAATTTAGAGAAAATATGAAAAACTTAAAATATCTTACAATTGCGATCGCTTTAAACGCCAGTGCTATCAGTTTTGCTAGCGCTAATGAAACAACTGAAATGGGCTTGTCACTAGCAACAACCATTGACGCTTTACTTCAACAAAACTTGGAAGACTTGCAACCATTGAACTCAATTGAAGCTTCTAAACTTTTGTTAGGATCTAATGCTGCCAAAAAAGAACCACAAAAATTTATAGTTGAAATTGAAGAAACTTCAAGTGTAAACAACACGGCGAAACTAACTGAATAAGTTCGCCGTTACGGCTATTAGTTAGCGCTAGTATCTAAAGGTTCAAAACTTTTAACCAATTCATCTAGCTGTTTCATTTGTAGTAAATAAGGTTCTAATTTATCCAACTTTAATGCACAAGGTCCATCACATTTAGCTTGATTTGGCTCTGGGTGAGCTTCAATAAATAATCCAGCGAGACCAAGTGACATGCCGCTACGAGCCAACTGAGCCGCTTGCGCTCTGCGACCATCGGCAGAATCAGAACGTCCACCAGGCTTTTGAAGAGCATGGGTTGCATCAAAAATAACAGGTGCATAATCTTTCATTTCATCCATACCAAGCATATCAACTACGAGATTGTTATAGCCATAACAAGAACCCCGTTCACATAATATTACTTTGTCATTGCCCGCTTCCAAAAACTTATTAATGATATGACGCATTTCATGGGCCGCTAAAAACTGTGGTTTTTTAACGTTAATGACGGCATTGGTTTGAGCCATTGCAACGACTAGGTCTGTTTGACGTGCTAAAAATGCAGGTAGCTGAATAACATCTACAATTTCAGCAACTGGTTGCGCCTGATGAGGTTCATGAACGTCTGTAATCAGCGGCACATCAAAGGTGTTTTTAATTTCTTCAAAAATCTTTAAGCCTTCTTCCATTCCAGGGCCACGATAAGAATGAACCGATGAACGATTGGCCTTATCAAAAGAAGCCTTAAAAACATAAGGGATATTTAATCGAGTTGTTACTTCTTTGTAGTGTTCTGCTATCCGCATTGCCAGATCACGAGATTCTAGTACGTTCATACCGCCAAACAATACAAAAGGTTTGTCATTCGCAACGTCTACATTGCCTACCGAAATAGATTGTTGATTATTCACTTAAATTGCTTCTCTATAGTTGAATTTATTACATAAGTTAGTGCTAGCTATAGTAGGAATATTAAAGTGCGGAGTAAAGGAAATTTGTCGGTGGCACGAGTAAGCAAATTGAGATTAATGTTTAGCGAGTTTTGCGCTGCTTTGGTTAACGTGTCTATAAATTACAGATATCAAATCGCGCCATTGAAGTTGCATAAAAATTTAGTGTAAAACCACAGTCAAAGCGCTTTCCCAATGCCGCATTTGCATTTTTAGTAGTTGCGCGGAAGGGTCTTGAGGACAACGTTTAATGAAAAACTGGTAATCGGCTTTCGCCACTTGAGGACACTCTAACTGATGAAGTAAAAAACCACGATCACGGCGTTCGTAAGGGTCATCAGGACAAAGTTCAATTAGCAAATCCACCGCGCGAAGTGCCATTTGGTAATTTTCTTCTCGGATATAAGACGCTTTTAAATTATGTAATAACCTAACCAATATTTCTTCTGTAGAGGCAACATTGAGTGTGTCTGAGGGCATTTCCTCATCTTCTGTTTCACCTACGATACTAAAATATAACGCTTCTAACTCTTGCCATTTAATAGTGTTGCCATTAAGTGGATCGATAAAGCGTAAACGCTTTTCCTGACTTTGAAAACGAATTAAAAAATGCCCAGGAAAGTTAACCCCTGCCACATTGAATCCAAGTTGATTGGCGATAGCAGAAAAAACAATGGATAGGGTGACGGGAATCCCAGTGTGATAGTCAATAACTTGGTCTACTAAACTATACTTGGCATTAAAAAAATTGTTTTCATCGCCGCTAAATGCCAATTGAGTATAGAAACCGTCGATTAGTTGTTGAAACCTTTCCAGTTCCGACCCATTAGAATCGATATGTTTTGCGACTTGTTTGGCTAGTACAGTAATTTGCGCAACGTACTTAAGTACGTTGATGCTGTTTCCAAATTGTTGAGTTAATAATAAACTCGCCAACAAAGAGTCTTTCTCATTGATAGCATGGTGTAAGGCTTTCACAGTATCCTCTAACAATTTGACATTATGTGTTGTTATCGGGTTAGCGTAGTGAAACCTTAACACTTATCCATGATCTATTTGTTAAAAGCCAATAAGTGCTTGTTTACTAACCGCTAAGTTAGCAGCCAACATTAAACACACAATAGCGAGGGTAAAACCACCCCATTGTTTTATCGCTGAATCAGCAAATTTTAGTACGTAAAACCCTAGTCCAATATAGGCGATAACCAGAACGATTTTTTGCCACAACCAAGGATGTTGGATAGGATTAAAAGGTACGATAAAACATAGAGTTATAGCAGTAACCAGCAACAGGGTATCAATTACATGCGGTACTATTTTCACCCATTTTTTATGTAACAATGTTGAATTACGCTGTAACCATACAAATCGTAAAATAAATAAAATAATGCTTAATGCCACTGCAGTAAGGTGAAGATGTTTGGTCATCATGTACATAAAACGCCCTTCTAATTATTATGTTTTTCAGTTGGAAAATTTGCACCTCAATATAAAGGAAGACTTTTGAGGCGGCCAACACTTTATACTAGACCAGTAGTCAAATCGAGAAGCCTTTGATTATTTTTTTGATAAGCAGCGTTCCCCGTAAGCTTGCTTGTATTAACGTTTGAAACTGGCGATTATTGATTAAACAGGATCAGGGTATTGCTGTTGTATATTCTCTATTTTCTCGATATTTTCGAGTAAAATGTCGACCAGTTTAGGTTCAAACTGTTTTCCTCGCGCCTCTTTGAAGGTATCTAGCACTTTATCCAACGGCCAAGCCTCTTTGTAATTGAGTTTACTACGCAGGGCATCATAAACATCAGCAATGGCCGTAATCCGACTAAAAATATGGATTTTTTCACCCTTCAAACCTCGAGGGTAGCCATTGCCATCCCAATGTTCATGGTGATCGCGAGCGACTTGGGCTGCTGACTGAATAATTTTGCGACGAGAATCTTTCAACAAATCATAGCCGATTTGAGCGTGCCGTTTGGCAGCCTCTTTTTCTAAGTCATTGAGCGGACCCGGTTTACCTAATATATCGGTTGGAACTTTCAATTTTCCGACATCATGCAATGGCACAGCTAAGGCGAGCATTTCAATTTGTGTCTCAGATAAACCATACTCTTTGGAGAGCAGTTTACACATTTCAACCATCCTTTGAATGTGCTTTCCAACGCTAAACTGTTTTTCCATAGCATCGCCCAAACGTTCGATTATTTCTCGTTGGGAGTCTTCAATATCTTTTGTGAGAAGCACGTTATCAAAAGCTATTTGGACATTATTACTGAATATTTCCAGAAGCTTTTTATCATAGCGATTCATTGCTCTGGGAATACCAGATAAATACAACAGGGATCCATTAGTATGTTTACCCTGACAATAGGCTGCAACGTATTCATCGCCATAAACCAGTGATTTTTCTTTCAATGCTTTTCTACAGGCAACAAGCTCATCCCCGGTTACAACATCTTCTAACAACGCTCCTTCTTGTCCATGGTACTCTCCTTTTCCAGAGAACACGTAAAACTCCTTAGGCTCGAATACATCAATTGGATTAGGGGCGGCAATGGCTGAAGTGATATAAGCAGCATCCTTTGTTCCTCCAAGTAGCGAAGATAGCTGTTGAATAATACCTTCGATAAAATTTTCTAAGGAACGAATAGAAAATAAATTTGCAGAAGCGGATATGATTTTTTCTAAACCTTGCCGATTCTCTTCAATTACCATGATATCTCGATATGAGCGAAGAGCTGCGATTACCACCGTGAACAATTTCTGAGCTGTAAGTTCGGTTTTCGATTTATAATCATTAATATCGTAATTTAGAATCACATCACGCTCTGGTGCTTGCCCGGGCTGCCCTGTGCGTAAAATGATACGAGTGAAATTGTTGTGAAGCTCGTTACGTACATATTGGGCAACGTCTAAACCGGCTTCATCTGTTTCCATTACAACATCTAACAACACAACCGCAATATCATCATGCTGCTGGAAAAGTTCTTTAGCTTCTTTCCCGCTGTATGCGCTAATAAAGCGAAGGCCTTTTTCCTGAAAAACAAAATCGTTCAATGCAAGCTTGGTAACCGCATGAACCTCAGGTTCATCGTCAACTATAAGGACTTTCCATACACCTTTCTGAACTTCAATTTTTTCGTCTGTGTCTTCAGCAAACAGAAACATATCAGACATAGCATAACCTCATAGATAAATATCCGAGACAATCTACCATTTAGAAACTACTTGAGCCACAGAAATTTAATACCTCAAAAACAACAGGCTTAACCTAACAAATTCATCGAACCTCATACACTTTCAAGTAGTTTTGCCCTGCCGTTTAATCAGGACACCCACCTTTAATTCATATGACATAAAATCTGGTCAGCATAGGTTTAAACATGGCTGTCTTTGTTGTTAGTTTTGCCCAGCACTTTAACCAGGACACCCACCTTTAATTCACATGACATAAAATCTGGTCAGAATAGATTTAAACATGGCTGTCTTTGTTGTTAGTTTTGCCCAGCACTTTATCCAGGACACCCACCCTTTAATTCACATGACATAAAACCTATTCAGCATAAGTTTAAGCATGGGTGTCTTTGTTGTTATCTTTGTTGTTATTTTGCGTATTTGCTAGAAAGCTGAAGTGAGATAGGTCAGTTGACGTGTAATAGAATTAGCGTTTTTGAGCTGCACTTATACGGGGTTGGTTATTCAGGTCTTTTTTATGAAATATATTTATATATTGATAGTGAGCAAATAGTTTACCGATAGCCTCAGATTGATTGTATCCATGTTCAATAAGCAGCCAACCCCCTGCTTCTAGATGCTGAAGTGATTGCTTAATGATTATTTTAATGTCATCTAAACCATCTTTTCCAGAAGTTAAAGCAGATACAGGCTCAAAACGCACATCACCTTGTGAAAGGTATTGGCTGTCACTTTCAACATAAGGCGGATTACTAACAATCAAGTCAAAAGTGTTAGCGCCTAATTCACTAAACCAACTACTGTGCAGAAATTTGACATGAGACAATTGATTGGCAACTGCGTTGCGCTTTGCTAAAGCGACTGCATCTTCAATGACATCCACACCTAAAACATCCCATTCAGGCTTTTCTTGAGCTAAAGACAATGCAATAGCCCCTGTACCTGTGCCCAAATCTAGTACTTTTGCCTTTTGATTTAAGGGTAATTGCAACGCTTGTTCAACCAATAATTCAGTTTCAGGGCGCGGAATCAGCGTATCAGGTGTAACCTCAAGACTTAGTGTCCAGAAATTTCGTTTACCAATTAAATGTGCTACTGGATGACCTAGCTTGCGCTTACAAACCAATTGCTGAAAACGTGATTGGGCGCTCTCATCAACGATTTGATCTGGCCAAGTCATCAGGTAAGTCGTTGATTTTCCGATGCAGTAAGCTAGTAACAATCTAGCATCCGTTTTCGGACTTTCGCCCTCTGACAGATGCTGATAGGCCCAATTCAACAGTTCTGAAACGCAGGAACCTGCAGTCAAATTTGGATTAGTTTCCATCAGACAAAGAGGCTAACAGGTCAGCCTGATGCTCCTGTCTAATTGGCTCCAGCAACGCATTCACATCGCCGGCAATTACGTCATCCAATTTGTACAAGGTTAAATTGATTCTATGGTCGGTCACTCGGCCTTGGGGAAAATTATAAGTACGAATGCGCTCTGAGCGATCCCCACTCCCAACCAAGTTTCTGCGTGTCGAAGCTTCTTCTGCAGCGCGTTTATCGTCCTCGATTTGATTCAATCTAGATTGCAGTACAGACATAGCTTTAGCACGGTTTTTGTGCTGAGAACGTTCATCCTGACATTCGACTACAACGCCTGTAGGTATGTGAGTTAGACGAATTGCAGAGTCTGTTTTGTTGACGTGCTGTCCTCCCGCCCCCGATGCCCGGAACGTATCAATTCTTAGGTCTGAAGGATTAATTTCAATTGCTTCAGATTCTGGTATTTCAGGCAATACTGCAACAGTACAAGCAGAGGTATGAATTCGGCCTTGAGATTCCGTTTCAGGAACCCGTTGAACTCGATGTCCACCGGATTCAAATTTCATGATTCCATAGACACCGTCGCCGATAATATTCGCAACCACCTCTTTGTAACCACCGTGCTCACCTTCGTTTGCATTGATAAGCTCTACGCGCCAGCCTTGTGTCTCAGCATAACGGCTATACATCCTAAACAAATCACCAGCAAAAATAGCGGCTTCATCTCCACCAGCCCCCGCCCTGATTTCCAAGAAGCAATTGCTATCGTCATTAGGATCTCTTGGCAGCAATAATATTTGTAAGTCATTTTCTAAACTTTCGATTTTCGACTTAGCTTCTTTATACTCTTCTTGTGCCATCTCGCGCATTTCTGCATCATCTTCTTGCATCATTTCTTGCGCAGATTTTAAGTCTTCCTGGGCTTGCTGATAAAGCTTAAAGGTTTTAACAACACTTTCTAATTGAGAATATTCTTTAGATAACGCGCGGAATTTATTTTGATCAGCAATAATTTCTGCATTACTTAACAACGCCTGAACTTCTTCAAATCGTTCGATAAGGGTTTCTAATTTACTGACTACTGAATCTTTCATGATTTTCCTGTTTGTTCTTTTTCGACATCCAGACCCAATGTTTGCCTGAGCAATGACAATGTATCTTGGTCTTGTTCTGATGCAGCACGGCTCAGCGCTTTGGTTGGCGCGTGTAGTAACGCATTGGTCAGTTTATTTGATAATTCTATCACGACTTCTTGCGGATCTTTGCCTTCGGCCAATTGGCTTAGAGCACGTTGTTGTAATTTAACTTTAACGTCATTATTTTGCTGACGAAATAATTTCAATGAATCAATCGATTCTAGTGAGTTTTGCCAATTAAAGTAGACCTGAGCCTGTTCTCTTATGATCAACTCAGCTTCGTCGGCAGCTTGTTGGCGACTGGCCAAATTCTGTTCAACAATATGTTGCAAATCATCAACCGAATACAAATAGGCATCATCTAAATCTGCGACTTCGGTTTCTATATCTCTAGGTACCGCAAGGTCCACGAAGAAGATAGGCTTATGTTTACGGTCTTTTAGCGCACTTTCTACCATCCCCTTACCGATAATGGGCAAAGTACTTGCAGTAGAACTAATGACAATATCGGCTTCATGCAAAACATTGGGAATTTGCGCAAGTGTAATAACGTTAGCGTTTATTTGCTCTGCTAATTCTTTACCACGGCTTAATGTCCGGTTGGCAACGGTAATCTTATTCACACCATTATTGGTCAGATGTTTAGCAACCAATTCTATTGTTTCACCAGCCCCTATTAACAAAACTTTGGTTTTTGATAATGAAGAGAATATCTGTTTTGATAACTGCACAGCAGCAAAAGCAACGGAAACCGCATTAGCACCAATGTCTGTCTCTGTTCGAACTTTCTTTGCCACCGAGAAAGTATGTTGGAATAACTTTTCAAGTTGACTATTCACTGCGCCATAATTTTTGGCGCTCGTATACGCTTGTTTTACCTGCCCTAGAATCTGCGGCTCACCCAATACTAAAGAATCTAAACCACTGGCGACTCGCAAAATGTGCTGGATAGCCTCTTGTTCTTCAAGCAGATAACTATGACAAATAAGTTCGTTGGTATCTAAATTATGAAAGTTAGCAAGCCACTTGATCAGCTTATCGCCTAACGAATGTTCAGTTGATATATAAATTTCAGTTCGATTGCAGGTAGATAGAATTACTGATTCTTCAGCACCTAAATGCTCTCGCAAAGAGGCAAGCGCTTCCACCATGGATTCCACAGGAAAGGCAACTTTCTCGCGTAAAACCACAGGGGCCGTTTTGTGATTAATTCCTACAGCAATCAGTGTCATTGAGAAATGCTAGTCAACCGTGCAATATTATTGGGAGCGGCATTGTACGCAAAAGCCAAAAGTATTGAAAGTAGTGGAGCTTCTGTGTTCCCATATAAAATAACAATCCAACTCAATTTTAGCTGTTTTTTATCAGAAGTCTTAATTAACGCATAAAAAATCATCTAAATCTCAATTTGGCACTTTGCATGAAATCGATTTTTGTCATATCTGCTTGTTTGACCATACTGTTATTATCAGGTTGTGTAACATCGACTAGAATTAATCAAAGTATCGATAGCGAACGTCATCAACACCAGCTTTCAGATTTAACCCATTGGAAAATCAAAGGGCGCTTAGCATTCAAAAGTGAAGAAGATAAAGTTAGTGCTTACATGAATTGGCAGCAGCAACTAACTCAACTTGATTTACAATTAAATACCTTTATAGGTACCAGCATTTTAAAAATGCAAAGTGGTGATAACTACGCAAAATTAGAAGTTGATGACCAAACCTTCACCGATACTGACCCCAATAAATTGATTTTACGGGTAACAGGTTGGAATATTCCGGTAGAAAAGCTCGGACTTTGGGTAAAAGGACAACATACAAAAAATGATAACGTGGTGTACGATGAGTACGGTTTAGTCAGTAAGTTAGAAGCTAAATGCAAAAAATGCGTGCCTTGGACGTTAACTTATTCTGACTACAAAAAAGTGGAAAAACTTTGGTTACCCCATGCTATTGAGCTGACCAACACGCAAAATACCGCGAATCAAATTAAAATTAAAATATCTTCTTGGCAGAGAATGCAATGATACAGAGCCCGCTCCCTCAACATTGGTGGCCTAGCCCCGCCAAATTAAACCTTTTTTTGCACATCAATGGACAAAATGAAAAAGGTTATCATTTATTACAAACATTATTTCAATTAGTGGATATTGGTGATCAATTAGCGTTTGAAGTCACTGATGACGGCGCCATTAGCATAAAAAGCGAACTAGAAGGTGTAGCCCAAGAAGATAATTTAATCTACAAAGCAGCCAAACAATTACAGCAACTTTCAGGCTCAACTTTAGGTTGCAATATCTGGTTAGATAAGCAGCTTCCAATGGGAGGTGGCATTGGCGGAGGTTCGTCCAATGCGGCAACAACCTTGGTTGCGCTCAATGCATTGTGGAAAACGAAATTATCAGAATCGCAATTAGCTGACATCGGATTAACCCTAGGTGCCGATGTCCCTATATTCATCTATGGCAAAACCGCTTTTGCAGAGGGTGTGGGAGAAAAAATCACAGCAACTGAGCTTCCTTCGAAATTTTATCTGATTGTTTTTCCAAATTGTCACGTGTCCACTGCGGAAATTTTTGCGGCGGATGATTTAATCCGAAATTCAGCTAAAATAGC
This sequence comes from Aliiglaciecola sp. 2_MG-2023, assembly GCF_030548145.1. Lineage (NCBI taxonomy): Bacteria > Pseudomonadati > Pseudomonadota > Gammaproteobacteria > Alteromonadales > Alteromonadaceae > Aliiglaciecola > Aliiglaciecola sp. 2_MG-2023. The sequence goes on from NZ_JAUORY010000007.1 coordinate 161,454, forward strand.
CTGGCAAGATTACGAATTTACGAAAACTCGCAATGATTGCCAAAAATTAGTCTGTGATCGCTATCCTAAAGTTGCAAATTTATTACGTCAGTTGTTAGAATACGCGCCGTCGAGAATGACAGGGACAGGAGCGTGCTTATTTTCTGTTTTTGACACTTTCGAACAAGCTGAGCAGGTTAAACGAATCTTGCCTGAAGATTGTCAGGCGTTTGTCGCAAAAGGTATTAATACATCACCCTTACATGAGTATTTAGCTATAATGCAATTAACCTCGGCTTAACTGCTGACAAACGCAATCTAGACTAAGCTCGCGGCAACCCTGAAACGCGATGAATCAATGTAGCCCATTGGTTACCCTTAACACTTTCGCACTGAGGAAATTTCTTGTGCCGGACATGAAGCTTTTCGCTGGTAATGCAGTACCAGAACTCGCCCAAAAAGTAGCAGATAGACTTTATACTAAACTTGGCCACGCTAGTGTGGGCCGCTTCAGTGATGGTGAAATAAGCGTCGAAATCCATGAGAATGTACGTGGTTCTGACGTTTTTATCATTCAATCAACTTGTGCCCCAACTAACGATAACCTAATGGAATTGATCGTGATGATCGACGCACTTCGTCGCGCATCAGCAGGTCGTATAACCGCTGTAATTCCATATTTTGGCTATGCACGTCAAGATCGACGAGTTCGCTCGGCGCGTGTTCCTATTACCGCAAAGGTAGTGGCTGATTTCTTATCGAACGTGGGTGTTGACCGCGTATTAACCATCGACTTGCATGCAGAACAAATTCAAGGTTTCTTCGATGTGCCAGTAGATAACGCATTTGGAACACCGATTTTGCTAGACGATATGCGTCGTCGTGATTTTCATAATCCAGTAGTAGTTTCGCCAGACATCGGTGGTGTAGTAAGAGCCCGAGCAATGGCAAAACTGCTTAATGACACAGATTTGGCGATTATTGATAAACGTCGTCCCAAAGCTAATGTCGCACAAGTTATGCATATCATTGGTGATGTAAACGATCGAGATTGTATCATTGTCGATGATATGATCGACACTGGCGGTACATTAGGTAAAGCAGCTGAAGCACTAAAAGCTCACGGTGCAAGAAACGTGTATGCCTATGCAACTCATGCGATCTTCTCTGGTAATGCAGTGGAAAATATTCAAAACTCAGTGATTGATGAAATTATCATCACCGATAGTATTCCACTTGCTGATGACATAAAAGCTTTGAGCCGTGTCAAACAACTAACCTTGTCCAACATGTTAGCTGAAGCAATTCGTCGAGTGAGTAATGAAGAATCCATTTCAGCGATGTTCGAGTACTAATTTCTAACAGTACACGAGATTGATTGAAAGCCGTTTGATTGTAAAATCAAACGGCTTTTTTATGCACTTTTATAAAATGTAATTGTCAAAGTATCGTGTTATATATTGTACAAAATAATATTGATGGGATAAAAATGAATAAGTTACTGTGTCTATTTTCGATAATATTTTTTGTGGGTTGTTCAGGTACTGATACTGCCGATACCAGCGTGTCTGCAGCGGCTCAAGCAAAACCGGCTGTAGAATTGAAAAAAGCGAACAACAGTGAAGCCACACAAGAGGAAACAGAAATGCTCACTATTACTGGCACCATTGTTTATAAAGGTATGGAAGGTGGATTTTTTGGCTTAGACGCAAATGATGGCAAAAAATACATGCCCAGAGGAATGAACAAAGAACTATTGCAAAATGGCATGGTTGTCGAAGTAAAAGGCTATGTTTTAACTGATGTACTAACGTTTCAACAATATGGTGAAGTACTCAAAGTAGTAGAAGCTATTGAAATTGATAGAAGTAAAGTTAAGCAAAAAGACGCTTGGTGAGCCCTCTCTCGTCTTGTATAAAAAATTGAGCCCGAACAATGTCGGGCTCTCGAACCATATTAATCTATTTGAACATGAGATTAATCTAAATTTTTCTCTACCGGCACACCTTCTGATTTATAAACCACACCACCTTTCATCACAAAGTCGACCCGCTGTAATAAATTAATGTAACGTAAAACATCTCCGTGAACCGCAATAATATCGGCATCTTTACCCGCTGAAACCGTACCCGTTTTTTCATGGACCCCCATCATAACTGCGGGCCAATAAGTTGCTGCACGAATCGTATCCATAGCACTTATATTCATTTCATCTACCCATACTGCCATTTCATTCCAGGTACTTTGACAATGAAACTTCGCCGGAATACCACTATCTGTGCCAACTAGAAAAACCACACCCGCGTCTTTCAATTGCGCGATCTTGCGTTTCAACGTAGGTTTACGTAGCGGTGTCAGTTGCATGTAGTCCAGTTGCCCTACATGTTCTAACGATCCTTTGATATCAGTAATTGTGTCTTCCTTGAGTCCACGCTTCCAACATTGGCTGTCTAATTTTTCAGGATTGGCAACAGTGGCAGGATAATTCCACAAACCTTCAACGGTGGGTGTCCAAAATAAAGGTCCGCCCGCTACTCGACCGGTTGCAGTGCGCTCTTTTAGCATTTTTACAATATCTTCGGGATACTCAGGAGAGGTTGTTAGTCCAGTATGTTCAAAATTATCGACTCCGATTTCAAGACCGCGTCTAATTTCATTCGGTCTATGGGAATGCGCGATAACTTTAAGGCCTCTTTTATGCGCTTGATCGACAATAGCTTGGGCTTCTTCTAATTCCATTTTATCCTGATCAATTAATTTAATGATGTTCATACCTGCATCAGCTAATTTATTAACTTTTTGCTTTGCATCACGCACCCCATTGATGCCCCAACGAAACTGTTCCGTTCCTGGGTAGGCTTCATGTTGTAAGAACGGCCCTGACACATATAAGTTAGGACCAGGAATAGTGCCATCTTCAATTCGTTTTTTAACGCTTATGGTGTCATCTAAAGGTGCTCCTAAATCTCGAGCACTCGTGATCCCCGCGAGCAATAGTTGCACAGCACTCGCGGGCATAATTTCATCAGCCAAACGGTTTATGTAAGCTTTATCCCAATGAACATAGTCTGAGTGACCATTGAGCATTAAATGAGCATGGTTTTCCCACAGACCAGGTAACACATCCATCCCTTCGGTGGAAACAATTTGATACCCCTTAGGCACAGGTAAAGTATCAACTGTGCCTACTTGTTGAATAATTCCATCTTTGATTAAAATGACGCTATTCGCTATAGGTTGGTGCCCAAACCCATCAATTAAGCGTCCACCAACTAACGCTGTTTGCTCAGCAAAAACGCTGAAATTGATTAAACTGGCACACAATATTACGACCCAAGATTTAAGATGATTCATTCAAACTATTTCCTATATTGAGAATAACTAAAAAGCTAATCTATCCTATATCCACAAGTGATACAAAATCTTAGACAGCTAGTTAAATAAAGTACCAAGTGCTTGTTAAGTATTCACTCGAGTGGTAGACTTCCGCGCCCGTTTTCAATGGGTAGCAAGGTAATACTTGCATTTATGTAGTTTCTGGTCGCAAGAAACTACAAAATTTAATTTTTTAATTTGGAGTTCCAAAATGTCTGATGCAATTTTCAACTTGGATGCAGAAGTTCGTTCTGACTTGGGGAAAGGTGCGAGCCGCCGCCTACGTCGTGAAGACAAAGTCCCTGCTATCCTTTACGGTGCTGGTAAAGACCCAGTATCTCTAACACTAGCTCATAACAAAGTAATTCAAGCGCAAGAATTCGAAGCTTTTTATAGCCACGTTCTTACTCTTAACATTGCTGGTGAAAAAGTAGACGCGCTTGTTAAAGATATGCAACGTCACCCTTTCAAACCAAAAGTTACACACATAGATTTCTTGCGTGTTGATAAAAATAAAGAAGTTACAACCAATGTACCTCTTCATTTCATCAACGAAGATAAAGCGGAAGCAATTAAAACTGAAGGCGGTCACGCAGAACATCACATGAATGATGTTGAAGTAACATGTTTACCTGGCGTACTTCCAGAATTCATCGAAGTTAACTTAGAGTCTGTTGGTCTAGGTGAAACTGTTCACTTGTCTGACCTTGTGCTTCCTGAAGGTGTAGTTTTAGTTGAGCTTGCTAAAGGTGAGTCTCATGACTTGGCTGTAGCAACAATTAAAACAGCTAAAGGACCAAGCGCAGAAGAAGCTGAAGAAGGCGATTCTGAAGAAGCTGCATCTGAGGAATAAGTTGCTTGTCTGACATTCAACTTATTGTGGGCCTGGGAAATCCAGGCCCCGAATATCAAAATACCCGTCACAATGCCGGTACATGGTTTGTTGAAGCACTGGCAAAACAATTTGGGTGCACGCTCAAATTGGAAAATAAATTTTTTGGATATACTGGCCGCATTACTTATGCTGGACAGGATATTAGATTACTGATCCCTACCACCTATATGAATAAAAGTGGTCAGGCAGTTTCAGCTCTAAGCAGTTTTTATCGAATCCCCCCTGAAAATATGTTGGTTGCATTTGATGAGCTTGATTTACCACCCGGTATTGTAAAATTCAAGGTTGGCGGCAGTTCCAGTCAAAATGGGATCAGGGATATAGTTTCAAAACTGGGAAACTTTAAAGACTTTTTACGCTTACGTATTGGCATTGGTCATCCAGGTGATAAATCCAGAGTTACCGGCCATGTGTTAGGAAAAGCGTCAAAACAAGATCAAGAAAAAATCGATGCCGCAATAGACGAAGCATTGCGTTGTACCGAAATATTGTTAAAGGATGATTTAAAAAAGGCAATGAATCGCCTTCATTCATTCAAAGTAGAATAACAGCATACGCCGGATTATCTGAGCGCCAAATAGTTTAAGGAACACCAAATGGGTTTTAAATGTGGAATAGTTGGTTTGCCCAACGTCGGAAAATCAACGTTGTTCAATGCATTAACAAAAGCTGGCATAGAAGCGGCTAATTTTCCGTTTTGTACGATTGAACCCAATACAGGTGTTGTACCTGTGCCAGATGAAAGACTGACTGCACTATCTGAGATCGTTAAACCGCAACGCGTCATTCCTACCACAATGGAATTTGTTGATATTGCAGGATTGGTCGCTGGTGCTTCTAAAGGCGAAGGTTTAGGTAATAAGTTTCTCGCAAACATTCGCGAAACAGATGCCATAGGACATGTTGTTCGTTGTTTTGAAAATGACAACATCGTGCATGTTGCAGGTAAAGTTGATCCACAAGATGACATTGAAGTTATCAACACTGAATTGGCCTTGGCTGATTTAGAAACGGTTGAAAAAGCACTACTTAGAGTTGCCAAAAAAGCTAAAAGTGGTGATTCTGATGCAAAATTCGAAATAAAAGTATTGGAAAAGATTAAGCCAGCATTGGATGAAGGAACTTTACTTCGCGGTGTGGCGCTAGAAAAAGAAGAACTAGCCGCAATTAGCTACATGAACTTACTGACGCTTAAACCGACAATGTATGTAGCAAACGTTAACGAAGATGGGTTTGAGAATAATCCTTATCTGGACAAAGTTCGCGCTATTGCTGAAAAAGAAAATGCAGTAGTTGTAGCAGTATGCGCAGAAATTGAATCTGAAATAGCAGAGTTAGATGAAGAAGAAAAAGCAGAATTTATGGATGAATTGGGTTTAACAGAACCCGGCTTAAACCGAGTCATTCGTGCGGGCTACAACTTATTGACCTTACAAACTTACTTTACTGCTGGAGTTCAAGAAGTAAGAGCTTGGACTTTCCCTGAAGGCTCAACTGCACCACAAGCTGCCGGTAAAATCCATACAGACTTTGAAAAAGGTTTTATTCGAGCTGAAATAATTGGTTACGACAACTTCGTAGAATTTAAAGGTGAGCAAGGAGCCAAAGACGCCGGTAAATGGCGTTTGGAAGGCAAAGACTACATTGTGAAAGACGGTGATGTTATTCACTTCCGCTTTAACGTCTAACTTGTAGTGTTCGACAATTTGATATTTGAAGAGGCCCATTAATTGGGTCTTTTTTATTTCCCATGCGAGCTATTTAAAAGAGAGAAACATATCCACATGATCGATACCGCCATCATCGTATAGCTCACTTTTTATTTCAAATCCCCACTTTTTATAAAACGCAATAACATCTACCTGAGCCGATAATAAAAGCCCTTCAACCTTCGTATCTTGTTGGAAATATTCAATAATTTCATCCATCATTTGAGCTGCTATTCTTTGACCACGAGCATGGCTGTCTACAACAACTCGTTCTATTTTCCCGATAACCGATGCTTCGCCAACAATCCGTAATCGTGAATAAGCCAACAATTGCTGCTTCTGTGAATAGACACATAAGTGTTTGGATAGTTGATCCAGATTATCAATATCGTCATAAAAACTTTTTTGTTCTAAAACAAAAACGTTCTGGCGTAAACGCAAAATTTGATAAAGCTGATTCGGGCTTAATTGCTCAAATGCATAAAAACAATAATTCATAAAACTAAGAATTCTCGATGCCTTAATATTAGTCGTTGCACTAGGTCAACTGTAATAATATTTTTACGGCTTAGATGGATGCCCCTAGTATGCCACCGCTATGCTTGTTAGCATAGATCAACTCATACAGAGATAAATATTAAAAACAAAGGATTTTCAATGGAATTAGGTACACTCATATCACTTACCGTGTATTTTATCGTGATGCTTGGTATAGGCCTTTACGCCTTCAGAGAGTCCACATCCGACATGACAGAATACATGCTCGGTGGTAGGACGTTAAGCCCTAAAGTGACAGCCTTATCTGCAGGTGCGTCAGACATGAGTGGTTGGATGTTAATGGGAGTTCCTGGCGCAATGTACGTATCCGGACTATCGAGTATCTGGATCGCGGCAGGATTAACCATAGGTGCTTTCCTGAATTATATTTTGGTTGCTCCAAGGCTTAGGGTTTACACTGAAGTGGCTAATAATTCTATTACCCTACCCGACTATTTTGAAAACCGATTCGAAGACAAAAGCCGCTTACTCCGAGTTATTTCCTCCGTCGTGATTATTATATTTTTTACCCTTTATACCTCCAGCGGTGTCGTTGCTGGCGGCAAGCTATTTGAATCCTCTTTTGGTTTAACATACGAAACCGGTCTTTATGTGACAGCCGGTGTGGTGGTTGCATATACCTTATTTGGTGGTTTCTTAGCCGTGAGCATGACTGACTTTGTGCAAGGCTGCATAATGTTTGTGTCTCTTATTATGGTTCCCTTAGTTGTGTTGTTTGAAGTGGGCGGTATAGGCGAAGTCACCCAACAGATATCGAGTGTTAGTGAGAATATGATGAGTTTGTGGGTAGATGCATCAACTGGACAGGCACTCTCGGCCATCGGCATCATTTCGTTACTTGCTTGGGGACTCGGTTATTTTGGACAGCCACACATAATTGTAAGATTTATGGCTATTCGACATGTCAAAGACATGAAAGTAGCGAGACGGATTGGCATGAGTTGGATGATCGTCTCTTTGGCAGGCGCAGTTGCAACGGGTTTGTTTGGTTTAGCCTATATGACTAAAACCCAAGGAAATATTGAAGATCCTGAAACTATTTTTATTGTGTTATCACAATTGTTATTTAACCCATTTGTCGGCGGTTTTTTACTCGCAGCAATTCTAGCCGCAATTATGAGTACCATTTCATCGCAGCTACTGGTGACCTCAAGCTCATTGACGGGTGATTTTTATCAAGCATTTTTACGTCGTGGAGCCAGTCAAAAAGAGTTGGTCATGGTAGGTCGTATATCGGTCGCTTTAGTCGCTTTTGTAGCGGTAATGCTCGCGTATGACCGAGATAGCACAGTCCTCACATTAGTTAGTAACGCATGGGCTGGTTTTGGTGCGGCTTTTGGACCATTGGTTATCATTAGTTTGTACTGGAAGCGCATGACATTTGCTGGTGCATTAGCCGGTATGATTACCGGTGCAGTAACGGTACTCATTTGGGTTTTTGCAGACTTAACGATCAATGGACAGGCATTGAGCGATGTCATTTACGAAATAGTACCTGGGTTTATTGTAAGTTGTATCTTTACTGTGGGTGTCAGTCTTATGACAGCCAAGCCTACAGCAACTATTTGCCAGACATTCGATAGCGTTGACCGTGAATTAGAAGATTTGTAAAAAACGGCGAAAAAACACAGAGGTAAACAAGCTATTAACAAGTTGTTTACCTTTGCTTTTTTTAAACGATTTTGTTGCTAAATATAGTAAATAGTCATACCTATTCTGCTCTAAAGTATGTTATTGTTCTATGCATATAAGTATTTTGTCTAACGCTCGAATTTACGTGGAAATAAAACATGACTAACTCTATTCCGTCAGTGACTCATTTGAAACAGCTTGAGGCTGAAAGTATTCATATTTTCAGAGAAGTTGCTGCAGAATTCGATAACCCAGTAATGCTCTATTCAGTAGGAAAAGACTCTTCGGTCTTATTACACTTAGCCCGCAAAGCTTTTGCCCCAGGTAAAATTCCTTTTCCTTTATTACATGTCGACACCACTTGGAAATTCCACGAAATGATCGAATTCCGTGACAAGATGGCTAAGAAGCATGATTTAGATTTGCTAGTTCATATCAACCAAGAAGGTATCGATATGGGCGTAGGTCCGTTTTCCCACGGTAGTGCCAAGCATACCGATATAATGAAAACGGCTGGATTAAAACAAGCTCTGAACAAATATAAATTTGATGCCGCTTTCGGTGGGGCTCGTCGCGATGAAGAGAAGTCTCGTGCTAAAGAAAGAGTCTACTCTTTCCGTGATGATAACCATCGTTGGGATCCAAAAAATCAACGTCCAGAATTGTGGAATATCTATAATTCGCAAATCAATAAAGGGGAAAGTATTCGTGTATTCCCTATGTCTAACTGGACTGAGTTAGATATCTGGCAATATATTTACCTAGAAAATATTGAAATCCCTTCACTATACTTAGCCAAACCCAGACCTGTTGTTGAAAGAGATGGGGTTTTGTTTATGGTTGACGACGATCGTATGCCTTTAGAAGAGGGTGAAGTACCGCAAATGCGTTCAGTTAGATTTAGAACCTTAGGCTGTTATCCACTAACGGGTGCTGTCGAATCTACAGCGGATACCTTACCTGAAGTCATCCAAGAAATGTTGTTAACTAAAACTTCAGAGCGTCAAGGAAGGGTTATAGATCATGACTCTTCAGGTTCAATGGAGAAGAAAAAGATGGAAGGATATTTCTAATGGCTAACAACATCGTATGGCATCAACATGATGTCGACAAGCAACGCAGAGCCAAAGCAAAAGCACAAAAACCATCAGTAATTTGGTTAACAGGTCTTAGTGGCTCTGGCAAATCTACTATTGCTAATTTATTAGAAAAGAAACTAGCTGAAGCCAGCAAGCATACTTATTTGCTTGATGGTGACAATGTTCGTCACGGTTTGTGTGGCGACCTAGGTTTTAGCGACTCTGATAGAGTTGAAAACATACGCCGAATCAGCGAAGTGGCTAAACTTTTTGTAGATTCAGGATTAATCGTACTCACAGCGTTCATTTCGCCATTCAAAGCGGACAGAGATTTTTGTCGTAGTTTGCTGGCCGAAGGGGAATTTATCGAAGTGTTTGTCGATACTCCCTTAGAAGTTTGCGAGCAACGAGACCCAAAAGGACTTTATCAAAAAGCTCGTCAGGGCGATATTAAAGACTTTACGGGAATTGATTCCACCTACGAAACACCAGAGAATCCAGAAATTCATTTAACATTTTCAGGACAAAGCGCAGAAGAATCTGCTGAGTTATTGTTTAAAATGTTACAGGAAAAAGGATTTTTAGACTGATGTTTGACCATGCTCTCGCAACGCAAGTCGCTGAAATAACCCATAAAGCAGGGACAGCCATACTTGAAATATATAAAAAAGATTTCGCTATTTACGAAAAGTCTGATGAAAGTCCTTTGACCGAAGCAGATTTAGCCGCACATCACATCATTGTGGATGGACTCAAAGCGATTTCGGAACTGCCTATTTTATCAGAAGAGTCTGCCAGTATTGACTGGAAAACTAGACAAACCTGGGATGATTACTGGCTGGTTGACCCACTAGATGGCACTAAAGAATTCGTAAAGAAAAACGGTGAGTTTACCGTTAACATCGCTTTAATTAGTAACGGAAAGCCTGTTTTAGGCGTAGTTTATGCCCCAGTACTAAATGCCACTTATGTTGGTGTTAGTGAACTAGGCGCATATAAGATAGATGGTGGAGAAATTAACGATATTAGCGTTAAACCACATCAAGATGGCGAAACCTGGCAAGTCGTAGGTAGCCGTTCACACCAAAGCCCTGAAATTAAATCATTACTGGATTCTCTGCCTGGCCAGACAGAATTAGTAGCAATGGGAAGTTCACTTAAACTGTGTTTGGTTGCTGAAGGCAAGGCTCACCTATATCCTCGATTAGGTCCAACATCTGAATGGGATACAGGTGCAGCACAAGCTGTAGTTGAAGCTGCTGGCGGTAAAGTTACCGTTATCAATTCAGACAACCCATTGGATCCTGATGCCCCAGCGTTACGTTACAATCAAAAAGATTCTGTATTAAACCCTTATTTTTTGGTGAGTTGCTAAAATATGAATAGCGAAAACACATTACTACAAAAAGATATATTGTCTTACTTAGATCAACATGAGAAAAAAGATCTTCTTCGATTTCTTACTTGCGGAAGTGTAGATGACGGCAAAAGTACGCTTATCGGACGTTTGTTACACGACTCAAAAATGATCTATGAAGATCAGTTAGCAGCGATTACCAAAGACAGTAAAAAAGTAGGCACAACAGGCGAAAAAGTTGACCTTGCTTTGTTGGTTGATGGATTACAATCAGAGCGTGAGCAAGGTATCACCATTGATGTAGCTTACCGTTATTTTTCGACTGATAAACGTAAATTTATCATTGCAGATACTCCAGGACACGAACAATATACGCGTAACATGGTAACAGGTGCTTCAACCTGCCAAATGGCGATTATTTTAGTCGACGCCCGTGCTGGCGTGAAAACGCAAACTCGTCGTCACTCATTTTTAGTCTCGTTGTTAGGTATCAAACACGTCATTGTTGCTATCAACAAAATGGATTTGATGGATTATAGTCAGACTGTTTTTGAAGAGATTAAGCAAGATTATTTGGAGTTTTCTAAACAACTAGACATTCCTGATATCACTTTTATTCCTTTGTCTGCACTTGATGGCGATAACGTGGTGAATAAAAGCGAACACACGCCTTGGTATACTGGAAGTACCTTGATGACAGCGTTGGAAAATATAGAAATCGGTAAAGATCTCAATCTGGATGATTTCCGCTTCCCTGTGCAATATGTCAATCGCCCACATCTTAACTTCCGCGGATTTGCTGGTACAGTTGTATCTGGTCAAATTGCAGTAGGCGATAAGGTTACGACCTTGCCATCTGGAAAACAGTCAACGGTAAAATCAATCGTTAACTTTGAAGGTGAACAACAGCTTGCTCATGCTCCATTGACTACGACCTTAACCTTAGAAGACGAAATTGATATATCTCGTGGCGATATGATTGTTAAGTCGGATAATTTACCATTACATGGAAATACGTTTAAGACCCATTTGGTTTGGATGGATGAAGAAGCATTGATTCCAAACAAGCAGTATGGTTTTAAATTTGCGACGAAATTCGTACCGGGTTCGGTCACCAATATCAATTATTTAATTGACGTCAATACCATGGAAAAGAAAGAAGCAGTACATCTGAACTTAAATGAGATTGCGGTTGCTAATATCAAGCTTACTCAGATGGTTGCTTGTGACCCCTATACTGAAAATCGTGCTACAGGTGCGTTTATCATTATAGATAGGGTAACAAATGGAACTGTGGGCGCAGGAATGATAATCGAGCAGACACAGGCGACAACGGCTGTGAATCAATTCTCAGAGTTTGAAATTGAGTTCAATACTTTGGTTAGAAAACACTTCCCACATTGGAATGCCACTGACATAACCAAGTTATAATTACTCGAACTCCCAGCTGTGGATTTTAATCAATTTGCTGTTATCGCGATTTTTTTCGCAACTATTGCGGCGCTTATCTTTACTGATAAGCGCCCTTCTTCTGTGTTTGCAGGTTCCACATTAGCATTAATGCTATTTGGCCAAATAACATTTTCAGAAGTTGCCCATAATCTTACCAACGAAGGCTTACTGACCCTTATTATTTTGCTGTTAGTTAGCACCGCCGTTGATAAGACATCCATGATTAAAAGTTTAGGCAGAAAACTGATTACAGCCAGTTTTAAAGCGAGTTACTGGCGATTGTTTGGACTCACTTTTGCATCCTCAGCACTACTAAATAACACCGCAGTGGTTGCCAGTATGATTGCTCCAATCAGCCAAAATCAACATCACCCTGCATCAAAGTTACTTATTCCGCTGTCCTACTCCGCAATATTAGGCGGGACAGTCACGCTTATAGGAACATCTACCAACTTGATTGTAGATAGCTTCCTGATTGAACAAGGACACCCTGGTTTCCAGTTCTGGGACTTTACCTTTTACGGTTTGATTGCCGGCTTAAGTTGTGGCTTATTAATGTTTTTATTAACACCAATTTTGCCAAATATTGAGACCCGCAAAGGGAATTTTCAATATTACTTTATAGAAGCTGAAGTGATAGCTGATTCGGAATTGATCGGAAAAACCGTAGAACAAAATCATTTGCGAAATTTACCTGAATTGTTTTTAGTTGAAATCATTCGTGACGGGCAATTAATTAGTCCAGTAGCTCCCGACCTGATGATTTTAGAAAAAGATAAATTAATTTTTTCTGGAAATATAAAGAACGTAGACAGCCTTTCACATATAAAGGGGTTAGTGTTATTTGCCGAAACAGATGGCCTTTTAAGAGATAACTTAACCGAAGTCATCATCTCAAATCGAGCTCAAATTATAGGTAAAACCCTTAAAGCTGTTGGGTTTAGAGCCCTATTTGATGCTGCAGTTGTTGCTATTCGAAGAGATGGTGAGCAGTTATCTGGTAAATTGGGAGACATTAAATTGCAAGCCGGAGATTTCCTCTTACTTGCAACGGGACAAGATTTTGTTAACAGGCACAACCTGAGTAAAAACTTCTTTATCATTTCTGAACAAAAAATTTCAACCCGTCTAAATAAACCTCAAGAAATTTTGACCATTGGTGGCTTTTTATTAACCATTTTATTAGCTGCAACTTCGGTACTCAGTTTATCTTCAGGCTTATTATTTTTCATGGCCGCGTTAATCGTCGCCGGTGTTATTAATAATTCAGAGCTAAAACGAAACATTCCAATTAACTTAGTAATTGTGATTGTTGGCGCATTGAGTTTAGCGTCTGCCCTATCTTCTTCAGGCGTAATTGATCTAATAACCGGTTCCTTAAAACCCTTTTTAAGTGACAGCAGTCCATTTATAGCTTTGCTGGTTGTCTACGGGTTAACCCTACTGTTGACAGAATTGGTCACCAACAATGCAGCCGCAGCCCTGATGTTTCCTTTCGCATACGGTGTAGTTCAACTGCTAGAAGTTCCACTTATGCCCTTCGCATTAGCGGTAGCATTCGCTGCCAGCGCTAGTTTTTTATCACCTTATGGATATCAAACCAATTTATTAGCGTTTAATGCCGCCAATTATAAATTTAAACATTTTATCAACTTTGGTTGGCCAGTTTCTTTACTGTATTCGAGTATCGTTTTGCTGCTGTTGAAGTATTCTTACAGCCTCTAATTCTAAAATTCCTACTACAAAATTTTGGTACCAAATCGTGGACGGTACCAAATCGTGGACAGGCACCAAAACTACAATTTGTGGACAGGCAACCAAACTAGACCTGAATTCAATTTAAACTAGACTTCTCATTACCAAAATTACTACTAAGCTATTGTGAATTGCATTAAAAATGGATTAAAAAATGCCTGTTGCAAGGAAGCATCAAATTAGCCTGGTTGATACGCCGTATTACCACTGTGTATCTAGGTGCGTTCGCCGTGCCTTCCTATGTGGCATAGACACTCATAGCGGCCAAAACTATGAACATCGACGCCAATGGGTTGAGGACCGATTATTATTACTCACATCTGTTTTTTGCATTGATGTATGTGCCTATGCAGTCATGAGCAACCATATTCACGTGGTATTGCATGTAAATAAAACTAAAGCACTTGGTTTATCAGACACAGACGTCATCAAAAATTGGCAAAAAATACACAAGCCAACCGAATTAGCTCTGCAGTTTATCCAAACTAAATCACTGGAATTGAACGAAGCCCAAAGACAAGCCCTCAATAGTACAATATCAATATATCGTCAGCGCTTATTTGATATTAGTTGGTTTATGCGCGAGTTGAATGAACCGATTGCTCGACGGGCAAATCTAGAAGATAAGTGTACTGGGCATTTTTGGGAAGGTAGATTTAAATCCCAAGCGTTGCTAGACAAAAAAGCGCTAACCGCTTGCATGGTATATGTCGATTTAAACCCTATTAGAGCTAAGATAGAGGCTACACCTGAAACTTCGAGTCACACTAGCATTAAACGACGCATTGCGGCATTTCAAAAAGGTATTCAACCTCGCGAATTAATGCCTTTTGTTTCTGAAAATGACAAAGAGTCGTGCTTACCTTTAAATTTGATCGATTATATAAGCTTAGTGAGGGAAACAGCTAAAATATCCAATCCATCGCATGACAATTTAGTTACTACTTCTCAACAGAGTATTCTAACCAAACTGAATTTTATTGAATCAACTTGGTTTACTCTCAGTCACCAATTCGAAGCGATTTATGGTCTTGCAGCAGGTAGTTATCACGCCTTAAAACGATTCAAAGAACATACGAACAGGAAAAGAATACTAAGTGTCACAGATAATTATTATTGAGTAAGAGCCTAAAGAATAATATCTGCAACACAAATTCTAATGCGACCAATTTACAATTAACGGAACAGAACTTTTTCTTTATTAAACCAGTTTACGCAAAATGCCAACAAACCTGCGGCAATCAAAGCCGTAGACCCGAAAATTGCAATCAACTGAAAATAATCCATTGTACCTTTAATCAATTCTTTTATAGCCAATGCAACGTTAGTTAAAGGTACCCAAGCCCAAATCCCTTTCAGTTCAACCCCGGGCGCCATGGCTAAAAAGATAGGGATAAACAACAACATCATCAACGTCCCCATATAACTTTGCGCCTCCTTGTAACTTTTAGCGTAGATGGACAGGCTTAATAAAATAGATGCGAAAATAGCTACCACGGGAATTAACATCAGGAACATCAGAATAAAGTCTACAGCGCCAATGGAAGACATAAATGTCACCACAAACTCAATCGCTAAACCCTGACTAAGTATCAGCCCCCATAATGCCATGCTGGTGACAGTAATGAGTGCTGAAGTTAAACCTGCAAAGGCGATAGTTAGAAATTTACCTAATACTAGTTTGTAGCGCTCAATAGGCGAAATTAACAAGGTCTCTAAGGTTCCTCTTTCCTTTTCTCCTGCCCCTAAATCTGCAGCCGGAAACATTGCCCCTTGAAGACACAATATAAAAATAAAGTAAGGTATCAAACCACCTATTTTCTCTCCCCAATTTTCGCGGCTGTCAGCAGTATTAACTTTCTCTAGAATAATCGGATTTAATACAGCAATTTGTTGTTCTTCTGATAAATTCAATTTAGCAAAAGCGGACGCCCTTAATTTTTGAAGTTGTTCATCAACTATTTCATTTACACGATAAAAAACGCGATTCAAGCCAGAATCATTTAGATGAAGTTTTAGCAGTGCCTGTCCAGATTGCAAAACGTCATCAGAGTAATTTGCTGGAATTTCTAAGACAAAATCGACTGTATTCTCTTGGATCAATTTTTTGTAATCCGTCTGCTGATTGATTTCAACTCTTTTTAAACCATCAATTTGCATTAATTTAGCATCAATATCAGGAGCGTACTGTCCTCCTATCAACGCATAATTCAACACTTTATTTTGTGCTTCAGTCGCGGCATTTTGCGCAAAATAAATAGCTATACCAGCGAAAGCAGGCATTACAAGTATGGGAACCGCAATCATAAAAAATAGCGTTTTTTTATCTCTGACTAGTTCTTTTAATTCTTTTAAAAACACCAACCACATTATGACTCTCCCTTTTGAATGGTGGCTAAGAAAGCATCATGTAAATTACCATCTATTGCCTGTCTCCTAAATTCATCAAGACTGCCATCAAACTGACTAATCCCTTTATCAATAACAGTTACTCTGTCACATAACTCCTCCACTTCACTGAGATGGTGAGTCGAAAAAATGACGGGGATATCTTTGTTTTTCAAACTACGAATAAAATCCAGCACAGTTTGAGTCGCCATTATGTCTAGACCTGTAGTTGGCTCATCCAATATAACGACTTCAGGATTATGGACTACAGCTCTGGCAATTGATGTTTTTTGCTTCATTCCAGTAGAAAAGTTTTCACTTCGTCGATCCAAAAAAGTTCCCATTTCTAACAAGTCTGATAATTCTGTTATGCGACTTTCGATTTCTTGTTTATGCATACCGTGCAACTGTCCAAAATACTCAATATTTTCACGACCAGTCAAACGACCATATAACCCTGTGGAACCTGATAGAAATCCAATTTTCTGACGAGCAACTAAGGGATCTTCTAATACATTAACGTCGTTTATAAAGACACTTCCCTGATTTGGTTGCAGGGCCGTAGATAGCATTCTTAAAGTTGTAGTTTTACCTGCCCCATTAGGGCCGAGTAAACCAAGTACCTCCCCCTTATTTACTTTAAACGTCACATCCAATACAGAATGGAAGTACCGGCCTTTAAGGCGAGGATCTTTCTTTTCTTGCTCGCTAAGTTTTTTGGGATTCTCAACCTCAAACTTTTTAGCTAAGCTCTTTATTTCTATCATTACTTTTCCCTGATTGCATTTTAGCTAGATAAACTCTACAGATTTATAAAGTAAACTAAACAGTCAATATTCAAGCAAATGCCTGTAATTCGGACATACTTGTTCAATAGTGTATAACTTGCTGGATTTATTACATATAATTGAAAAAGTTCTGCTTTACATTTATATAAAATAAAACAACTACGCCATTTAGAGTGAATCAAGAAAAACTTTAACCTAACGAGAGCACCTTTGTTATGCAACCCACTAATCCATTCCAAGCATCTCTACAAATATTCACAAAACCAAATGGAGTTTTTGAAGCTGCTAACAATAATAATAATTGGTCTTGGATACCTTTCATATTAGTTATGAGTTTTGTATTACTACCAATATATTTATATTACAATTTTGTTGATTTTGAATGGTATCGTGATTTTATCGTTAATAGTACAGCTGGTAATCTTAGTCCTGCCGAACAAAATAATATTCGAGCGCAAATCAAACCAGATTTTCTAGTTACTGGTATGCTTATCGTTGCTTTTTTATTCCAAGTAATCATCAATTTAATACTTGCTGCTTATCTCAACTTAGTCGCTAAAACAGATGATGAGTGTATTAATGGGTTTACAGATTGGTACGGTTTTACATGGTGGGTCTCGTTACCCTCGGTAATTGGTTTTATTGCGGCCTTAATCAGCCTGACTTTAGCTGAAAACAATCAAATTTCCATTGGCCAATTAAACCCTCTAGCTTTGTCGTATTGGTTAAGTTTAGACGAAGGTTCAAAGTGGTATGGGTTAGCTAATTTAATAAAGCCTGAACTATTTTTTAGTATTTACCTGATAGCTGTGGGACTTAGCCGCTGGACCAAATTTAACAGTTCGAAGATTTATACAATTGCAATTGCGCCTTTTGCAATAATAATAGTACTGTGGTTTTTCTTGTTATTAATGAAATAACCATGGCAAAGTTATTTTGAGCGAGCGGGTCTGAAGTAGTCCTGATTCATGTAGAAGTCTTCGTTCTCGTTTGCTAAGTGCCAACCTGGTATGCCTAAAAGCGGAATGGGTGATAGTTTTCTCGAGTTTGAAAGCAAATGTTTACGATTTAAAAGCTCATAAATAGCAGAATCTAAAATAGTTAACTGCCGATCATAATTTTCCTCGAAAAAACTGTTATCAACTCTTACAGCTAACCATTTCCCAGTCAACCCGATAAAAGGATTTAGAAGCATTTCATAATTTGCGTGTCCAAAAACAAACGCTTTAGCTGCCGGCATCTTAACATGACTGTCCTGGTTATTTAGCCGCTCCAAATCGTGATGTAAATACGAGTTATAATTTGCCCACTTATGTCTGTCTTCAATAAAAACCTTTTTCCATTGATGATTAGACAGGTTTTCACATATTTGTGGATCCGAGACAGCCAAAATAACGCCACATTCATCAAACAGTGTAATTTGGTTTCGTCGATGGGTACGCGGTGTTAAACCATGGGATTGAATATCTTCAACATGCCACTCGTTTAAAAGTGTTTTAGTTTTAGGAAAATTAAGCCAAATCAAACCATTAAATAAGTCATGCCAAGAATTAGGTCGGGTAGGAATAATTTTGTCTTTGAAAATGATGGTTTCGTAATAGTCTTCCGAATCAGACATGGAATTTTGACATTTAAAAGACTGTTTAAAATCAATTTGACATGCCTGTCCATGATTCAAACTCTGACTGAAATCATTTTGCGGTGCCTGTCCACGTTGGGTATGTCCACGTTGGGTAGAGCCATTCTCTGTGGTAATAAGCCTATTTTTTAAAGTGTTGAGCGTGTCTGCATGCAATAAGTGCTCAAATTTAGTTAAGCTATAACGCTGTTCAAGTTCAGTAAAAGGCGGCCTTTTTGCAATGCCTGTCCACAATTCTTGGCATTCGCTAGACGATGTTGGGTTAAGTGTTGTCATTGGCTACTAGAGTCTTTTTGATGGATTTCTTATACTGGACGCAAATGTAATAATAAGAGTAACAATATGCAATCACGACGTTTTATTTTTCCCGTTGTTTTTTCGATTTTGGCTTTGGCCGGATGTGAACAACTCCCAGACAGCAATAGTCCGCAAAGTAACTTCCAGCAGGTGTATGACAGCATCAGTGAACAGGAGTTGAAACAGCACGTCAAAACTATATCGTCTGACGAATTTGAAGGTAGAGCACCAACCTCAGCAGGGGAAACGAAAACCCTTGAGTATTTAGTGAATAATTTCAAAACGCTAGGATTTCAACCTGGCAATGGTAATAGTTATCTTCAAGCAGTGGAATTAATGGAAATTACTGCTGATCCAAACATGCAACTACGCATGGGACAAAATACATTTGAATACCAAAAAAATATGGTTGCATCTTCGAAACGTGAAACTGCCCAAGTTAATCTGAATGACTCCGAAATTGTATTCGTTGGTTACGGTGTAAATGCACCAGAATACAATTGGAATGACTATGAAGGCCTAGATGTAAAAGGCAAAACCGTGGTCATTTTAGTTAATGATCCTGGGTTCGAAAATCCCGAAAGTGGTAAGTTTCAAGGTAAAACTATGACTTACTATGGTCGCTGGACATACAAATATGAAGAAGCCAGCCGTCAAGGCGCTGAAGCAGCCATTATAGTCCATGAAACAGCGCCAGCCTCATACGGTTGGTCAGTTGTATCCAACAGCTGGAGTGGCCCGCAATACAGTTTAGTTTCCAAAAATGGTAACTCAGACAGAGTCGCGGTAGAAGGTTGGATTAGTCTTGAAGCCGCCAACAAAGTGTTTGCCGAAGCAGGCCTTGATTTCAGCCATGAAAAAGCCCAAGCAATGCAAGGCCCCTACTCCAAAGCATTAGGCACAACAGCTTCAATTACAATAAACAGTAAGCTGAAAAAGTCAGTGAGCAATAATGTTATCGCAACATTACCTGGCAGCGTCGCTCCTGACGAACACATAATTTACACCGCGCACTGGGATCATTTAGGCATGGACACCAGTTTAAAAGGGGACCAAATCTATAATGGTGCTCACGATAATGCGACAGGGGTAGCCGCCAGTTTAACTATGGCAAAAGCATTTTCAGAGCTTTCTATTCGTCCAGCACGTTCAATTACCTTTTTAATTGTAACAGCTGAAGAGCAAGGTTTGCTTGGCTCTAAATACTATTCCGAACACCCAATTATTCCGTTAGATAAAACCGTAGCAAATCTAAACATGGATGCCCTCAACGTTTTAGGCAGAACAAATAATGTTTCAGTTGTGGGAATGGGGAAATCTGATTTAGAGAACTATCTTCAGTCAGCCGTCACTAAGCAAGGCCGTTATCTGACACAAGAAGATAGACCGGAAGCTGGATCATATTATCGTTCCGATCATTTCAGTTTCGCAAAACAAGGGGTCCCTGCCCTTTATGCTAAAGGTGGCAACGAACCAATAGACGAAGCGACCGCTAAATATCGTAAACGCGCCAGTGTAGTAGTAAAAGGTTGTTACCATCAGGTATGTGATCAATTCAGAGAAAACTGGGACTTTGGCGGCATTCAAGAAGATACGCAAATGTTATTCGATGTGGGCTACAGCATTGCCAACTCAAATGATTGGCCACAATGGAGTAAAACCAGCGAGTTTCAGCGTTAAAAATAAGACTATCTAAAATCAAATGCCAGCAATTATGCTGGCATTTTTTATGAATTAAAATTCAAATTTACTTCTGACTTTCTTTGATAAAGTGACTGAGCTCTTTAATGCAGTGACGCAATACTGGGTTTAAGCGTGTATTTTTGCCGTTCATAACAAATAACTCATGTTCAAATTTGAACATATTACCACCACCAACAGGGACTAAGCCTAAGCCAGCGCCTTGTTCTTTGGTCATATAATCAGGCAACAAACCTACATACTCACCAGTCATGATAGCCGACATGCAGCCATCGAAAGAGTCAGAAAACGTTTGAATAGCTAAACGTCTTTCATCTTGAATATAATTAGCTGAGGACAACCCTGAAATCCCAATTGCCGGATAATCTTCTATCTTCACGGTCTCAGGTAAAGCTTCTTTATACTTAGCCAACGGATGTGAAGGGGCGCAATATAATCTTCCATGACAAATATGATCAACAGTATGGAAGGTTACCGATTCTGGTTTTACCATGTCATAAGTTGAGATAACTAAATGACACTCGCCGGATAAGGCCACATGCTCAACTTCATTGTAAAGTCGGGTTTGTATATTGACGTGAATATCATCAAATTTTTTCATTGTGCTTTTAACTGCTTTACTAACAGCAAGCTGCATAGAAAGAGGTAATCCAGCCATCAATACTAGTGTGATATGGCCAGAATAATCATCATGTAAACTCTTCAAGTTAAACACAAAATTATCAAAAGCATTAAAGATTCGTTTAGTTTCCTGAAAAACTACTTCACCCTCTTTGGTCATTTGGAAACCGCCACGGCCTCGATGACAAAGCACTAGATCTAATCTTTCTTCGAGCTTTTTAATTGCAGCACTGATATTCGGACGTTGCATTCTAAGCACAGGTTCAGCAGCGGTGAAGCCGTTGCATGAGGCGACAGCATAGAAAACACGTAACAATTTTATGTCTGATTCTTGTAAGCGGTTTAACATAAAAACACCAAGTTAAGGTATATAAATAGATACTCTAATTGCTATATTAGGCAAGCTGCCACTGTATTACAATCATTAATTACAGTTTATTCTATTGATGTTTTAGGGATTTAAAACACTTAACTCAAAGTCACAACCTTATCTAAACTCATACCTTTTTGCCCCTCAACACTCTCGTCATCACAAGTAAGTAGCCATTAGTACATAGCAAAACTATCTTCAATCCCCCTAAGATAGTTTTACACTTTGCTCACGAAGAAGTTCCACTTCATCTCGTAAACTCGCCGCTTTTTCAAATTCCAACTCTCTGGCTGCAGTGAACATTTGCTTTTCTAATTCAGCAATTTTCGCCATCAACTCTGTGGCTGTCATTGCTTTGTATGTTTTATTCGCTTCAGCAATTTTACGCAATTTAACTTTGCCACCAACATCCACCGAATTACCCTCTCCTATATCCATAATATCGGTAATAGGTTTGTTTAATTGCGTGGGCACGATACCATTATCAAGGTTATGTTGATGTTGCTTCTCCCGTCGGCGCTCGGTTTCTTCCATTGCTCGTTGCATTGAACCTGTGATTCGGTCGGCATAGAGTATTGCTTTGCCATTCACGTTTCGAGCAGCCCGCCCCATAGACTGAATCAGTGAGCGATCAGAGCGCAAAAAGCCTTCCTTATCAGCATCTAAAATGGCGACTAATGAAACTTCTGGCATATCCAAACCTTCTCGAAGCAGGTTAATCCCCACTAGAACATCGAATTTACCCAATCGTAAATCGCGGATAATTTCAATACGCTCAACCGTATCTATGTCTGAATGCAGATATCTTACTCGAATGCCATGTTCATCCAGATAATCCGTGAGGTCTTCCGCCATGCGTTTGGTTAGCGTGGTTACTAACACTCTTTCGTTTTTCACCACACGCAAGTTTATTTCCGACATTACGTCGTCAACCTGGCTAGCAACGGGTCTCACTTCTACTTCAGGATCTAACAAACCTGTTGGTCTAACAACTTGCTCAACGATATCGTCACCGGACTTTTCAATTTCATACTTACCGGGCGTGGCTGAAACATAAATAGTTTGTGGAGAAATTTGTTCAAATTCTTCAAACTTTAATGGTCGGTTATCTAATGCTGAAGGCAACCTAAAACCGAATTCAACGAGGGTTTCTTTACGAGAACGGTCGCCTTTGTACATGGCACCAATTTGCGAAACCGTCACATGCGACTCATCCACAAACAACAAACCGTCGGCTGGAAAATAATCTAATAATGTTGGCGGTGGCTCACCAGGCGCTCTGCCTGATAAATACCGAGAATAATTTTCAATACCAGAGCAGTAACCTAACTCTTGCATCATTTCCATATCAAATTGAGTACGCTGCACTATGCGTTGCTCTTCAACTAATTTATGTACTGATTTCAGTTGTTCTCTGCGATCTTTGAGCTCTACTTTAATATGCCCTATTGCCTCCAAGATCTTTTCCCGTGGAGTAACATAGTGCGTTTTCGGAAAGACAGTGGCGCGAGTAACAGTTTGTTCAACGCTGCCAGTCAATGGATCAAATAATCGAATGGCATCGATTTCTTCATCAAACAACTCGACTCTGATTCCTTGCTTCTCCGAATCAGCCGGAAAAATATCAATTACATCACCGCGCACACGAAAAGTACCACGCTCAAAAGAGACATCGTTGCGAGCATATTGCAACTCCGCTAAGCGACGAAGAATAGCCCGTTGATCCATTAAATCCCCTTGACGCAAATGTAACAACATTTTCATATAAGACTCAGGATCACCTAGTCCATAAATAGCTGAAACACTCGACACAATAATAACGTCGCGACGCTCCATCAAAGACTTGGTGGCTGACAATCGCATTTGTTCAATATGGTCATTTATGGAAGAGTCTTTTTCAATGAAGGTATCAGTACTCGGAACGTAAGCTTCGGGCTGATAATAATCGTAGTAAGAAACAAAATACTCAACAGCGTTGTTAGGAAAAAACTCTTTCATTTCTCCGTATAATTGCGCTGCGAGGGTTTTATTGTGAGCAAGAATTAACGTCGGTCTTTGTACTTGCGAGACAATATTCGCCATTGTAAAGGTTTTACCAGAACCAGTTACCCCCAACAATGTTTGATTTGCTAACCCGCTTTCCAAGCCATCGACAAGTTTTTCGATCGCTTGGGGCTGATCACCCGCGGGTTGATAATGTGAGGATAATTCAAATGGTCGACTCAATTCTTTTTCCTTACTTAATTAGGCAGGTTGGTGTCGCGTATTGATGCTCTTCGTAAACCAAACGTAAGCTACAATTGCGGTACAAATATTAGCTAATATAATGCCAAAAAACATGCCTTTAATATCTAACAACTCGCTTCCTAAATAAGCCAATGGTACAAAAAACAAAAATAACCTAATGACGCTTAAGATCAATGCTGATATCGGTTGATGCATGGCATTAAAGGAAGAATTTGTGAGAATAACAACGCCCTGCAATCCATAACCAAGGGGCACTATATACAAAAATAAAACAATTAAGTCTGCAACCTGCTGTTCTTCGGCAAACAAAGAGGCAACAAATGGTGCGACTAAACACAGAAGAAGGTAAACAACTAGCTGAATAATGAGTACAAACTTAAGCGAAAGTGCGTAACTAGAAGCAACTCGAGTAACTTTGTTAGCCCCAAAATTTTGACTGATAAACGGAGGTAACGACATTGATAGTGCTAACACCAAGATACTGGCAATCGATTCTAAGCGACTTCCCACGCCCCAAGCCGCTACGGCTCCAGGACCATAACCAGCAGCAATTGCAGTGATTATGCCGCCAGCAATTGGAGTTAGCATATTGGCTCCAGCCGCAGGTAAACCTATTCGTAAAACCCCACCACTGGTCAGCTTTAGCTCTTTTAAGGTCAATAACCGAGGAAGCATTAATTTCCGTTTTACGGCAAGTAAATACAATATATAGAGCAGCCCTATCCCCCAAGCAATAGCGGTAGCTAGCGCCGCACCTTGAATTCCCATCGCTGGAACGGGTCCCCAACCAAAAATAAAGATGGGATCTAAAATAACGTTAATTATGCCACCACAGGTCATAATAATACTTGGGGTTTTAGTATCTCCCGCGGCTCTTAAAACACTATTTCCCACCATGGGAACAGCTAAAAATATGGCCGCTGCATACCACACCACCATATAGTCATTTATGTAAGGCAATAAGTCATCTGTTGCCCCCATCAAACGAAAAATAGGGTCAATAGTTAAATAACCGATAAAAGCCAACGCACCGACTAAAATAAAAGAGAGCATTAAAGCGCCAGTGGCAAATTCCTTGGCTAAGTGAGTTTCACCTGACCCCAAGGAACGACCAATAATCGCTGAGGTGCCGATGCCAAGACCTATGTTTAAGCTAATAATGGTAAATGTGACAGGAAATGTGAAGCTGATTGCTGCCAGTTCTTCAGTACCCAACATACTCACAAAAAACGTGTCGGCTAATCCAAACGTCATCAACATAATCATCGCCAAAATCATTGGCAACGTCATCCGTCTTAATGTTTCGAAAATGGGACCATTCAGCAAATCATTGTTTCGGTTTGTTGCTTTGGACTCATTCACTGTATTTGTACTCGTTAAGGCTAATCGACAATGATAATAGACATAGTGAAAATTAACTATGCCTAAACTACTTTTTACTTTATTTGGGGTGTAATTGCGCTGCGAAAGCAAGCACATAATTATATGACAGACAGATTTTCGAATATATGCCTATTTATATATTTTTTACTGCTTAGATAAGGATCCCATTGATCTGATCGTCTCGGAACGGAAAATTTTAAGTTTTTATTAACTGCCGAAAAATGTTAATAAATTGTCAATTTTTCAACATCTTACTAAACAGATTCTATCTACCTAGCAAAACTACACACAGGAAAACGAATGTTAGGTAACTTTATGTACCACCTTGGTGCAATTTCTATCGAAAACACAATAAGATATTGATAATAATGAATAAAATATTTTTTCATAAAAATATCAAATGCTATATTGACTTCTTTAAACAAATTAGATTTTGTTATTTTCAAGTGTTATACACAAACTTATCCACAGGATTAGTGGATAACTGCACTAACACCAATAAAGCCGCTATGTTACAGTAATGTGACTAAAAATTAGGTAAGTCAACGCTAACCTGACGGGCTATAAGTTTATGTTTCAGATTTATTAAACACTGTTGTAAAACACAGTGATCAACTAAATCTTTATAACAAAATAGTATAGTAAGCTGTATTTTTGCTAATTAAAGTTCAAAGTAATTCTGGCACTTTTATTGCCGAATTATTGCGCAATTTAGTTGCTAATTTGTAACGTAAAAACAGTTCTTTCTAAATTTTAAAAATGACAGCTTGAAGTTTTTTATATCTAGTACGCGAAATTTTTTAGTGCTTTTCTAATTTGCTAAAACTTTTCTAATTTGCTAAAAGAAAAAGAGATGTTGTTTTAGCCGGAAAAGTAGTTTTTTTTAAAATTTTTAATTTTATCAAAATCGAGTTTGAGTAATAAAAATAGCGCTAACTGCTAAATATGAGCTATTTTTAAAGCGAAAATAGCTGCTTATTCAATCAATTTGAAAGAAAGCCTAAAAAACTAAGATATTGTATTGACAGAACGGTTGATGCTCATTAATATTCGCCTCCGTTGAAATCAGGTCCCCCTTAGCTCAGTTGGTTAGAGCGACGGACTGTTAATCCGCAGGTCCCCCGTTCGAGTCGGGGAGGGGGAGCCAAATCTCCTGGCTCTATCTCTTAATATCTTTTTAATGTACAAATTTGGCTAAATTTTGGCCGCAATAACCTTATGAATATCAAGTTGTTAATCGGTCTGTAAACAGAGATAATAGACACTGTTTGCATCATCGTTGGGCGATACACATATCAAATGAGTGAATTTTTAGTTTTATTAGTAGGTACAGTACTGGTAAATAACTTCGTATTGGTCCAATTTCTGGGTCTATGCCCGTTTATGGGTGTGTCTAACCGGTTAGAAACTGCGATTGGCATGTCAATGGCAACGACTTTCGTACTTACCCTCGCCTCTTTAACCAGCTACTTAGTCGAACATTATGTTCTTCAGCCACTAGGTATGGGTTATCTGCGCACCTTGAGTTTTATACTCGTTATAGCAGTAGTTGTGCAATTTACTGAAATGGTGGTGCATAAAACAAGTCCAACCTTATATCGTTTACTTGGTATTTTTTTACCGCTTATCACCACCAATTGTGCGGTTTTAGGTGTTGCCTTACTTAATGTTAATCAAGATCATAATTTTGTAGAGTCGGTTATTTATGGTTTTGGCGCCGCGCTTGGTTTCTCCTTAGTGTTAATACTTTTTTCTGCTATGCGTGAGCGATTAGCTGCTGCAAATGTGCCCTCTCCTTTTAAAGGAGCTTCCATAGCAATGATTACCGCGGGCTTAATGTCGATGGCATTTATGGGCTTTACTGGTTTGGTGAAGTTTTAATGACGTTAGTGATCGCACTTATTGTAATAGGAATCATGGCGCTTATTTTCGGCGCGATACTCGGTTATGCCGCGATTCGATTTCGCGTTGAAAGTGATCCCCTAGTCGAACAAATAGATGCACTTTTACCTCAAACCCAATGTGGCCAATGTGGCTTTCCAGGTTGTCGTCCTTATGCAGAATCCATTGCTAACGGTGATGACATTAACAAATGCCCTCCTGGTGGAGACGCCACCATCAAACAATTGGCCGAGTTAATGGGGGTTGAAGCGAAACCTTTAGATGCCGCCCATGGGCAAGAAGACGTCAAAAAAGTCGCTTTTATTCGCGAAGATGAATGTATTGGCTGTACTAAATGTATTCAAGCTTGCCCAGTGGACGCGATTATTGGTGCAGCCAAACAAATGCATACTGTTATTCAAGATGAATGTACCGGATGTGATTTGTGTGTGGAGCCTTGTCCAGTTGATTGTATCGACATGATTCCGGTTGAACAGAATACTTCTTCATGGCGATGGCAACTCGATGCTATTCCAGTAAAACAAGTCAATTGAGGAAGTTTAAATTGTATTCTGATTATGACAGTATTTTACAACGATTAAATCAAGGCCGATTGTGGGACTTTCATGGTGGTGTGCATCCACCTGAGCTGAAATCACTCTCTAATCAAAAAGCCATTGAAACTATAACCATGCCAAAAACTCTGCATGTTATGGTGAAGCAACATATTGGCGTAGAGGGAGGCTTATTAGTCAAGGAAGGCGATCGAGTACTCAAAGGACAACCTTTGAGTCATAGTACAAATCCCTTTTCGGTCCCTGTACATGCCCCCACATCGGGTTACATTCGTCACATTGGACCCCATGTTTCAGCTCACCCTTCCGGCCTGCCAGAGCTGGCTATAGAAATAACTACCGATGAATTTGAAACCTGGGCTCCCCTTAACCCTATTTTAGATTATCAACAAAAACCCAAATCAAAAATCGTTGAAGCAATATGTAATGCTGGTATTAGCGGTATGGGAGGAGCTGGTTTTCCAACCCATATTAAATCGTCTCCGAAGAAAAATGTTGAATTTTTGATTATCAATGGTGTGGAATGTGAGCCCTACATAACGTCTGACGATCGGCTGATGCGCGAGCATGCATGGCAGATTCGACAAGGTATTGATATTTTAGTGCACCTGTTAGCACCAAAGTTAGTGATTATTGCGGTTGAAGACAATAAACCTGAAGCAATTGAAGCTATGCAAGTTGCTTGTCAGGAAAATGCTAAGTACAGAGTTGTTGCCATCCCAACCAAATACCCCGCGGGCGGTGAAAAACAACTGATTCAAATTTTAACTAATCGCGAAGTACCCGGAAACGGACTGCCCATTGATGTGGGTGTCATTATGCAAAACGTAGGAACCTGTTTCGCCATTGCCGATGCTATTTTTACTGGGACTCCTCTTATTCGGCGCGTGGTTACGTTAACCGGACAAGCATTCAAACGTCCGCAGAACGTTTGGGCGCCCATAGGTACACCCATCTCACATTTGTTGGAAATTGGTCAATATAAGGCTCACAAACAGCGGGATCGAAAGCTCATTATGGGTGGGCCTATGATGGGGTTTGAAATTGTTGATGATCAGGTGCCGGTGGTTAAAATAACCAATTGTATACTTGCCCCATCAGCCAATGAAATTCAAGCCCCCGGCGCAGAGCAGCCTTGTATTCGATGCAGTGCCTGTGCAGACGCCTGCCCTGCTAGCTTGCTGCCACAACAATTATTTTGGCACAGCCAAGCGAAAGAATATGAAAAGGCCAATGAATTAAACCTATTTGATTGTATTGAATGTGGTGCCTGCGCATACGTTTGCCCCAGTGAAATTCCCCTGGTTCACTATTATCGTGTTGCCAAAGCCGATATACGCACCCAAGAACAGGAAAAAGCACAAGCCGACAAAGCCAGATTAAGATTCGAGGCACGTAAAGAACGCTTAGAAAGAGAGCAAAAAGAGCGCGAAGAAAAACATGCCAAAGCGGCCGAAGCGCGCAGAAAAGCAATGAGCGACAAAGGCAATGATGCGAAAGACAAGATAGCGGCGGCCTTAGCGCGAGCAAAAGCTAAAAAACAAGCCAACTCGGCTCAGTTAGAGTCGCAACAAGCGTCTCCTCAAAAAGCACAAACAAGCGAAGCCTCAGAAGCACCGCAAACAGCTAATAATAGCAAACAAGACAAAGTTGCAGCGGCTATTGCTCGAGCCAAAGCGAAACGCGCAGCGGCCAAGGAAGCGGCGGAAAAAGAAGCCAACCCCGCGTCGGAAGATAGCAATACTGGAATAAAAGAAACGGACGCAAATAAAGCTCCCACAACAAGTGATGTTGTACCTGAAGCACCAGCCAAAGCTGCCAATTCCAACAAACAAGAAAAAGTGGCGATTGCTATCGCTAAAGCAAAAGCAAAACGCGAAGCGATTAAGCAGGCGCAACAAGCTGAAACAGCAAAAACAGAGACTGCGTTAAACACGACGCCAGTTACCGACGAGCAACAACAACTGCAAACTGAAGATGTGCATCAGGAAAAATCAGAGCCCACAGCAAAACAAAAAGCAATAGCAGCGGCAATTGCCAAAGCCAAGGCTAAAAAATTAGCTAACGCTAAGCCCGCAGCAAGTCCATCGGTAGAAAAACAAATATCCACTGAGAAAAATTCAGAACAACCTGAAGTCGCTAATGATGAGTTGCAAACAAGCCAGCAACCAGAAAAATTAACTGCTGCACAAATTCGCAAGCAAAAAGTCGAAGCCGCAGTCGCAAAAGCACGAGAACAAAATCGTATTGCGAAACTAAAGCGTGCCGAAAAGGCCGCTAAAAAGCCGTCTAGCTCCACAGCAGACAAGGATGAAAGTTAATCCCCATGAGTTTTAAATTTGCCAGCTCGCCCCACCAAAGAGTAAAACGTAATACTGGTCAGGTAATGCGTTTAGTTATGTATGCAGGTATTCCAGGCTTAGCTGTACAAACATGGTTTTTCGGTTGGGGAGCATTAATTCATTTTATGATCGCCAGCATCACCATCATAGTCACTGAAGCTGCCATTCTTGAAATGCGTAAAAAGAACTTTGAAGTCGCGATAAAAGATTGCAGTGCTTTGGTTACCGCTTTTTTAATCGCCGTGAGTATTCCACCATTTGCTCCTTGGTGGATCACTGTAATAGGTAGTATTTTTGCCATTGCGATAGTCAAACAACTTTACGGTGGATTAGGGTTTAATTTATTCAACCCTGCCATGGCGGCTTATGTGATGCTGCTTATCTCGTTTCCAGTGCAAATGTCTACTTGGGCGATTCCACAAGCATTAAGCCAATTTCCACAATCATTTTTAGATTCATTTAGTATCATTTTTAGCGGCTTTAGTGCTGACGGCTACAGTATTGAGCAACTGCGAACTCACGTTGATGGCTATACAATGGCCACCCCTCTTGATGCTGTGAAAACCGCAATTTCCCAAGGCTTAACCGTACAGGAAAGCATGCAAACCGCTGTGTTTAATAATGGTCTGGGCGTAGGCTGGTTTTGGGTCAATTTTGCCTATCTTTTAGGCGGTGTACTGTTATTAAAAGTAAATGTCATTAAATGGCATATTCCGGTAGGTATGATTGCTGGCATTATAGGATTGTCACTGGTTATGTACTTGGTAGATGATGGAGTCTATGCAAGTCCAATGTTCCACCTATTCAGTGGTGGCTTCATGCTTGGGGTGTTCTTTATTGCCACCGATCCGGTATCCGCGACCACCACCAATCGAGGACGTATAATTTTTGGTTTTGGGATAGGTGCATGGGTATACATTATTCGTACTTGGGGAGGTTACCCTGATGCGATCGCATTTGCTGTATTGATCATGAATATGGGTGTTCCTTTGATTGATTATTACACCAGACCAAGGACTTATGGCCATCACACAGAACACACAAACGTGATTAAAGTCAAACAGATAGATAGCGGAAATACAGGTAAGGAGGACTAGTTAATGAAACAAAGTATCGTTAGCAATGGTCTTAAACTCACCGCGTTTGCTTTAGTGACAACGGCGATCATAGCCATAACCTATGCCGTAACTGAAGATCAAATAACCGAGCAGCAAATACAAAAACGCCTGGCTATTTTGAACGCAATTATTCCGCAGTCTTTATACGATAATGATATTCACCATGATTGCACTCAGGTTGTAGATACTGAATATTTAGGCTCAAAAGCCCCCCAGACCGTATATTTAGCAAGAATGAACAACGCGCCTTCAGCGGTTGCAATTGAAACAACTGCGCCAGACGGATACAGTGGTAAAATTGAGCTAATAGTAGGCATTAATATGCAATCGGAAGTGACCGGAGTACGTATTTTAGATCATAAAGAAACTCCAGGGTTAGGTGACAAAATCGATATCCGTATCACTGATTGGATTACTGCATTTACTGGCAAGTCTGTTACCACTGACAACCACAAAGATTGGCAAGTGAAAAAAGACGGTGGCCAATTTGATCAATTTACCGGCGCAACTATTACCCCACGGGCAGTGGTAAAAGCGGTCAAAAATGCGGTGTTATATTTTCAGCACCACCAGCAAGATCTTTTTAACGCCACAAAGACCTGTGAAGCCATGAATGACCAGCCAATTAACGGCAAGGTAGAATAAGATGAATCAGTTTAAAGAACTCAGTTGGCAAGGATTATGGAAAAATAACCCCGCCATAGTACAACTGCTTGGACTATGTCCACTCCTAGCTGTGACCATGACAGTCATCAATGGGTTAGGTTTAGGTCTTGCCACAACTTTGGTATTAATTGGCTCAAACTGCACAGTCTCATTGGTGCGTAATTTAGTCCCTAATGAAATTCGTATACCAATATTTGTGATGGTAATTGCCGGCTTTGTTACGGTTGTGCAATTGTTAATGAATGCCTACACTTTTCGACTTTATGAAGCGCTAGGCATTTTCATTCCTTTGATAGTCACCAATTGTGCCATCATTGGGCGTGCAGAAGCCTACGCGTCGAAAAACCCTGTGGGTCATGCTGCATTCGATGGTTTGATGATGGGGCTTGGTTTTACCCTTGTGCTAGTGATTTTGGGAGGCATGCGTGAACTCTTAGGTTATGGCACCCTATTCTCTGGTGCCAACTTACTGTTCGGTGAATGGGCAAGTGTGTTAAAAGTGACGGTATTCGAAACCGATAGCCCTTTTTTACTAGCCATACTGCCGCCAGGTGCCTTCCTGGGCATGGGGTTACTTATTGCTCTTAAGAATGCGCTAGATAAACGGGTTGAATCGTGGGTTGTGACACCACAACAAGATAAAGTGGTACAGCGCGCCAGAGTGACGGCAGAAAGTTAAGGTAGTTGAAGTAATGAATAACCAAAAACGTCGGGAAATACTGACGCGACTGCGAGCAGAAAATCCTGAGCCAACCACAGAATTGAATTATTCTAGTCCCTTTGAATTATTGATAGCCGTATTGTTATCAGCTCAAGCCACAGATGTGGGCGTCAATAAAGCCACGGCCAAACTTTACCCGGTGGCCAATACACCACAAGCCATATTAGATTTAGGCTTAGACGGGCTTAAATCTTATATCAAAACCATAGGCTTGTTTAACACCAAAGCCGTCAACACCATGAAAACCTGCCAAATGTTGGTGGACTTGCACGGCGGTGAAGTGCCCGAAAACCGTGAAGCCTTAGAAGCCCTGCCCGGCGTGGGACGTAAAACCGCTAACGTAGTACTCAACACAGCTTTCGGCTGGCCAACAATAGCCGTAGACACCCATATTTTTCGCGTTTCCAATCGCACTAAACTGGCCATGGGCAAAAACGTCGATGAGGTCGAACAAAAACTGCTAAAAGTGGTACCTGCAGAATTTAAAGTGGATGTGCATCATTGGCTGATACTCCATGGTAGATACATTTGTGTAGCTCGTAAGCCCCGTTGTGGTGCTTGTATTATTGAAGACCTATGTGAGTTTAAAGATAAGACTGAATAATATTCAGTTTTCAAAGTAGTTGAAGAACTCAGGACGAGCCCCAAATACTTGCAATGGTTTTCAACTCAAGGCATGAATAAAATAGGTTCGTCATTTAAAACCAAACATTTGTACTATCAACTTTCATAGTTTATAGTGCTTTTCGTGACGTCGGCATAATCAAATGCCTCTAACATTCAACTGAAACGTCGCTAACCCCAATTAAATACTGAGGAAAGCGATATGATTGATAAATATGCGTTGCATGATCTACATTCACGTCTTGAAAAATTACCACGTGCCTCGCTGGCACTACTCCCTACTCCAATACAAACACTGAAAAGATTTGGCGCGTCCCTAGGCGGTCCAGAGCTATGGATGAAGCGAGATGATTTATCTGGCTTAGAAGGTGGTGGCAACAAAACACGAAAACTTGAATTCATAGTGGGTGATGCGCTGTTACAAGGTGCAGACATGTTGGTAACGGTTGGCGCTATTCAATCCAACCATACCCGACAAACCGCTGCTGCCGCTGCCAAGGCAGGCCTAAAATGTGCGCTTTTACATTGCGCCTGGACCAAAGATGCAAGCGCTACTTATCGGCAAGTAGGTAATATTCTTTTAAGCCACGTAATGGGTGCCGAACTTTATGTGGACGAAACTGAGCGCCCTATCGAAGATCAAGGTCCTCTGGAAGAATTCATGGACTATCTTCGGCAACAGGGGCACAAACCATATCTAATTCCAGGAGGTGCTTCTGAACACCCCTTGGGAAGTATGGGCTATATAAACTGCGCTGCTGAATTAGCTATCCAAATGGCTGAAACTGGCCAAGTCTTTGATTACCTTGTGCATTGCACTGGCTCAAGCAGCACCCAAGCCGGTCTGATCGCAGGCTTTGCAGCACTTGATATCAAAACCAAAATCATCGGTATATCGGACGATAACGAAACCGAGATTAAAAAATCTCGTGTTGAGCTTTTAGCCAATAACGCTTTACGTGAGCTTGGACTAGATGTGCGAGTGCAACCGAAAAGTATTGAAATTATACCTGCTAATACCAACGCTTACGGCATCGCTGATACAGAAATTACCGATGCTATCCAGCTATTTGCCAGTACCGAAGGGTTGATTGCCGATCCTGTCTATGAAGGTCGCGCAATACGTGGGTTATTAAACTTGTCTGCTGAAGGTCGCTTTGAGAAGGACGCAAAAATTCTGCTTATGCATCTAGGCGGATCGCCTGCTATCCATGCCTATGCCGAAAAATTTGGCGCAATTCAACTTCATCCTTTTACTGTTTAATTAACTCTTTATTCTCAGAGGTATTGTAACGTGACCGAAATTTTATTAGATAAAGATTCTCTTGTAGCAAACATTCGAACCCAATTCCAAAATAGTGACCAACTAAAATATCAGCGGGCTTTACAAGAGTTTTTTGATGGTGAAACCTTTATTGGAGATAATGTTTTTGAAACCTGCTTCAAATTACGTGCGGGCTTACCCCCACTTGCATATGAAGTTTCAGGTCCTTATTGTGCAATCAGCAATGAATACGCCACCATAGGGCGCATTTATGAACGTGGTGAACTGATATTTGAAAGCAATATAAAACAGCAGATACAACAACGCACAGCAGCGATGGTTTGGCTTTTTCTTTCTGCCTTGGAGCATAAGCCAGAAAAAATATTAATGGTGGGCGCAGGGAAACTATCCCTTGAAATCGTTAAATATTTAAAGCATTTTATACCAAGCTTATCCCAAATCGATTATCACACGCGGGCCCAGCACACTGAATCATTCGAACAACCTTGCGGCAGCAAAGGTGTCGCTTCTGATTATCAACAGAACCTCAAGCTTGAAGCTTATGACACTATTATTATGGCTACGAATACCAACTGCTGTTTAATCGACGAAACCAACATTACTTCAATCAAACCAGGGGCGGTGATCGCGTCACTTTGCACCACCTCACAAACAGGGGAGATTGCAGGTAGTGTATATGCTAGAGATGACGTTAATGTTATTTTCGACTATGAACTAACACGTAGTTTTACGGCAGATATGAAAGCGGCTGATAGAATGGGTTATTTGGATAACGTCCTATTGCTAAGCGACATCTTAAAAGGGCAACAACCTAAAGATATTTCGAAAAAGAAGAACGTTTTACGCATTACAGGCACGCCCATGCAAAATATTGCTGTGCTGGATATGATACGTTCAATCTAATTATACTAGTCCCCACGGATGTGTTGTGGGGATAATTATAAATAAATAGGCACTCTGGGTCTTACCTCCACTTATATCCATACTTTCAAACAATGTGTTAAATGACTATATTCTGCTATTAACGATCGTTCAAAGAGCAGCTTGCCAACAGATACTTTTGGCACTAACCTGCTCTTTCAGAATTATAGGGTTGAGTTTATCAACAGCGATACTGCCGCAATTGCCTGGCCCACTATCGTCGTGGACACCATCGCCGTAGACACCCACATCTTTAGAGTATCCAACCGCACTAAACTCGCCATGGGCAAAAACGTCGATCAGGTTGAGCAGAAACTACTTAAAGTGGTTCCGGCAGAATTTAAAGTCGATGTGCATCATTGGCTGATACTCTATGGTAGATACATCTGTGTAGCGCGCAAGCCCCGTTGCGGTGCTTGTATTATTGAAGACTTGTGTGAGTACTCTCCACCAGTGATTTCCCGATGTTTACAAGGCTTGTGTTAAGATCTCTCGACTTTTGTCTAGGGTGATATCACTGTGTTCACCAAGTGCGGTCATGCCATGCTGTTTTAACCCATCAATAAGTAAATCGATATCTTTTGCACCAAGATCTACGTCAGATAATCGGGTGGGTACTTGCATTGTTTTGAAAAACTGTTCGGTTAACAGAATAGCTTGTTCAATACGAGCATCCTCATCCCCCTCATTTATCTGCCAAACCCGCGCTGCATATTGCAGTAGTTTTTCACGCTTATTCTCACGACAGACTTTCATGACAGCTGGTAATACTATGGATAGCGTACGTGCGTGGTCAATGCCAAACGCTCCCGTTAATTCATGACCTATCATATGGGTTGACCAATCTTGTGGTACACCGGCACCAATTAGTCCATTTAATGCCATGGTTGCCGACCACATAATATTGGCTCTAATTTCTAGGTCATCTTTGGTTTCTGGCTGTAAAGCTTTAGGCCCTTCTTCAATTAAGGTTTGCAATAACCCTTCACTGAAACGGTCTTGTACTTTGCCATTAACGCTATAGGTTAAGTATTGCTCGATAGTATGAACAAACGCATCAACAACACCGTTACTGATTTGACGATCAGACAATGACAATGTGACTTTCGGATCTAAA
This sequence comes from Aliiglaciecola sp. 2_MG-2023, assembly GCF_030548145.1. NCBI lineage: Bacteria > Pseudomonadati > Pseudomonadota > Gammaproteobacteria > Alteromonadales > Alteromonadaceae > Aliiglaciecola > Aliiglaciecola sp. 2_MG-2023. The sequence continues at coordinate 197,929 of NZ_JAUORY010000007.1, forward strand.
ACTGCAAATAGTGGACGCACTAAAGGGCTTGAAAATGCACGTTTATTGCCATCTCGGGTAACAACTGCATTACCATTGCTTTCAGAACCTGTGGCTGGCAGGGTTAAAACTGCGCCTATGGGTAACGCTTTTGTGATGGTGTGCTGCTTTGTGAGAATATCCCATGGATCTTTCTCCTCACTTGGATCATCTCCCTCAAAGAAGGTCGCTGCGGCAATAAATTTAGCGCCATCAACCACAGAGCCACCGCCTACAGCTAGTAAAAAATCAATTCGCTGTTCTTTAATAATCCCCTGAGCTTTCATTAATGTGTTGTAACTTGGATTAGGCTCAATACCTGAAAATTCAAACCAAGTATGTTGTTCAAGAGCATCAACCACTTGTTGATACACGCCGTTACTTTTTATGGAGCCACCACCATAAACCAGTAAAACTCTTGCATCCGATGGTATTTGCTGGGAAATGGCGGCTATTTTTCCTTCACCAAAATGAATATGGGTTGGATTTTGAAAACTGAAATTTAACATTGATTTATATCCTAAAACTTTGCCAAGAAAAAAATGTAGAAATACCCTTATGCACCAAGGTGAGCGAGTAACTTTTCAGCGGCTAAAGCTGAACTCGCTGGATTTTGACCAGTAATAATCAGGCCATCTTGTACAACAAATGCTTCCCAATCTTGAGCTTTTTGATAATCACCGCCACGCTTAATGAGTTCATCTTCAAGTAAAAATGGCACCACATCGGTTAATTGCACGGCATCTTCTTCACTGTTGGTAAAGCCGGTTACCGCTTTTCCTTTTACAACAAAATCGCCAGACGCTTGTTTTACATTTAATAAAGCGGCACTAGCATGACAAACGGTAGAAACCGCTTTGCCTGCAGTTAAAAAACTTTCTAGCAAAGTGATTGAATCTGGATTGTCAGTAAGATCCCATAAAGGTCCATGACCTCCAGGGTAGAAAACAGCATCAAAGTCACCTTCACTAACAGAAGACAATTTCACCGTGGTCGCAATTTTGGCTTGGGCAGCATCGTCTGAGTCATAACGTTCAGTGGCGGCAGTTTGAAATTCTGCGAGTTTGCTTGTGGGATCAATAGGGGCTTGTCCGCCCTGTGGCGTAGCTAAGGTGACTTCAACACCAGCGTCAATAAAAGCATAATAAGGGGCGGCGAACTCCTCAACCCAAAAACCGGTTTTCTTGCCAGTGTCGCCAAGTTTATCGTGTGAAGTCAGTACCATTAATATTTTTTTATTCATTTTTGTTCATCCATTTATCAAAACAAGCAAGCTTGTTTAAGTGAGTTTTCATTTTCTATGGAAGGAGTATAGGCTCTCAAAAAAAGTATACAATGCAGATAAAATTGACAACATTGTATCAATAATTGATACAATTGATTTGGTATTTGTTTTTCATTGATAGGTTGCGGTATGAATGTTTCATTTGAACGTCTCAAAAGTATGGTTGTTTTTGCTCAGGTTATTGAACAAGGTAGCTTAAGTGCCGCAGCAAAACATTTAGGGCTTTCTCGCGCGGTAGTCAGCTATCACCTGAAAAAACTTGAATCTCAACTCGAGGTGAAATTACTTAACCGCTCCACTCGTTCAATCAATCTCACAGAAGCTGGCCAAGCCTTTTATGAACGCTGTCATGCTATTGCCGAACATGCCAATGCCGCCAATCAACAAATTGAAAATGTCAAAAATGAACCCATCGGCCTACTTAAAATAACCTGCCCGGTAAATGTTGGATTACAAACAATTGTGCCTGCACTGAATGAATTCAAAAAAATTCATCCTAAAATTGAGCTGGATGTGATGCTTACGGATGAAGTGGTGAATATTATGAAGGAAGGAATCGATTTGGCGGTCCGCGGAGCCCCTTTACCTGACTCGGGTTTACAAGCAAGTAAACTTGCCACCCTAAAAACCTGTTTGTGCGGTTCTCCAGAGTACTTTAGCCAATATGGTAAACCAAAGAATCATACTGATTTAGCCAATCATCAATGGGTAATTTACAAATTAACCTCAGGCGTAGTAAACCTAACAAAGGGCAGTCGCGCTTATAGTATTGTCACCCAAGGAAGTATTAGCACTAATAATGCAGCGGCGCGTACTGCATTTGTTGAAGCCGGTCACGGTTTAGCCCGCATCCCTATTTATGACGCTTGGCCTAAAATACAAGCTGGCACCTTACAAAGAGTACTTGATGACTATGTATTCAGCGATATAAATGTGTATGGTGTGTTCCCGCCAGGCACTGCAAACACAAAAAAACTGAGGTTATTACTGACCTTCTTGAAGGAGTATTTTACCCGTCAAATTAGCTTCAGCTCGACCATTTAATAGTTGCCAATCATCAAATTTCCAGTATCAAAATTAGGTGCATATTTAAGCCATCTCATATTCAAGCCCTCTAAGCCAAATAAGCTCTTTATGGCGAAAATCTTGGTTTGGCCTTTGCGGTCTGTTTATCCCATAATACAGGCTAACAAAATCGAAACCCTAACCTAAAAAAACGAGTAAAGAATCTCAAATGATTGTGAAAGTGTTACCAACAATAATCTTTTCATTTCAACTGGGCATTGCAGGCCTTGCTATTGCTCAGACTTTGTTGAGTGCTAGGGGCGGGCAAAAACACACTTACTATCTAACCGGGGTACTGATATTTCTCTCTATTCATACATTTGGTGATTTACTTGTGGTGTCAGGTGGGTATCGGTATTTCCCCAATCTAGTAGGATTACAATTCCCCTTAGCGACATTGATTGGTCCCGCATTTTACTTTTACGCGCGTTCCATGATGACCCGCTCAAATGTGTTAAGCACGAAATCTATGCTTACAGCTAGTATTGGTCCCGTACTGGGTATTTTAGTATTGCTCCCTTTCGCCTTAGGGCTGACCACCGAACAAAAACTTTCTCTTGCGGATCCACTCACCCGAGATGCTGAACTCTACAAGTTTGCTCTTCTAACTTGCTTACTCTCTACCCTTACCTTTTTAATCTCCACGCTATTGTATTTTAGCGCAACCTACCGGCTTCTAAACAACCACAAAGTTCAGCTCATGAAGAGGTTTTCGGTTATTGAAAAAAAATCACTGGATTGGTTACGCACAATTCTACTTTTATGGGGTAGTGTTTGGGTGCTTTACACCATTGAATATATATTGAATTTTATTGGCGTAAGCTGGATTGGATCGGGTGTCGTTATTCCAATGCTAAATTTACTATTGCTTTTGGCGTTTGCTCACTTATCACTTAATCAACCTTTATTGTCAGAAACAGACAAATCAAAAGACAGTGATTTGCAACCTCGAGCAGCCGCATTAGACGATGATAGAATGAAGAGAATTGCAGTAAAACTCCACAAAGTGATGCAAGGGGAACGCTTATTTTGTGAAAATGAACTGAGCCTTCACCGATTATCTGAAGCCATTGGCATATCTCAAAATCATATTTCCGAGACCCTATCCCAGCATTTACAGATTAATTTTTTCTCGTTCATTAACAATTATCGTGTAGAAGAAGCAAAAAGACTGTTAACTACAACAACCTTATCAATTATTGATATCTCGCTGGAGTCGGGCTTTAACTCTCGCTCGACGTTTAATTCTGCCTTTAAAAAAACCGAAGGCGTAACCCCGTCGGCCTATCGCATGCTCATGAATAATCATAATACTACGAAAGAATAATGAACGAATGGGCCCATTTGGACGACGTTAGTCTCGAAATCCTTGAAACTTTCCCTATCATCAAAAATCATCTAGAGGAAAATTCATATGTCAAACTTGTTCGCTGCTCGTCTGGTGGGCGCGTTATTTATTATATCAACAGGCGCTTACATGACGGCGAGTCATATCATTTCGACGCTATTTAGTGCACCTGATTTTATCCTTTATCTGTACCCGAATAGAAACCTTTTGACCGTAGCCGCCCTATTGGAGTTTGTTAACTCTGCCGCTGTAGTGGCTATAGCCACCGTTATATTTCCCATCATTAAACCTCTTAGTCAGCGAATCGCTTTGACCTATGTTAGCTTTAGGATCATCGAAGCGGTTATGCTACTTATTGGCGCATTAGCATTATTTTCTTTAATAGCCATTAGCAAAGAAATGGTAACAGCCATCGCCCCCACTGTTGACTATTTAAGTGTTATGGCAGATGTTCTAAAACAGCAACGTTATGTTAGTTTTCAACTGGGCATGATCCCCCTAGCCCTTTGCGGCTTTATGCTTTGCGTTACCTTTTATCAACACCGTTTAGTCCCAAGGTTATTATCCGCTTTAGGCCTTGTCGGCTATTTGTTATTGTTGCTAAAAGTCAGCGCCGATTTTTTCGCCATTAATATTGGCGGTGGCGTGCTGTATATTCCTGGCGCATTATTTGAACTACTTCTACCATTGTGGTTGTTTTTTAAAGGTTTTCATTTAAGTGAACCACCACAAACACACTAGAAGTGAATGACATTAACGCTATATTTTGATTGCCGTGTTTTGCTTTAGGCTAAGAGTGCCCATGAAAAAATGGAAAAAGATCACACTTAAGGTTTTACTCGCTTGTTTCCTGACAACAACAAGTATTTATTTGTTCGCGCCTTGGGAATACGGGCTGTATTATTTAAAGCCAGTACCTAACTCCATTGAGCAACAAGTTCATGAAGCAACGTCACAAGGTATAGACGGAATCATTGTCTATGTGGATGAGGCCAATAAACCTGCCCAGTTGTATACAAGTGGTTGGCATAATAGACAAGAAAAAGTACCTGCCTATGGCAATGCTCTATTTAAAATTGCCAGTATTGGAAAATTATATGAAGCGGCGGCAATCGCTAAACTAGTCGCGTCCAATCAGCTCAAGTTGGACCAAAGCCTTGCAGACTATTTGCCTCAATTAGCTGAACGTATTGAATATGCAAATAAAATTACCCTGCGCATGTTGGTAGAGCACCGCAGTGGTATTCCTAACTTCACCGATCAGGAAGGCTTTGATTGGGCATCAAACTCCCTTGACGTATTGAGTTTAGTATTAGACAAACCTGCGGACTTCCCACCAGGAACTGATTACGCATACTCCAATACTAACTATCTGTTGCTTGAAAAAATAATGACAGAAACCTTAGGTTACCACTACTCTCGCTACATAAAGAATGAGATCCTTTTGCCATTAAACTTAAATTCCACGTTTTTCTCCATCAACGAGGTAGATAGTGAGCAGCTGATGAGCGGATATTACGTTGGTTATGATCAAGACTTTAAACACCTCGATCAAGGTTACGTTGCCAGTGCACAAGATGTAGGGATCTTTTTAAGAGCCCTAAACGATGGAAGTGTGTTTACCGAAGCAGAACGCAAAATTTATGCTTCACTTTATGAATATAATCATACAGGCTGGGTGCTCGGCTATTCAAGTATTGCCCGATATCACCCAGATATTGATACCGTTGTCATTCAATTTACCAACACTACCGGTGAAGATAGAGTGATACTTACAGGCATCATATATGACCGAATTATGAGTATCTTACGAAGCCAATAAAATGAATTGTTTGACTAGGTATTGGTAAGGTTTAATTACCCCAATCCCGCCACAGCTCCGCAAACCTTTATCACCTATGATTTTTCACCTAACAACATACTGCCATCGTCTAAAAAGCTTAAAACAATCTGTATAGCGGGGCGGTTATCATCAAATAAATAGCTGTATTTCGCCACTATTCTATCTCTATCAACTTGATTTCTTGCTGTCGACATTTCGTCACGAAAAGGCTGCCCTTCCATAATACCGGCATAATGACTAGCAATAGCGGCTGTTGTGCGCAGTGCATTTTCAACTTTGGGGTTTTCTGTAAACGCCTGCGTCAACTGTGTCGAATATGCATAATCAGCCGGTAAAACTAACTGTCCCTGAGTGTTGAATTCTATGCTTGCCGGTGGTGAGGGTATGCCATATTGTGCTAACAATGCTTTAAACTCGTTTTGCGAGTATTTAGATAAGGTATCAATGTTGTGCGCTGTTGGCAGTAATAAGGGTATGTCCTTTAAATTCACCGGGTTAGGTAGCGCGCCAGGCGTGAGATATTCATCTAGATTGATTTCTTGTTGGTCACCTTGGGAAGTATTCATACTGAAAACCGCATTCGTAGCGGGCTTTTCTACCTTTTGAACCTGATGATTTTGTTGATAAGCGGCTAATAATTCCGAAAAGCCATTGTTTCCTTTCGATTGATTAGGTTGCAGTAGAGTTTGTGTGTGAGTTTTAAAAATACGATTGGTGACGTCCATTTTAACCTCTATAATTTTGACTTTGTAAGCTCTCTAAAACATTAAGTACATTGGCTCTTAGCTTTGCATCTTTGTTTTGTACCGTGCCAATAGACTGATCAAACTCCACCGACTTTCTTGCCAAGGCTAATACGTCATATTTTTCATCGGCATCAAAATCTCGACTTGGAGGCGCTCTCATTGCTAATCCCTGTTGTGGCGTGATTAACCCATTTAGTTGTAACTCTGACGACATATGGGTTAATTCGTTATATGACATATTAGTCGGATCATACTGACTAGCAATTTCTTGTAATTTTGTTTCTGCATCAAGGCCGGCCTGACTCAGAGTGACCTTATCTGCATGGCTGTCATTGTTAGGTAGCAGATTCGAATGAGTAGTATCTACACCTTGGTTTTTACTGCTTTGATAGATAGAACTCAGCTGACTATTGTTATTTATTTCCATTACATTCCCATTAGTCAATTTAGTGCTAATCTCCACTAATTATCGGTTTGTTTAGCATGATAAGTTTGAGCAGCAATGACTATGCCAAAGGTACTGTTTTTGATTTAGGCTGATACAGGTTAACTAACAGGAGCTGCGCCATTAGGCTGCGGGCTAACCCCTTAGGCTGATTTTCAATGGGGTTATAAAAGCAATTAGGCAAATTATTGCCGAGGCTAAGACAATATCGGCAATGACAGGAAAAAAGACAAGAGCGGCAAGTATGATTCCTGCCTCTTTGAGCTTAAAAATAAGACTAATGGCAACATAAAGTTGCACATTAACTATAGGTTAGCCGAGGAAATTTTACTTAGCGTATCGAATTTAGATAGTGTTTTAGTTAAGATGTTCAGACGATTTTTATTTTCCAATTACGTTTAACCCTAAACGTTCACCAAACTGTTACTAATACGATAACCAACCTGAGCACCTATAATAATAAATGGAGAAATCATGCACCTTCGTAAACGTCTTGTTCTTGGCACAATACTGAGTCTTTTTAGTGTTCAATTGTTGGCCGCTGAAGCCATTGTGAGCACTGAACAGAAACAAACCGCTGAACAACTGATACAAACCGCCTTAAAGAGTGATCTGGGCATGGACATAGTCACGTCATTGACCACTGAAGTTGGCCCTCGCCTAGCGGGATCTGAAGCGGAAAAACGTGCCAGAGATTGGGGCTTAAAACTAGGTAAAAGTTTAGGGTTCGATAAAGCGAACATTGAACCCTTTACCATGCCATTCTGGGATAGAGGCAACTTACACATATCCCTTACCTCTCCTTACAACCAAGAATTATACGGCACAGCGTTAGGTGGAGCCGCACCATCAAAACAAAATATAAATGCTGAAGTGGTCTATTTTAGAGATATTCACGCACTAATGGAGGTAAAAGAAGGAGCGCTAAAAGGCAAAATCGCTTTTGTTGATGGCGATATCATGGTTAAGAGTCAGGTTGGCGCAGGTTATGGACAGGCAAACCAACGCCGCAGAGTGGGATGGCAACACGCTCAGCGCGGTGGTGCAGATGCATTAGTCGTGCGTTCAGTGGGCTCAGACTCCCATCGATTCCCGCATTCAGGCATGATGAGTAAAGATGGTGACAAATGGGCAAGTATTCCGGTTATTGCCATTTCTAATCCAGATGCTGACCACCTTCGTCGTTTACATAATTTAGATAAGCCCCTTAGCATATCTCTTCACTCTGAATCTGACTGGAAGGGTGAAGTCAGCAGCGGAAATGTTGTTTTTGATTTGATTGGTAGCGAAAAACCGGAAGAGATTGTGCTAATAGGTGGCCATTTAGATAGCTGGGATTTAGGTACTGGTGCTGTAGATGATGGTGCGGGTGTTGCTATTACCACTGCTGCCGCAGCCCTGATTGCAAAGTTACCTAAGCGTCCTAAACGTACTATTCGGGTGGTCATGTTCGGTGCAGAAGAAGTCGGGCTTTTAGGTGCATTTGCCTACGCCAAACAGCATGCAGCGAATTTAAGCAACCATGTACTGGCCACGGAGTCAGATTTTGGCGCGCAAAGCGTTTGGCAGCTAGAATCGAACCTCAACCCCGAAGCCACCTTGTTAATCGATGAAATTGGCAAAATTCTAGCCCCATTAGGTATCGTTAGAGGCCGTTCAGATGCACCAGGAGGTGGCCCCGACATTATTCCAATGGCCGCCAAAGGCGTACCCACAATTCGTTTAAATCAAGACGGACAAGACTACTTTGATTTACACCATACGCCAGACGACACATTAGATAAAATTGAGCCTGACGCTCTAGCGCAAAATATTGCTGCTTATGCCGCTACTATTTATTTACTTGCCGATTCGGATGTTGAATTAAAGCCATAAATGGCAGCGGTAAATTTAGCCTAACAACCTAAACCCTCTAATCCTCAAACTTATCTAGGATTAGGGGTTTAGAAAATAATAACTAATAAACTAGTGTGCCGCGAATCGGGTAGTCCGTTTGTTTACGAACAAAGGTTAACCCTCTCACTACCACGTCTAATTCTGGGCGTAAAAAAGGCGCATTGGAAATATCCACAGCCTGCAATACCCCCTCCCCGTTTATGACAAACAGGGCCGGTTCTGAAAAATCATGATCGGTTTCAGTTTCAGAACGCGGAGCCGAGATATACAAGCCTAGCTGTTTCATTTGCTCAACGGTTAAGCCATAAGCGATAGGAAAAGACACATCTAAGCTGTCCATGTTGTCGGTTAGTTGTGCCTTTGAATCTGCTGAGACGGCAGTGACACTCACCCTAATAGCATTTAACGCTTCTTTGTGTTGCTCTAATAAATTTAAGTATCGCACGCATAATGGGCAATGCTGGCCTCGATATACAATCAACATTTGCCAATCAGCATCACCGTGAGCCTGTCCTAAGTTAACCCTAGAGCCATCAAGAAGCGTTGCTTCAATGGACGGAAATGTACTACCAGGAATGGGTTTTACTAAATTTGTCATGTTGAACTCTTTACCTTGTTTGTGAATCTCATCGTTTTAATCCATAAAATGCTGGCAATGAACACAGATAGCGCCATACAGCTTAAAAATATATTGTCTATTCCACCTGGTATGTACTCAACAAAAGACGTTAAGAATTGCCCTAAAAACACCGCCATGGTGAAGTACGATAAATTTCTACCGCGCACCTTTACTGCACTTCGCGCAACGATCATGTGATTTAATAAAGGAATACTAAATCCAAAACCAAAGCCGATAATAACCGCACCAATTACTAAACAGACTGTGCCTGTTTGTAGAAAGAAAATGTAAGACACCGCAAAATTAATAAACGCCACGGATAAAACACCTTGTTCACTGAATAGTCTACAAAGCTTGGGGAGAAAAGAGGCTGCGAGTACCGCCATCAATGAAATAAAGGCTAATAAAAAGCCCACTTGTGTTTCGTTGTAACCTTGCTCTTGCATATTACTGGGCATTAAAACAAAGGCAGTGAAAAATAAAACCATCGACAGCATTGCACTAAGGTAAACACTGTTGAGGGAAAAGCCAGAGAGTAATTTTGGCGAGTCTTCTTCAGGTTCCGCTTGTATTCCAGCCGGATATCGACGGGGAACGAAAAGTAACAGCATCACCAAAAATACCCAAGCAATTAAATAAAGTGACAGCGGTAACGCCCAATGTTGAGCGGCTAGCAAACCACCTACAAACAAAAATACCACCCCGCCTAGCTCAATTGCCATGCCCTGTTTGGCGATCATATTTAAGCGTTCTTCAGCAAAATACCAATGAGAAATTAACACCGTACACCCAGCCATCACGACCGACGTCATTCCCCCGAGTAAAAAACGATTGGCAAATATCCAAGCCGGCGCGTGCAACCAATATACACTCGCCCCCACCAGCCCATATAAAAATAAACCAATAATCAGCGCTGGATACGCACCATATTTATCAATCAACTTTCCCGCAATAGGCGCACAGATAACCGCGCCCAGGGCGGGCAATGTGACTAATAATATGGCGTTGTCGGCTACCCCAAGAGCATTGGATATACTAACCAAGCCAGGTGCTATAACGGCCCCTACCATAATGGTTAAACAGGCAATACAGAGCAAGGTATAGCGACCTAGCCTGTTGAGTTTAGTCATGAAAAGTCTCTCATACTGTTGAAAGTGAATGCTGTTTAGTTTTTGCCATCGAATTAAAAGCCGCACTAAACAAAATAAATAGCATACTGATGGCTACTACACCGGGCCATTGAAAAAGTGAAAATGCCCGCAGACCAGCAACCGAGCCTAATGCTCCACCAAGATAATAGCCGAGCATGTAAATACCATTAATTCGGCTTTGGGCGGTTGGATCAATACTAAAAACACGCACCTGATTAGCCACCTGAGCACTAAAAATGGCAAAGTCGATAAGAATAATTCCGATAATTAACGATATAAGATTGCCAGCAAATAATCCCGTTATGGCAAATCCTACAGCGGCTAAAACGAGGGCCATTTTGATTAAGGTTTTAGAACCAAATCTATTCACCCATTTACCGGAAACCTTCGCCCCAATCACACCAGCCAATGCGATCACACCAAACAATCCGGCTTGTTGAGCATTGTAATCAAAGGGGGCTTCGCTGACATAAATAGCCAATGTTGCCCACAGGACATTAAAGGAAGCAAACCAAAGTGCGCCGGAAAAGGTAAACAGCTGCAGTGATTTATGCTGGCAAAATAGGCTCAAGGTACTTTTTATTAATGGCCAATAGCGCAGCGATGCTTGGGGTTTATTTGACGGCAAAAATACCCAAAGCAAAACACCAAGTAAGGCGGCTAATAACGCTGACATAACGAATACACTGCGCCAACCCAAGAGCTCCCCGACCAATCCACTTAATGTTCGGGAGAGTAAAATACCAATGGTTAATCCCATCATTAATGTGCCAAGGGTTGTACCTTTGTTTTCCATAGACACCATTGACGCGGCAAAAGGAATTAACTGCTGAGTGATATTGGCACTGGCACCAATTAAAAACACTGCGATTAACAGTATTGTGATGTTAGGTGCCCACACTGCCATTCCACAAGTAAACACTAGCACGCAGGATAATATACCTATTAGTTGCCGCCGCACGACTGAATCACCGAGTGGGGATATAAACAATAAAGCAAAGGCATAACCGAATTGGGTTAATGCGGGAATACTACCTAATTGTAAGTCGTTTAAACTAAATTCACTGGCAATTAGCGGCAAAATAGGTTGGTTGTAATACAGATTTGCGGCAGTTGCAGCAATGGCAGTTGTCATTAGCAGTAGCATAAAGGGACTTAACAACTGCTCTGGCTCCGAATGAGTCATATTTTATGTCAGGTAAATAAATCATAGCGCCAGCATAGGGCTTATTTATTAATAACAAAAATGATAACATTTTATGGAATCTATACAGATTTTATATATAAGTAAACTTGGGGGCAATCGTGGACATAAAAACATTAAAAAGCTTTATAACTGTGGCTAAACACAAAAGCTTTTCAGAAGCTGCGCGAGAGTTACATACTGTACAACCGGCCATTAGCCGACATATTTCTGCATTAGAGGCGGAGCTTGGGGTAAGGTTATTTAATCGAAACTCTCGAGATGTCGCGATAACCCCAGCCGGTGAGCAGTTGTTAACAGATGCTAGCGCGATCCTAACCCTTACAGATAAGGCAAAAAGCCAGGTTAAGCGTGCCCACAGTGGAAAAGTGGGTACACTGAATATTGCTCACTTAAGCTCAGCTTGTTTATCATTTATGGCCACTTTGATCCGAACCTACAAATCCCAGTTTCCTGAAGTCCATGTTAGCCTATTTGAAATGACAGCAACCGAACAAATTGAAGCCTTTAAGCAAGATAAAATCGATATTGCATTTTCAAGGCCCCTGCCCACGCCAATTGCTGATGAGTTTATTCGTCACGATATTTATATCGACAAATTCGTTGCACTAGTCAGCCAAAGCCATGCTCTTGCAGGTGCTAAACAGGTTGAGCTGGCTAAGTTAAAGACTGAACAATTTATTATTTTCAATCGTGATGAGGCCCTTGGGCTCTTTGATGAAACTATCATCCTGTGCAAACAAGCCGGATTTTCACCGGATATCATAAGTCAACCAAAGCATATGCAAACCTTAGTGACAGAAGTGGCTGCAGGTTTAGGGGTGGCGATCGCACCATTTTGTGTTAGTAAATTGTATAGCCGAGGGTGCCATTTTATTGCACTAGAAAATGTCGACACACAAATTCCCCTGCAAATTCAATTCAAACAGAATAATCCTAGCGCGACTGTGAATGCTTTCCTAAATGTCGCTTTAGCGGCCAAAAGTGAAATTCAGCGCAGTATGGCTAGTTAAAGCTATCATTGGTTAGCGAAGGTGTATGGATTGTTTTTCCCGCTTTCGGTTACTGCACTAAAGTAAGAGTGTTCATTGACTATTTTGCAGCCTATTTTAGCGAAATCCCATACTGGGATAAGTGACTATAGTCACCGAACTTTCATATGCTGGTGTTATGGTTGACGGAATGAATAATTTGAATGTCCCAATTAAATACAGGTAGGAATATATGCCGTACAAGCTCCCACTATTAATATTGTTGTGCCTATTTTGCATGCAACTTTACGCCAAGCCGATAGTTATCGCCCATCGCGGGGCTTCCGGATACTTGCCTGAGCATACGTTAGAAGCCGCTGTCCTTGCATATTCCCAAGGGGCCGATTACATAGAACAAGATTTAGTTTTGAGCAAAGACTTAATACCGGTAGTACTGCATGACATACACCTTGAAACCGTGACCAACGTCGAACAAATATTCCCTAAACGCCATCGGGCTGACGGCCGCTACTACGCGTTCGATTTCACCTTGGCAGAACTGCAAACCCTTAATGTACACGAGCGGACAAATGACAAAGGCGAACAAGTATTCCCCTATCGTTTTCAGGAGCCTCGTAATCAAGAGCGCTATCATGGACAGTCATCATTTAAGATTGCCACATTTGAACAACAAATTAATTTGATTCAACAACTTAATCGGCAATTTAAGCGAGATGTGGGTCTTTATGTGGAAATCAAATCGCCCCTTTGGCACCAAACTCACGGAGCGGACTTAAGTCAAATCACCCTGAATATCCTGCGTAAATACGGTTTGGATAACCAAGACAGCCATGTTTATGTGCAATGCTTTGACTTCGCAGAAACACAGCGTCTTAGGAACGAGTTAAATGCCAAGGTGAAGTTAATTCAGCTTATTGCTGAAAACAGTTGGCAAGAGTCGAATTCTGACTATGAATATTTGAAATCCGCACAAGGTCTCAAAGAAATTGCAAAAGTAGCCCAAGGTATTGGCCCATGGATTCCACAACTATTTGATTTTGCGAATAAAACACCAACTAGTTTACTAGCCAATGCCCATCAAGCAGGGCTGCTAATTCATCCTTATACATTTAGAAAAGACGACCTCCCAGCCAAGTATTCTTCGCAACAGGTGCTAGACATCCTATTCGAAGATTTAAAAGTAGATGGTTTATTTACCGACTTTACCGATGTGCTGGAAAATTACTTAGAAAAGCGATGATATTGCTCTAGAGTCACTAGTAAAAACTAACAAGCTCGCGATTGCGAGCTTTGTGAATTTAGGGTTTAGCCATTCGAATGATGACTCGACGATTTTTAGCACGAGACATCTTATTCGTATTGGTCGCCGCATGACGGCGTTCACCATGACCTGTCACCTCAATTCGAGAAGAATCTACTCCCATTTCGGTGAAGTACGCCTTAATTTCCTCTGCTCGACGAATAGATAATTGTTCGTTGTTCCAACGACCACCATAACTATCTGAGTATCCATCTAACAAAACCAGCTCAAGATCTGTATCTTCTTTTAAATAGTCCCCGATCATTTGTAGGCGTTTTTTAGAGTATTTGGTTAAGTCTGTACTATTGCTGTTGTAACTTAGCACTGTGTATGCAATATCTTCAAATGCAAAAGGTAATAAATTAGCGACACACTCAGCGAACTCAACATAGGGTTTCGAAAAGTTACTGGCATTTAAACCCACAGCGATACGATCGAAGTCACTATACCAATCTTGATAATATAGTGTTGGCCAAAAACCTTTTTCCAATTCAGTTAACATTGTCCAAGCGGCTTTTTGCGGTAAATCACTATTGTATTGTTTGCGAATTGGCATTTGCGCAATTTCACGCTGCATTTGTCCTGGCATCCATTTGGGTGGGACTGAATAAACGGAGGCAACAGAATAGGTGTTTGGTAACCTTAACATCTGCAACTCAAATTCCATATTCAGTTGCTTAGAAGCCGTGCTGTAAAAAGCAGCTTCTCCATAACCAGGAAGTTGGTGACTCAAAGTACATTGCAAGCGACTTTTTTGACTGACTTGCCACTGAGAATCCTCAACTGGCGCTGCATAATGACGCAAGCTAGCTTGGCTAGCAAAGCTGAGGGTTAAGCCCAAAAAAATCGCGCACTTTTTCATATCAGACAGAAATCCAGTAAATAGTGTTTATCCATTATAGATATCGACACTAGAAACAAAAAGTTTAATCACCCGTTGTGTACGGATAATAACCAACTAGACCTATCAAATGCAAATGCGCCTAAACATATTCACAACTGAACTGGTACAAGGCTTTAAAGGTTGACATAATAGCAAGCTATGTTGTCGATTAATAAGGTTATCATGTCAGATCCAATTCACCTGTTGAACCAACGATTTAGAGGATATTTCCCAGTCGTCATTGATGTTGAAACAGCTGGATTCAATGCGCAAACTGATGCTTTATTAGAATTAGCAGCAGTGACATTGAAAATGACAGCTTCTGGAGACATTCAGATAGATAAAACGTTCCATTACCATATTAACCCTTTCGAGGGCGCAAACCTCGAACAAGCCGCTTTGGACTTTAACGGTATTGATCCTTATTGTGCATTACGAGGCGCGATTGATGAATCTGAAGCAATTAAAAATTTGTGCAAAGAGATCCGAAAAGAACAAAAAGCAGCGGAATGCCAACGCTCAGTGATTGTTGCCCACAATGCATCATTCGACCAAGGCTTTGTGAATGCAGCCATTGAAAGGTGTAATATTAAACGCACTCCTTTCCATCCTTTTGTATCATTTGATACCACCAGTTTAGCCGGTTTAACCTTAGGTCAGACGGTGCTGGTTAAGGCCTGTGAAGCGGCACAAATCGAATTTGACCAAAGAGAAGCCCACTCAGCACTTTACGATACGATGAAAACCGCCGAGTTATTTTGTTTTATGGTCAATAGATGGAAAGCCCTTGGTGGCTGGCCGATATAATTCACAATTCCAAGGGATGCTTTTAACGTGCTCAAAATAGCAGTAACGGGTTTACAAGGCTGAAATAAAAAGTGAGGCCTGAGCCTCACTTAATGTAAATCAACGATAAACCGCAAATTTAATCACAGTGATTAAATATAGGCTTAATCGTCATTATCCGAATCAATATTGTGCATTTCCAAATTACTTAATTCAGTTTGTATCATTGATTTTTTAGCCCCTTCAGAACGGGCCCCATCAACTCTCTCTAAATAAGCTTGGTCAATATCACCAGTTATGTACTCACCATCAAATACAGACGTTTCAAAACGAGTAATGGCAGGATTCTCAGCACTAACCGCTTCAACTAGATCTTGAATATCTTGGAAAATCAGCCCATCAGCTTTAATTAACTCACTAATTTCGTCGATATCGCGGCCGTAAGCGATCAATTCATTTGCACTTGGCATATCAATACCATAAACATTTGGAAAACGAATCTCTGGCGCAGCTGACGCGAAATACACCTTCTTGGCACCTGATTCACGGGCCATTTCAATAATCTGTTCAGATGTAGTGCCGCGTACAATTGAATCATCAACCAGAAGAACATTTTTGTCTTTAAATTCTGATTTAATGGCGTTAAGTTTACGTCGCACCGACTTACGTCTAAGCGTTTGACCTGGCATGATAAAAGTACGACCGATATAACGGTTCTTTACGTAGCCTTGACGGTAAGGTAAGTCCAACTCTATAGCAATTTGCAACGCTACATCGGAAGACGTTTCCGGAATAGGAATAACCACATCAATATCTAAATCAGCCCATTCTTTGGCTATTTTCTGACCTAGCTTTTTACCCATATTCACCCGCGAGGCATATACTGATATTCCATCGATAAAGGAATCAGGTCTTGCGAAGTAAACAAATTCGAAAATACAGGGAATATTTTTAGGGTTTTGCGCGCACTGTTTAGTAAATAATTCACCTTCTTCAGTCACATATATTGCTTCGCCTGGTGCGACATCACGAATAAACGTAAAACCTACGGCATCTAGAGCAACACTTTCGGATGCAACCATATATTCATCACCCTGCTCAGTTTTACGCTTACCTAAAGCAAGAGGACGTATGCCATATGGGTCTCGAAACGCAACCATGCCATTGCCGATAATCGCAGCAACCACAGCATAAGCGCCACGAATCTTCTTGTGCACATTGGCAACCGTGGTGAAAACCTCTTCAGGGGTTAAGGTTAAACCTGCACATTGTTGTAATTCATGGGCAAAAATATTTAATAAAAGTTCTGAATCAGACGTCGTATTGATATGTCGTCTGGCAATACGGAATACTTCATCTTGCAAATCATGGGCATTGGTTAAATTCCCATTGTGTGCAAAAGCAATTCCAAATGGCGAGTTGACGTAAAACGGTTGGGCCTCTGCTGAGCTTGAAGACCCTGCAGTGGGGTAACGCACATGACCAATACCAAATTGGCCTGTTAAACGTTGCATATGGCGGTTGTGAAATACATCTCGCACCAATCCATTCGCTTTTCTTAGATGAAACATTTTATCATCTATAGTCATGATCCCTGCGGCATCTTGCCCACGATGCTGAAGAACAGTTAACGCGTCATAAAGTGCTTGACTTACTGCACTCTTTCCAACAATTCCGACAATACCACACATGCAATTTACCTATTTATTCGGCGTTAAAAAACTGGAGTTATTTTGTATAAAACTAAAAAACCACTCAATAATGGGAGTGAATTCAGGAACTAAGACTGACTCTATCCACCAAGACGACTCGGAAGCAGTAGTGAAGGTATCTAAGAAGAACAAAGCAGCACTCACAATCAGAATGCCACGGATAATACCAAAAACTGAGCCAAGGGCTCTGTCGGTACCTGTGAGTCCAGTAAACTGTACTAAGCGCGCAATTAAGTAATTTATCAATCCGCCTAGAATCAGCGTACTGGCAAACAAAATCGCTATGGACACCCCATTTCTGACCATCTGATCATCAAATTTAGTCATGTAGACGGCAAGGTATTCATAAAATTGGCTAGCAATAAAAAAAGCGGCGAACCAAATAGCTAAAGAGATAGCTTCTTTAATAAATCCCCGTACCAAACTTATAATGGTGGAGACAGCGATAACGCCAATGATGGTGAAATCTATCCAATTCATAATGACCCGGTCATATTAATTGTTGGTTCGTTAAAATCGCGCGCATTCTATCAGAGATAGCATATATTTCTAGTATTCATTTCACTGTGAATGGTGTTACTCGACCCTGCAACTTAGTCAATTCGCGAAGATGTGGAACCGCTTTTTGCAGTTTTTCTTTATTTAACTCAGGTCCAACAAACACTTTTGTTAACTCACCAGTGCTCGTTTGAACTGGTCGACTGAATGCTTGATAACCTGCATTTCGCAGTGTACTAAGCAATTCGCTGACATTTTTTTGATGACGAAACACACCTAATTGAACAACCCAACCTGCTTTGGCTAGTAAACGATTGTCCATTTTACCGGGATTGACTTCTACTTTGTCTTCAATCGGGTGATCTATTTCGCTCGGGGTAATTTTTTTATTTTCAGTTTTTTGAGAAGATGAATCATTAACCGGCGAGTCTTGGCGCGATGCCAGCTCGTTGTTATCTTCATTTTGGTTAATCTCAAAATCGTCGATTGCTACGTCAGGTACAATTTCAACCTTGCGATTTACTTCTTGTTCGACTTGCTCGAGAGGGAAATCTTGCGTTTCATTAAGTTCACGCATTTTAGGTTGATCTGGTATTGATTCAAATAGATCTTGGCTAGTTTGTTTTTCACCATCGAGCAAATCAGGCAGAAAAATCACTGCTAATGCAACGACTATAATGGTGCCCACCAATCGGTTTTGTAGTGCTGAAGACAAGACTTTTCCTCTTTTAGACCAGTAGCATCGTATATTTATTCAGTCGAATTAAGATGCTTGCAACACTTCGCTTACCGTGAAAAATGAACCAAACACAATGATCAAATCATCATTTCCAGCATTTTTCGTTGCTGCAAGTAGCGCATCAGAAACATGCTCAAACTCTACCACTTTTTGTGATTTAGTGAGCACTGTTTTTAATTGTTTACTCTTTGCGCCGCGAGGCACATTAAGAGACGCAACATACCAATTGGCTTTCAGCGATTCAAGTGGTAAAAAACTACCGGCGATATCTTTATCTTCCAACATAGCCACAACCAGATGCAATTGCGTGTATTTCATTCGTCCAATTCGTGCGGCCAATAACTCGGTTGCTTGCGGATTATGGGCGACATCAACAATGATCTTAGGCTGCTGACTAATCTCTTCAAAGCGCCCAGGTAAGCTCGATTTTTCGATGAGTTCGTTGACCTCATCTTGATTGCGAGGTAAATGCCCTAACAAACTCAATACTTGCAACGCCGTTGACGCGTTTTGCATTGGGATCAATGGAATTGATAAATCACTAAATTGGACTGACTGATTATACCAACACCAACTTGTATCACAATCCTCAAAGCCAAACTCTTTTCCTTGCCAAGATGGTTGCGCTTGCATTTTATCAACCGCTATTAACAGTGTTTCTGGTGGCACTGGCTCGCCTACAACTACAGGAACCTTGGGACGCATTATGCCGGCTTTTTCTGTAGCAATAAGCTCTCGGGTATCCCCTAGCCAATCTTGGTGGTCAAGGGCAATACTTGTAATTACAGCGAGATTGGGATCAACTATATTAACCGCATCCAAACGACCGCCTAAACCAACTTCCAACACCACAAAGTCTGGTTGCTGATTGGCAATTAACACTAGCGCAGCTAAGGTAGCAAACTCAAAATAGGTAAGCGAAATAGCACCTCGAGCATGCTCTACTTGCATAAACGCATTCACATGCTCTTGTTCGCTTAGCATCAAGCCGTTAATGCGCACTCGCTCTCTATAATCAATAATATGCGGTGAACTATACACAGCAACAGTTTGTTGTTGCATGCGTAACCCCATCTCAATCATTCGACAAGTTGTGCCTTTGCCATTAGTTCCGGCAACAGTCACCACAGAACTGTTTGAAAAATCTAAATTCAAACGCTCATAGACTTGCTGGGTTCGGGCAAGACCCATATCGATAGATTTGCTATGGATGGCTTGTAAATAATCTAGCCAAGTAGAAAGAGACCAGGACAAACTAGGCTTGTTCTGGTCTTCTGTAGATGTGTTATTTGACATTAATGGGGCTGTGTATGTAGCTTTTTCAATAAATCGTAGATTTTGTCACGCATCTGGCGACGGTCAACAATCATATCGATAGCGCCCTTCTCCACTAAAAATTCACTGCGTTGGAAACCATCAGGTAAAGTTTCACGTACGGTCTGCTCAATAACTCTTGGACCTGCGAATCCGATTAATGCTTTAGGCTCAGCGATATTAATATCACCTAACATAGCCAAACTGGCGGAAACTCCACCCATAGTAGGATCAGTTAAAACTGATATATAGGGTAAGCCTTTTTTACTCATTCGCGCTAAAGCTGCACTGGTTTTAGCCATTTGCATCAAGGAAAATAATGCTTCCTGCATACGCGCGCCACCACTGGTTGAATAGCACACCAATGGCATATTATGTTCTAAACAAGCTTCTACTGCTTTGACAAAACGAGCGCCAACAACCGAGGCCATGGAGCCACCCATAAATGAGAATTCAAATGCGGCACAAACTACTGGCATGCCTTTCAATTTGCCTTGCATAACAATCAAAGCGTCTTTTTCTTTGGTTGCTTTTTGAGCGGCGGCTAGGCGATCTTTATAACGTTTAGAGTCTTTGAATTTCAATACATCTTGAGGCTCTAAATCTTCTCCGATTTCTTTTCGATCGGCCTGATCTAAAAAGGAGTTAATTCTTGCTCGAGCCGTGATGCGCATGTGGTGATCACATTTAGGGCACACTTCAAGCTGCTTCTCTAATTCGGTTTTATATAAAACCGCTCCACAAGATCCACATTTAGTCCAAATCCCCTCAGGCACATTACTTTTAATAGAGGACTGGGTTCGCGGTAGTATTTTTTGTATCCAACTCATTCAATTCATCCTAATTGCAAAAATTTGCGCTGTATATGCTGCTATTTTCGCCAAAATCATGATTAATATCGCATTATCGACATCTTATCGACGTAAAATATCTATTCTCGCCATTAAAACATAGTTTAGTCTTGGGAAGAAAACAAAACTGGTCTAAGAAGTAGTAACACTGATTCCGATTGATCGAAAGACACTCAGAAAAATGCCGGACCTAGGGGAATCTCAGGAATCCCAAAATGCTCAGGATAAAGTACATCAACTAAATACAAGCCATTTGGTTTAGCCGTAGCCCCTGCCTTAGCCCTGTCTTTTTGATCAAGCAATTTTTTCATCCATTCAACCGGTTGCTCACCACTGCCTATTACGGCAAGACTGCCGGTAATATTTCGTACCATATGATGCAAAAATGCGTTTGCTTGCACATCAATCATAATGTATTGACCGCGTCGTGTAACCTGAATATGTTCGAGCCTACGCACTGGTGAATTAGCTTGGCATAACGAGGCTCTGAATGCACTAAAATCATGCTCTCCCACCAAACATTGTGCTGCTTCATGCATTTTTTGATGGTCAAGTTCAGTATACATATGTGTCAAGCCACCTGCCAGTATTGCTGGGCGAAATGGATTGTTATAAATAATATAACGATAGCGTCGTCCTACCGCAGAAAAACGCGCGTGAAAATCGGGACTCACTTGCTTCGCCCATTTGACAGCAATATCTTTGGGCAAATGCGTATTCACCCCTAATGTCCAACTTCTTTCTGGTCGAAAAGCAGGTGTTTCGAAATGCACTACTTGACCAGTAGCGTGAACCCCAGCATCTGTTCTGCCAGCACATAATACAGCGACAGGATGATTTGCAACTTTGCTCAAGGCTTTTTCTAAATGCAATTGCACACTAGTGACTTGAGATTGTCTTTGCCAGCCATAATAATTGCTGCCATCGTATTCAATCCCTAATGCGATTCGATTTGTTTGTTGTTGTTCCACTGAGGCCCTTGTTTAAAAAGTCTGAATTCCACTAAACGCATTATTTGCGCTATTCAATGCTGAAAATTGCGACATTGTAATGAAATTTACATCACTTTTCATAGCATGTTTGTAAATAGTAGATTGAAAGATAGGTTAAGTTTCCGAATCATAGTCGATAACACACAATAAATATTCAAAATTACTATTTGATAACGGCTGCACTGGAAATTAAAACTACCGATTTTAACGCGTTTTAACGATGCAATTTGTTTAAGGTCACTACCACCAAAGCGAACCTGAGTGCCATATACAAGGTTTAATAGTATGCTAAGCTTGTTGAACACAAACGTAGGGACTCGACATGTTATTGAGAAGAATTTCAAAACACGTTAAAGCACAAGATTGGTTCGCTGTAGCAATCGACTTTTTTATTGTAGTTGCAGGTATTTTGATTGCTTTTCAAATAACAAGTTGGAATGAAGCTCGCAAAGACAGCAAACGTGAGTTACAAATCATTACTCGTTTGCACTCCGACTTTACAATGCTTGAGAACGATACTGTCGAGGCTATTGAATTCATTAAATCAAATACGCCAATTGTAGAAGAGTTTGAACAGCAAATTCTCAATTACCCTAATGGTGCTGATATTGAACTGATGCAACGTTTTTTTGAAACTGCATTTTCTTTACCCCGCCCAGAAGGCCAGTCAGAAACCTACCAGCAGCTTGTTACTAACGGCGATATGAGTGTTTTAAATAACGAAACTTTGCGCGCTAAACTTGTTTATCACGCCTCTTTAACAGATTATTTAATTCATGCAAATCAAGCTAATCGAGAATGGACAAGGCCCTATCTCGTTTCGTTAGTGCGGTTGAGTTCATTGATCGACGTTTTACCAATGGATGAAGCAATTTCCTCGTCAGGCTCTAGAGCTGATCTGATTGTTGCAATTAGCCTCTACAAAGGCGCTTTCGAAGGTCAGTTAGCAATATTTGAGGCGCATAGAGAGAGCTTTGATAATCTCAAAAACATCCTCATCGAAGAGAGTAAAAAATAGAGTAACTTTGATTACAAAACATATTTCCACATTGAAATCATTGAGTTGATTACTCAGTATTTTAAGCAGTTACCTTTTAAGCTATTGATATTTGAATTTATTTTTTAGGGTAAGAAAGAACTGAGCCTACTCTATTTCAATGCAGCCGATGATTGAAGCAATACAATTTGGCTGCTAGTGTAAAGAACATCGGATAAGTAGCGCTAACAGTACAAAAGAATAGTCAACCTTCACCGATTACCGTCGTTGTCTTAATAACCAATACGTCAGTTCGTCAACAAGGCCAATAATTCACTTGGTGAAGACTTTAAGCAAGTTTTTCCAGTAGCTCTTTAGCTTCCTCTTGCTGTGTTTGGTCTCCTTTTTGTAATACTTCTTCCAACAACTCTTTAGCTGAGTCAATATCGTCAGTTTCCAAATAGGCTTGGGCCAAATCTAACTTAGCACC
Organism: Aliiglaciecola sp. 2_MG-2023; assembly: GCF_030548145.1. Taxonomy (NCBI): domain Bacteria; kingdom Pseudomonadati; phylum Pseudomonadota; class Gammaproteobacteria; order Alteromonadales; family Alteromonadaceae; genus Aliiglaciecola; species Aliiglaciecola sp. 2_MG-2023. The sequence continues at coordinate 221,082 of NZ_JAUORY010000007.1, forward strand.
AATGCCGTTGTCTGAGTCAACATCCACTTCGTCGGCTTCACCAAAACCTTCGTAAGATTCGAAGGCTGCAGCAAGATTTAGTTCCTTGTCAATATCAAGGGTCCCTTCGGCCTCGATACTTTCGTTGATTAAATCATCCACATCTAGAAAATCGTCTTCTGATTTTTCCTCAGTTACTGTTTCTTTGGTTTGCCCTGGTGCATCATCTATATCATTTAGAAGTGCGTCGAAATCCAAACCACTATCAATGTTGGCTAATGGATCTTTATCAACAATCGGTGAATTTTCCGGTGCGTCCATTTCGCTTGAATCAAGACTATCGAGCAACTCATCAAAGCTTGTATTCTCTAGCTCATCAAGGGAGTTCGTTTCTTCTGCATCATCAGAGGACAACCAATCACCTAACCCTGGTAAATCATCTAACTCTACATTTTCACGCTTTTCAGATGGTTGTTTTTCCGTCTGGGTGTCTTGCTCGTCTAGATAGCCTTCATCAAATGCTTTGAGAGCTTCGTCTAAATCGGCATCATCAAAACCATCCGAATCCTCACCCGTCAAACTATCAATATCATCAATACTTGGGATCTCTTCATCAAAACCCGATAATACTTTCTCTATATCGTCATCTTTCTCTGGCGGGATAATCTGCTCTAATTGCATATCATCCAGATCTTCGCTTGCGGAGCTTAAGGTTTCATCATCTAACTCAACATCAAAACTTGTGGCTTCAGATACCACTTCTTGCTCAAATTCATCTAGCGCCTTGTCGAGATCTTCGATGCCGTGATTTTCAGCTTTATTTATGTCGGTATCGCTCTCGCTACTTTGTTCGGCAGTTAAATCTTCTTCAGCGTGCTCTGTCTCTTCAAGGTCTTGTTGTTCTTCTACAACATCTAAAGCTTCCTCGATATCTTGAACTTGTTCGATATCTTGAACTTGTTCGATATCTTGAACTTGTTCGATATCTTGAACTTGTTCGACATCTTGAACTTGCTCTACGTCTTCACTTTTTACATTTATATCTTGTTGAGACTGCTCAACAACAGGCTCTTCAGACTGGCCTTGAGCATCGGTTTCAGGTATGACGGCTTCGTCCGCAGGTTGTTGTTTATCAGCTTCAATTTCGGCTAAAAGTTCGTCTGCAGACAGAGATTCTACACTGCTGTTATCAACACTTTGTTGATTTAGTAAATCGTCGATGTCATCAACATCAACAATATTTTGATTTTCATCGATTTGATTGTCGTTGGATATACCTGCATCTAGGTCTTCTGTAGGTTGAACCTCTGCAGAGGTTTCAATTTCGCTGTCAACATCAGCTTCTGTTTCACTATCTTCGATCGCATCAAACAGCTCATCCGCAATATCAAGCTCTTCACCATTGTCAACATCAACGCTGATATCATCGTCATCTTCAATGATCTCCGACAGTGAATCTAATTCCTGAATTCCCATCTGACTTTCAATCGACTCGTCATCCGCAGGCGTTTCTGGCTGTTCCTCGAGCATCCCGCCCATTTGCTCCAGTTGCTCTATTTCATTGAGCAACTCATCAGTAATATTATCCAGTTGGGCATTCTGTTGATGAATTTCTTTATCAATACTCTGCAGCATTTCCTCATTCATTAAATCTGAGTTATCAGAAATAATTGAATCGCCATCTTCTTCTGCTAGTGGCTGTTCGAGCAATTCATCGATACTGATTTCTGGTTTGTCGGGCTCATCATCAATGTCTGGGGCTGAAATTGAAGGGCTTGATTCCGCATCCAGATCTGCAGCTTTGGAATCTGAATCGATTTGCTCAACGTCGTTTTCTGGCGTATCAATATCTAAATCAGCTATTTCTTCGCTTAACTCGTCATCAGCACTGACATCAAGGTTAGATTCCGACAAATCCAATTCATCATCAGCTAGCACGTCATCGCTTTTTGCTTCTGCTAAACTGTCGCTTTCGCCTAATTCATCACCAATATCAGCAAGTAAGTCTTCTTCTTCATCAAATAAATTATCTAGATCGTCTTCAAGCGGGTTGTCTTCCTTTGCAACATCATCGGTCGACTCTTCTATCACTGGATCTAGACTTTCATCATCCAAATCATCAAAGGCTTCGAAATTGTCGTCACTGTCTGCATCTAAAGACTCTTCTAACTCTTCGGCCAAAACATCATCTAAGAGATCGTCATCGCCAAATAAGTCGTCATCGTCGCTATCATCTAGTTCTTCGCTTAATTCATTGGTTAGGGCATCAGCCAGATCATCCATTTCATCACTTTGCTCCAATATCGCAGCGTGATTTTCATCTAGTATGGCGTCAGTTTCAGCTTCAGTGCGCTTGCGACGAATTAACCACATTGCCAATGCGCCGAGTAAACTAATGGTCAAAAGTACTGAAAGAAAAATTAAAAACAACGGGTCGGTTAGCCAAGCGAAACTATTTTTTTCCAGCTCAGCTTTACGCTGGTTTTCTGCTTCACGGGAAATCGCTAAGAGTTCGTTTTGCAATGCCAGCATCTGGTCCATTTGGACTTGTAATTCTTCATCAACACGCCCACGCAAACTGCTAATTTCGGTATCGACTGTATCTAAACGCTCAACTAGTTTGCGGTTTTCATTAAGTAAGCTTTGCACGCTTTCAATTGATTCGGCAAATTGCTGCCGAATTGCCGTAAACTGGCGATTTTGTTCCGCATCAAGAGCACTTAATTTATCTTCTATAACCTGTTTGGTTTCCGATAAGTCATCTTTACTGGCTGCTTCTTTTGAACTTCGAACCACGACTTTATCGGTTTCACCTTTGCTGAAAGCTTGCCATGCGCTATCGTCTTGCTCGGCTTTCATCTGAGCAACTTTAGGGTCTATTCTCGCCACATAACGTTCAGAAGGGAGTTGCAGGATACTGCCATCAACTAGGTGGTTGAAGTTTTGATCTTCAAAGGCATCAGGGTTGAGCTGATAAATCGCCTGCATAACTTGGTATACAGAAAGGTTCTTATTCTGACGGTACCTACTGGCGATTCGCCATAACGTATCTTCAGGTACCACTGGACCATAGGTAGTTCCAGAGAGCTCTGCAGTGTTACTTTTGGGCCCTCTAATTTGTAATTGTTGGGCATCAGTAGTGGCGCTAATAGACCAAAGTCCTACGCTGGCAAATAGTAAAAACGCTACCTGTCGCACATTCATATAATTAAGTCGTCGCCCTGTAATAATTATTATTTTTTGCTCACCTAGATGTGAACAATTCCATAAAAACTAATTGTGAAGTTTTATCTCTAATCAACCTTTATTACTGTGCAGTTAAAATTAGAGCTCTATAAAATGAGTATCAAGCAAAACTCATTCCATACTAAGTTGATTCAAAAATAGTGATCAATAAATATCGATTAATACAAATATAAACCACATAAGATGGATGATCTACATAGATAGAAAATTAAGCGCCACATCGCTGTTTTTTGCTGTTTTAACAACCCAAACTTGCCATTTTTCTAGATACTTACTTTTGGTTATCGGCATAGCGGTTGATTACTAAAAATAAATCAAAAAAAAGGCCAGACGTCAGTCTGACCTTTCATCAATATTAATCTTATTACATGTAATCTCGGACAAGTACTTCGGCTATCTGAACACTGTTTAATGCAGCGCCTTTTCTTACGTTGTCAGACACTACCCACATGTTTAAGCCATTTGGATGAGAGATATCGTTTCTTACTCGACCAACGAATGTTTCATCATGGCCACTAGCATCGCCAACTTGAGTTGGGAAGTCTTCTGGATTCTCCATCAATTTCACACCAGGCGCTTCAGCTAATAGTCTTTTAGCATCTTCAGCATCCAAAGGTGAATGGGTTTCTAAATGTATAGCTTCACCATGACCAAAGAATACAGGTACTCGTACCGCAGTTGCGTTGACCAAAATAGAATCATCGCCCATTATTTTTTGCGTTTCCCAGACCATTTTCATTTCTTCTTTGGTGTAGTCATTGTCCATGAATACATCAATTTGAGGGATTACATTAAATGCGATTTGACGACTAAAGGCTTTAGGTGTTATTTCTCTGCCGCTTAGCAGATCGGTAGTTTGTTTAGCTAATTCTTCCATAGCTGACTTACCGGCACCAGAAACAGATTGATAAGTGGCCACGTTAATACGAGCTATGCCAACGGCATCTTGTATTGGCTTTAATGCCACCATCATTTGAATAGTTGAACAATTAGGATTAGCAATAATATTGCGGTTTCTAAAATCGGCCAATGCATGAGGGTTCACTTCAGGTACTACCAATGGAATATCGGGTTCGTAGCGAAAATGCGACGTGTTGTCGATAACCACACAGCCAGCTTCAGCCGCTTTAGGTGCAAAAATTTCGGAAACACTGCCACCAGCAGAGAAGAAACCAAGTTGAACACTCGACCAGTCGAATGTATCTGCATCTAACACGGTAATCTCTTTGCCCTTGAAGGTCACTTTACCACCCGCGGAGCGACTGCTCGCCAATGGATACAATTTATTAACCGGAAAATCTCGTTGTTCGAGAATTTCAATCATGTGTTGACCAACTAAACCAGTTGCCCCTAAAACAGCAACATCAAAAGCGCGAGACATTAGTGCATTACTCCAAAAAATATAATCAAATTAAGCGAATCGTGAACAAACACGCAGCTTACTCTTCAATGGTATTAAAACCAAGGCCGTAGAGTGCCTCGGAAATGTCTAAATTTCCAGTTTTTAAGGTTACAGATGCAAATTCTCTTCTTATAGCATAGTGTTTTCGGCTATAAACGAAGTCTGCGGCTGATTTGACACCTTGTTTGAACGAGTCACTATCCATTTTAACATCGTAAGTGCTAAGAATTGCAGCGCTGACTTGCTCAAATTTGGTTTTATCACAAAGGTCTCTAATTTCAATCGTTTCAGCCGCTGGCAGACAACTTTCAAAATTTAATTTTTGCGGTAGGTCAAATCGTTTACACAACTGTTCATACAGCATGTAGGTACCTCTGGCTTTACCTTCAATAGTATGTCCAGCAATGTGGGCTGTAGCAATGCGGCTGTAGGGAACCAAGTCAAAATCAATCCCCGGTTCATTTTCCCATACATCCATATTTAGACGTAAGCCTTTACCACTTTGTAATAGGCTTTTTGCGGCTTGGTTATCAATGACCTCACCACGACAAGCATTGATTAATAATTGAGAGTCTTGTAACTCGGACAAGCGCTTAAGATCAAACATGTGATGGGTTACATCGTCTCCTTCAGCAACAAAAGGAACGTGCAGGCTGATAATGTCGCATTGACAAATCTCATCGAAGGAATAAAAACGTCTAGTATCCCCTGCTTTTTGTAATGGAGGGTCACATAACTTAGTGTTTATACCCAGCACTTGTAAACGTTTATCTAACTGCGTGCCTACATGCCCCGCTCCAACGATACCAACCGTTTTATCAGCCAAAGCGGTTAGGTTATCTGCATATTCGTTTACCAAACAACTCAATACATATTCGGCCACAGCGATTGCATTGCAACCTGCTGCACTGCCCCAAGGTATCGATTTTTCAGCCAACATGGTTTTGTTAATATGATCAGAACCCGCTGTTGCAGTGGCCACATATTTCAGTTTTTGTGCTTTGCTGAGTAATTGCTCGGTTACTTTAGTTGTTGAGCGAACAAGTAAAACGTCAATATCCTTAAGATCTTCTGGTGTTAAGGTTTGACTTGAGAATGACTGAATATCACCAAGGGGTGAGAAAAAGTGCTCGGCATAGGGCATCGAGTCTTCATATAAAATTTTCATGACTAGCATTATTCCGTTGGTTTAGGAAAAATCTTTGAAAAAGTAAAAGCGGAGGAACTAATGCCCTGCTCTCGCAATTGAGTTAAACGCGCTAACGCTTCTGGAATTTCAGGTAAATGACCAGCTGGAATCCACCACAGCACATAGGTATCTGAGCGTTCAGGCTGAAACCACTTTTTACGCTGCTTAAGGAAATCCATATGATGAGTTTTAAACATAAAATCTTGTAAACTCTCTACATCTTCCCAAACGGATAAATTGACCAACATATTTGGATCATCAAAATAATGTATATTCGTCGCATTACCACTATCATCTTTTAACCGCCAAACGAATCCAGCGGATTGCTCTGCTAACAAATTGATAGGCTCAAGACCATCGGCAAACTCTTTCATCACTGTGCTGTCCATGCTGTCTCGAGCTTTACCGATATTCAGTTGGGCTAAGTGATAAGGCATGATATTTCCAGATAATTATTTATCGAATAGTTTATACCTTTGATAGGGTAAAATCACTACTTGCTAACTAAAGTGGTTATATACAGTTTTTATTTAGAGACTAAAGGTATTTTTGATCGTTACACTGGAGCGAAGTGCCATCTGCGCCAAACAAGTTTAACGCAGATGCAAGTACGGAAAACCCTCACATCAAGATGTTCAGCAAGAGTTCAGTTTTAAGATTTATTAAATATTCTCGGTTTCGCTTTTTTTAGCCTGCTTTTTCAAGTTCAGACATTAACTAGTTGCACTCAATAACCGTTTGCGATTGCTTTCCTAGGCCTTCAATTCCCAGTGTAATCTTGTCGCCTACATTTAAATATAATGGTGGATTTTGCCCCAGACCAACTCCTGGAGGTGTGCCTGTTGAAATAACATCACCTGGCTCTAATGTGCAAAACTGACTAAGATAGCTGACGATAAAAGCGGGTTTAAAAATCATCGTTTTAGTATTACCGTCTTGGAAACGTTTTCCATTTACCTCAAGCCACATAGCTAAGTTATGTGGATCGGTAACATCATCGCTGGTAACCAAATAAGGGCCAATAGGACCAAATGAATCACAGCCTTTTCCTTTATCCCACTGATTGCCACGTTCTAGCTGGAACGTTCTTTCAGAAACGTCATTACAGATACAATAACCGGCAATATGATCTGCTGCTTCGCTTTCAGGTACGTAGGACGCTTTCTTACCAATTACGATAGCTAGCTCAACTTCCCAGTCTAATTTATCACTATTTTTAGGTTTGATGATGTCATCATTTGGGCCCGTTATAGCGCTAGTAAATTTTGAAAATACTTCTGGTTCTGTGGGAATCGGCATTTTAGATTCAGCGGCATGATCTGCATAGTTAAGACCGATGCAAATAAACTTACCAACCCGGTTGACACAAGCCCCCAGACGCACATCAGAATTAGCTTTAGGTAAAGTGGTTAAATCAACTTTTCTGATTTTTTCTAACATTTCAGGTTGTAGAGTCGCTCCATCAATATCATCTACGACAGATGACAAGTCACGAATTTCATTGTTGGTATCTAAAATTCCTGGCGCTTCTTGCCCTTTAAGACCAAATCGCAATAATTTCATTATTAATTCCTGTTAGTTGTTAATAGTGACAAAACCACCGTCTATTGGAAAATTACTTCCAGTGATAAAGCTGGCATCATCTGAACATAAATACTTTACCAATTGGGCAATTTCCACGGGCTTAGCCATCCGACCTATTGGCTGAGTTTTAGATAGTTTCTGAAACATTTCCTGTTTGTTTTCTGGATAATTCTTTTCTAAATAGTTATCAACAAATGGAGTATGCACACGTGCAGGGGCTACACAGTTACAACGAATGCCCTCTTCAACATAGTCTTTAGCAATCGAGTAAGTCATGGTTAACACTGCGCCTTTACTCATTGAATATGCAAACCTATCTGGAATACCTACACTCGAGGCAATAGACGCCATATTAACAATGACACCTGACTGCTGTTTTTTCATCTGAGAAATGGTTGCGAATGCACAATTGTATACACCTTTAACATTCACCTGATACACTTTGTCTAATTCACTTTCAGTAGTTTCTTCTAAGGTCCCAATTGAGCCAATACCTGCATTATTGACCAACACATCAATGCTGCCGTATTGCTGGGCTACTTGCTCAAAAGCGTGTTTGACCTGTTTGTGGTCTGAAACATCTAATGCTATGGCGTGTGCGTCTCCCCCCTCCGATAGAATTTCCTGGGCAACCTCCTCACTCGCAGACGCTGATAAATCAACCACTATGACTTTATGACCATCTGCTGCCAAGGCCTTACAAACGGCCAAACCAATACCACTTCCTCCACCTGTGACGATGGATATTTTCATTTCAATTTTGACTTTAGCACTTTTGATATCAAACTCGGTGTCGAAAATAGCTTATTTAACGATAGCTTCAGGATCTCAATTAGCCGCAAATTGGGTTAGAGGTCGTTAGTTAATTTGGCTGAAAAAAGTTAGGATGTGAAGGATCTGTATATCGAGTTAAGTCAATTGGTGATAAATAAGGTGTGCCATCTGGCAGCGTTGTACTAATATCAAGACGCGAAACGTCAATTGTCGCACCTTGCAGATTAGCACCGGTTAAATCTGCACCACGTAAATCTGTGTAGCTCAAATCAACATTGTAAAAATCTGAATGCCTTAACTGCGCGTCCCTTAAACTCACCCCATCCATTGAAACATGTCGAAAACTACGACGATCCAGAACTAAACCGCCTAACTCTCCTCCAGCAAGCTCTACTAAATCAATATCATGTAATTGGCCTGCTCCAGTTAAATCATCCGCGTATCCGACACTGGGTAAATCAGGTAAATGGCCTAAATTAAAATGTTCGGCCAATGCACCAAACTGTGTTTCAACATCTAACTCTATTCCTTCAATACCAATATTTCGTCCTCCCCTATGGATATGTGAAGAACTTCTAATTTCAGTTTGAGGTATCGTAATGCTGGCTTCGAACATAGGTCGTAATTCAGTCAATCCGCCACCAGCCATTTCTTCTACCATTTCAACACGATAAGTAATGCGCTCCAATACGTCAAAACCGTTATGAGGAGTCAAACTTAAATCGAGATGAACACGGAATCGAGTGCCAGGTGCACGCATTTGATGTAGCTCACGAATTAATCTTTCGATACCTTGATTTTGGTAAATTTGATTAACCACTTCAGGGCCGTAGGCGATGCCTGTGCGCAACTCAATCCCAAACCCAGCTCCAGAAGCATGTAGTCGCTCAGCAAACATATCACTCAATAGTCGAGATAATTGATTCATAGGATCATTAGCAGCCAAATCTGCTCGACGGCCTAACTCAGCCGCATGAGAGGCTAATTCCGTTGCATCAACATCGCCTCTCATTACAGCCGCCTGAGCTTGTATAGCTGCCTCATCTGCTTGTTGCCGAATAGACAAAGCAAAATCACTGGCATCATCGCTCAAACCGGCTATTTCTGAACGCGTAGGAAGTATGGATTCATACCCCTGCCGATTCACACCATCGCCAATTAGAATATTAGTATTTGCAGAGCCAAGCTGTTGTGCCTCATCAATAAGGCGCCCACTGGCGCCTGTGTCTATTCGACGAGTCGCGCCCATTGAAACTCGATAACCTCGAGCTTGAGCTTCTAACATATTTATTTGTTCATGAGATCCAAGTGTGTCCCAGTGAACAGATTCGAATAAGTGAAAAACACGCCTATCACCGGCCGTATTTAAGTTGATACGCACTTGTGTCTGCAACAGTTGACGCAGCAAACCTTCTTCGGTGCCAGCAATAACAGTTACCATCCGTTGAAACATTTCAGAGTTAAAATCACCACTGGCAACGACATCAGACAAAGACTGCAAAACTCTATCAGACAATTCAGGTGCTAATTCTCTGGCTAGTAACCTATCTAGATCTGCACTATCAGATAAAGCCGCACGTATTGGCCGAGCACGCTGTTGTTTGAGTTCAGCAACTAAATCGCGGGCCTGTTGCCGCCAAGCTGGACTTTCAGGTGCCCTACGCGCTGCGGACTCAACAGCATCTAAGCGAGCCAATAAACCACTATGCTCCGCTAACTCTTGACGATAAAAAGACCGAATAAGTGTACATTGATCACTACAGCGAATGAGCATGCCGTTGCCAGCAGCTTTTAAATGATGCGCACCATTTTCTATTTCACTGATTAAACGTGCTTGCTCAATTAAATCATCAGTCCCGTTTCGCAGACTCGACGTGACCTCGTCAATTTGTGACTGAACCCGGTGTAACGCCGATTGTGCATTCTGAGATTGAGTCACCTTCTGGCGGATACCGCGAGCGATACTTTCAGCCATAGCTCGGGTTGCATCACCTCCAGGCTCAGCACTGGCTGATTGCTCAACAAGTTGGATAATTCTATTTTCCATTACATCTAGTGCTTCATCAGATGCACTATTCATCGCCCGTCGAATACTCGATGCAGCTCCACGAAATACTTGCCTAGCTGCAGGAAGCTCAAGACCCGCGCCGACAATATCAACGGCCACCCATAGTAACGACGGATCAGCTGCTGATACGGCTTGGGCTTTTTCGAAATGACTACCAGAGGCGGCGACATCCAATTGATATTGATCTAGACTACGAAGGGCGATCGCTGTATTAACCGCTAAACTAGCCCCTGCCCCCACAACTGCAATACCTGCAACTAAGCTACTGCCGCCAGTAGGAATCGCAGCAAGCAATCCAAAACCCAAGGCGAGCACCCCAAGTGCCATGTCTATAAAAGCTTGGTCTTCTTCAGTTTGGGCGCGCATAGCGTTGACCAATTCAGATTGTAGTCCACCATCTTCATAACCAAGTTCACGCTTTGTCCAATCAATAATACGGGGCAACTCCCAAATAACATCATTGTCATCAAGTATGCGCTCTCTCGTTTCAGCTATATTTTCAAGGGTCTCAAATATCGTTTCGCCAACTTGTTGGGCCACTGGTGACATCATGCTATCTAAGGGAATATCATCATTTGATGCAATCGCCCTTAATGCATTGTCATTGCCGTAACCTGGTTCTGCATAAGCGGCTAGAATAGGAAAGTTCTGTTGGTGGACAGATTGTAGAGCATTAAGTACTTCTTGTTGTTCACTAATTTGCCTCCCCAAAGCCTCATGTCGGTCAGGATTGCGAATCATGTCATACACGATTCTCCCACCTATTGCATTCCCCCCTGTACCATGCTGCTCTAAACTTCCTCGCTCAGCCGATAAGCGATTAATGTGTGCCCGGCGGTCTGATAACTGCGATGCGGCTAATCTAAGCGCTTGGGTTTCAGGTGAGTCAACCATAATGCTTAAAGAAACGGGGTTTGGAGTAACATTGACTAGACCATAGCGTATCCGTTCATTATTCACATTGATTTTGCTGAGCTCTAGAATGTTGAGGACGAATTCAACAGCAGCACGTCTGAACTGATTTAAAAAGTTCTGTACTACCGGTAATTGCATGTCAGTAATAGCCAATCCTGCTTCATAACTTTTCCGAAAAAGAGTGATATGGAGATTAACCATTTGCGGGAAACGCTCGCCAAAGCTAGACCAGAGACGCTCTAACGCATTTTCTTCTGAAGGTGTGACCCACCAAGTATTAAGTAATTGCTTTATCGCCGCTATTTTGCGTTCATCGTCCCAAGCAGAAATATCAGTTGCAATGACTTCAATGGCTAACGATTGTGGTGGGGCATTAAAATTTAAATAGTCATCAGATATCCGTTGAATTCTATTTGTGTATCTGCTTTGTTGAACCGTATGGGTTGCCTCATGTGCAATGAGGCCTAAATCAGTTGAGCTTTGCTGCGCTCCTAAATAGATATTATTTTTAAGGGTAAACGCTTTTGCATTGATTGAGGCTGCCATTTGATGGCTTTTTGAATCGGAATGCACCCTCACCTGACTTAAATCAGCTCCAATAACCGGTTCAATTTTATCTTTAATCTCTTTGTTAATTGGCCTACCTGGAGATTTAGAGTTGTGAGTCTTCAGTTGACTTTCAATATTAGTGTGCATATTGACTGGATCTGTCGCGGTATTTTTTAAACTAGTTTGTACAGGTTTAGCAAGTACCTTGCTCGGCATAATTGCATCGTGACTACCAGAGATTACTTTTTCAGCAACTAAATCAGCTTGTTGTTCAAAATGGTCATTAGGCATACCAATATTGAGCTTAGGTTGCATAAAAGAATCAATAGGATCATCGCAGGGTGTTTGGGAGCTCGCACAACCGTTGCATTTCCTTTGTATGTATTGGCTCGCGCTACTTGCTGCAGACATCGTCAGTTGCTGCCAATGTTGATTCAGTTCAGGAGGTTTTTGTTCTGCTATTTTAGATAGCGCAGAATTCGCTCGAGCGTTTTTAGTTTCGCCCGCAGTGGAGTCTTTGCTTGATTTTGTGGCATGATGCCGACCGTTCATCATATCTATTATTAGTAGGTCTAGAATGGACCTATATCCCTCAGTTATAACCTAATCAGAATCCTGCCGATGTTAAAATGAGTATAGGAATAAATACTAAAATCGTCTAGAAAAGCCGTTTAAATATACTCCTGATAGCAATTAAATAGAGTCCAGTATAAATAAAGTTAAAGGGATGAATGCATTTACCCTTCGTTGCCGTTAATCTAGACGACCTACTTAATTTAAATAAAGAGCTAACCAATGAAAAATGCTTTAGTATTTTGCATCTTGCTAATATCGACCGCATCGGCACTGGCAAACGATTTAAAAAATTCCGAACATGCGAAGAAATCTTTGGAAATTTATAGAACGATTATCGGTATCCCCACGGTAGCCGGCAAAGGAAATGTGCCCAAAATGGCGGCATATTTGGCAAGTGAATTTAAAGCGGTAGGGTTTAGTAACGACGACATTCAGATTATTCCTAGCGGAGAAACGGCTTCCTTAATTGTGCGTTATCCAACAAATGGTTTAAGTGACAAGCAGCCTATTTTGTTGTTAGGTCACATGGATGTAGTAGAAGCCTTGGCAAAAGATTGGCAACGACCACCATTTGAACTGACCCAAGATGACAAAAACTTTTATGGACGGGGTAGCATTGATAATAAGTTTGGGATTGCCATGCTTTCATCAACGTTTATACGTTTAAAAAAGCAAGGGTTTGTTCCTAATAGAGAACTCTATCTGGTTTTTTCGGGTGATGAAGAAACTGGCATGGTCACAACCCGTATGTTAGCCAATGAACGTCCTGAATTAGCAACGGCTGAATTCGCATTAAATTCGGATGCCGGTGGTGGTGACTTGGATGAAAATGGTAATGCCATCGCGTATCTTGTTCAGGCTGCAGAAAAAACTTACGTGAGCTTTGAGCTGACATTGCGCAATAAAGGTGGGCACAGTTCAAGACCACGCACTGATAATGCAATTTATGAACTATCTAGCGCCTTATTAAATATCAAAGACTACCACTTTCCTGTCATGTGGAGTGATATGACCCGTAAGTTTTTTAAAGTCTCAGGGCATCAATTTGGCGGCGAATTGGGTGAGGCGATGATCGCTTTTGCTAAAGATCCTACCGATAAGCAAGCCTCTGACCGCTTACAGATAGAATCATCTTATGTAGGTACAACACGTACCACATGCGTTGCGACTATGTTAAATGCTGGACACGCTGAAAATGCCCTACCTCAATCCGCAACTGCAACTGTGAATTGTCGCGTTTTTCCTGGGGTTTCCGTAGAAAAAATTAAACAAACCTTACAAAAAGTGGTCGATAACGATGAAATTGAGATTGTCACGCTAGATGAACCGGTTGAAAGCCCCATTTCCGAGTTACGAGAAGACGTAATGTCTGCCATTGCCAAAGCCGTACATCTAAGGTATCCCAACCTAGATATCATCGCTTATATGGAATCAGGCGGCACCGATGGTAAGCATTTTCGTAAAGCTGGGATTCCAACATGGGCGATATCCAGTGCATTTATCAATCCAGACGACATGTATGCCCATGGCCTTAATGAACGGCTGCCCATCAAAGCATTTTATGATGGATTAGATCATTGGAGTATTATTCTGAAGGAATTGGCGGGCAACTAACTTAGAAAAAAACCTTGTTAGGCATTTACATTAATTAATCAAAATAAATAGGAAAAGTGATGAAATTTATTGTTTTAGCTGTGGTCATTGCAATTGCAATATTCTACTTCAATAGAAATTCAAATAATAAAAAGTTAGCAATTGAAAATATTGCTGTGGGAAAAGAATTTTTGGTTAACAACAAAACTAACCAAGATGTTGTGGAAACAGCCTCAGGGCTGCAATATCAAATATTGCAAAAAGGTAATGGTGACGAACATCCAAAAGCCAACTCAACTGTTAAAGTACACTACCACGGCATGTTAATAGATGGCAGTGTGTTTGATAGCTCAGTTGACCGAGGCGAACCTATCAGTTTTCCATTGAACCAAGTTATTCCAGGTTGGACCGAGGGTGTTCAATTGATGGTGGTTGGAGATAAGTTTAAGTTTTTCATACCTGCTGATTTAGCCTATGGTGACCGTGCTACCGGAAAAATAACACCGGGCTCTTTGCTCATTTTCGAAGTGGAACTGTTAGAAATACAATAATCATTCTGACATACATATTCACCAACTGTAGCAAATATAAAATAAGGTTTTTCAATACCTGAAAAACCTCATTATTTCTGCGTTCCTGATATCGGTAAACACTACTCACCCAATTAAAACATGCCTGTCCATGCTAATTTTTTCTTCTAATTTTATCTTGCGATGATCTGACTATACATGCCTGTGCACGACAATCTTGCTTGACACGACTCACCGAAATAAAACATGCCTGTCCATGCTAATTCTTCGAAGTGGAACTGTTAGAAATACAATAATCATTCTGACATACATATTCACCAACTGTAGCGAATATAAAATAAGGTTTTTCAATACCTGAAAAACCTCATTATTTCTGCGTTCCTGATATCGGTAAACACTACTCACC
>NZ_JAUORY010000070.1:0-569 GCF_030548145.1 Aliiglaciecola sp. 2_MG-2023
CTTACACGTCCTTCATCGCCTCTAACTGCCTAGGCATCCACCGTATACGCTTAGTCACTTAACCATACAACCCCAAATATCTTCGTTCTTGCTGCCTATGCTTCGTCTCTATTTCTCACTCAGTCGGTCATGTACTGTTCGTACACTCCCTCCTTCGCTCGTCATTCGACTTGCCTAGACACCAATTACTCGATATTCCTCATAGCCGACATGAATTGGACTATTCGAAACATCAGATTTACTTACGCCTTTTTAATCGTAAGTAATAGGCGCCAACTTAATGGCTCGTGTATGCGTGACAAGTACTAATCACAAAATCAGATAGAGTACGCTCGAAGATTGCTCTTCAATTATTACTCTTTATTTTTGATTACTTTTATCAGCTTTCCAAATTGTTAAAGAACATTGACTTGGCGCCTCGCGCCGCGTCTTAAGGTTTAAAAAACCCTAATCAATAACTTTTATTGATTAGGACTCTTACCTATTCTTCACATTAACAACAAAACAATCTGTGTGAACACTGCATCACAAAAGTGATACCTATAGTGTAAGGAGGTGATCCAACCCCA
>NZ_JAUORY010000071.1:0-567 GCF_030548145.1 Aliiglaciecola sp. 2_MG-2023
CTAACGTCCACTTAAGCGGACTAAAATTGTTGGCTAAAATGTGTAGCGAAGCGAAACTGAGCCAACTGTTTTAGTTCCGTTTAAAGTGCTTGTTAGCAGTATTTTATGCAACGCGTTCTATGTAAAATGAATAACCATTTTCTACGCTGCCTTTTAAAACAGTTACTTGCCAAAAGTGACCATCTGCAGCCGCTTTTATTGGGGCACTTGTTCTGCCAAATTTAGTTCCTTTTACTAATAAAACTCTGCATCTCAATTTTTCCTTGTAAGAAGTTGATGCAGCTTCAAATAACTCTTTTGAATGGCTAATACTTAGAGGATCATGACCCAATGATTTAGACATTGGAGGAACTCGTTTAGAAAAAGCACCAGCTTTATGATCGTAAACATTATCGTCTGGGTTTATATGATCGATTTCAGCAGAAAATACAAAACTATCATTAGTTTTCGCGACCCAAGAGTATTGATCTCTCTGAGTAGCCCCAAGTAATGAATAAGCTACTTTTAAACCTTGAACCCATTTGATGGGGATTGATGGTTCCATTGAAGCCTCCTTGTACTGCTAAC
>NZ_JAUORY010000072.1:0-562 GCF_030548145.1 Aliiglaciecola sp. 2_MG-2023
ACCAATTAAGGTGGCCATTTTAGGTGTGTTTGTTTTACGTTTGCCTAAGTAATAACTTAGGATGCCAATAACTATTATAGAGATAAATATTATCTCTCCAAGTAATGTTACATTGATATTCATGCACAATTCTCCTTTTGCATATAACGCTTAATATAACGGGAAAATACGAGCGCTTTACAGCGAGCAGTTTTCCCGTTGATGTTTTTGTTATGTACCGACACTAAATACCCTTAAATCCTTAATTTGATGTGGTTACTTAAACGGACTATTACCATTTGCTTTTATTGCTTTTCGGAAAGTCCAGAACAATGAGAATACCAACAAAACTAATACCCAAAAGCCAAAAAATACACCGCTCCAAAAACCATATGCATAGGAAAAAATTACACAACAAGGTATCAAAAACAAAATCATTTTTAGGATAAGTGATTTATATATTGAATAAAATAACTTAAAGGTTTCCATTTCACCTCATAGGTACATAACGCCCCAAGCAGGGGATTTTATGAGCGCTTTTCAGCGAGTAAAATTCCCGCTGACTTGGCTTGTTATGTTTCGT
>NZ_JAUORY010000008.1:0-229079 GCF_030548145.1 Aliiglaciecola sp. 2_MG-2023
CCGGAATGTTGAGGGGTTAAAGCTGCCTCCTACAGGGTAGGATGGTAAATTTA
Organism: Aliiglaciecola sp. 2_MG-2023; assembly: GCF_030548145.1. Classification (NCBI taxonomy): domain Bacteria; kingdom Pseudomonadati; phylum Pseudomonadota; class Gammaproteobacteria; order Alteromonadales; family Alteromonadaceae; genus Aliiglaciecola; species Aliiglaciecola sp. 2_MG-2023. Next base: position 54 of record NZ_JAUORY010000008.1, read on the forward strand.
TCTTGTAGCATGGTCTTTAGGCCACGGGATTTGCGCCGGAATGTTGAGGGGTTAAAGCTGCCTCCTACAGGGTAGGATGGTAAATTTATCTTGTAGCATGGTCTTTAGGCCATGGGATTTGACCTAGCATATCGGCGGGTTAAAGCCGCTTTGTACAAGTTTGGGATTTATTTCATTGCTCACTGCAACATTTGGTTGAGTTACGTTATAATCCTGCGCCATATCAATTAGGAGTTTAAAAATGCGTCCAAGTGGAAGAACTGCCAGTCAAATCCGTCCTGTTACTATAACTCGCCAGTTTACCTGTCATGCTGAAGGTTCGGTGTTGGTTGAATTTGGTAATACCAAAGTTATCTGTAACGCTACCGTTGAAGAAGGTGTGCCGCGCTTTATGAAAGGCCAAGGTAAAGGTTGGATAACTGCTGAGTACAGCATGCTTCCACGCTCTACCCATACTCGCTCAGGTCGTGAAGCGGCTCGTGGCAAGCAAGGCGGACGTACTTTAGAGATTCAACGTTTAATTGCTCGCTCTTTACGCGCAGCGGTTGATTTAAAATTATTGGGTGAGAATACGATTACCCTAGATTGCGACGTTATTCAGGCTGATGGTGGCACTCGTACCGCGTCTATTACCGGTGCATGTGTTGCTCTAGTTGATGCTTTAACTTATATGCGCAGCAAAGGTATTTTAAAAGCGAATCCGCTTAAGTTTATGATTGCCGCATTATCAGTGGGTGTTTATAAAGGTAACGCTATCGCTGATTTAGAGTACTTGGAAGACTCTGACGCTGAAACAGACATGAACGTGGTGATGACTGAAACTGGCAAATTAATTGAAGTTCAAGGCACTGCCGAAGGCGAACCGTTTAGCTTTGACGAAATGAGCGAGATGCTTGAATTAGCTAAACATGGTCTGCGTGAGTTGTTCGATGTTCAAAAAAGTTCGTTAAACTAGAACGGGTTTATAAAAAGATATGCAAGATTATCAAAAAGCATTTATTGAATTTGCCTTAGCTCGCAATGTATTGAAATTTGGTGAATTTACATTGAAATCAGGGCGATTGAGCCCTTATTTTTTCAATGCTGGTTTATTCAATACCGGCAATGACTTGGCTAAACTTGGGCAATTTTATGCACAGGCCTTAATTGATTCTGGCATTGAATTCGATGTGTTGTTTGGTCCAGCTTATAAAGGCATTCCTATTGCGACCACTACGGCGGTTGCATTAGCTGACAAACATAACATCGATACACCTTATTGCTTTAATCGTAAAGAAGCCAAAGCTCATGGTGAAGGTGGTACTTTGGTGGGCAGTCCTCTTAACGGCAAAATCATGCTGGTGGATGATGTGATCACCGCAGGTACGGCTATCCGTGAATCAATGCAACTTATTAATGCCCACGGCGCAACGCTTGCTGGTGTGTTAATCGCTTTGGATCGCCAAGAAAAAGGCAAAGGTGAGCTGTCAGCTATTCAAGAAGTCGAGCGTGATTTTGGTACGCAAGTTGTGTCTATTATTAATCTCGGTGATTTAGTTGAGTACTTAAAACTGAAACCTGAAATGGCGGAACATTTGGCTAACATCGAACAATATCGGCAGGACTATGGGATCTGATTTTACGATTCCGGAGCAGTTTGCCGCTGATTATCATCTTGATGCGCTGGGGCTTAGATGTCCAGAGCCGGTAATGATGGTTCGTATGAAGGTCCGCAATATGCAAGAAGGTGAGTCATTAAGTGTGATAGCTGATGACCATTCGACAACTCGCGACATGCCGAGTTTTTGTCGATTCATGGGGCATACATTAGTGTGTTCCCATACCGAATCCGCCCCCTATATTTATCTCATCCGTAAAGGCGTGTAACTCCCGTAGCACGGCCTTTAGGCCATGGAGTATCGCACAATTGCGCGGGGTTAAAACACCCGCCTACAAGAGACATTGCTCCCCTAGCGCGGCCTTTAGGCCATGGAGTATCGCACAATTGCACGGGGTTAAAACACCCGCCTACAACAGATATTGCATTTTTGAGATTGGTACTGAAATTATTCCGGTTTGCGGAATTTAATCGTCCAGCGGTCGGTATTACCGGTTACTGATTTTGCACCTACTTCATATTCTAGTTCATCGTCTTCGCGGTAGTGAAGGTCGCTGTAATCAATAAATTCAAACCCAGCTTCGATAATTTCTTTGATGGCTAAAACTGGGTCAACACGTCTACCATTTGAACTGTTTGCTGGCTCCATGTGTCGTGCAGTATGATCGACAACCGCATAAATACCACCTGGCTTCAGTGCTTCAAATGCGGCAACGTTCATAGCTTTACGTCCTTCTTCAGAGAAGTTGTGGTAGTTTCTGAAGGTCAATACCATATCGAGATCTTTCACGCCGAACGAATCTAAATCTAATGAATAGAACCGTGCCCCGTCTTTACGATACAGTTTTGCTTCTTCAGCGACAATGTTCATTTTGTCGAAACCAGGCTGATTACTAAGGGACTCTTTAATATTGCCAGTCCCAATCGCAGCATAATATTCGCCTTTGTCACGCACTACTGGCGCAAGTATTTTTGTATACCAACCGCCGCCAGGCAACAATTCAAGAATACGCATATCAGCTTCAAGACCGAAAAATTCCAATGTTTCAACAGGCTTTCTGTTGCGGTCCCGTTCCTTCTCTGCCTCAGTTCTGACATCTGATGCCATAGCTGACTTAATTAAATCACCAACTTCGTGATGCGCTGCCATAGAAGGTAGGCTTGCAGTTAACCCAAGGGTGGTAAGCAAAGCAATAGCTGTTGAACGTAATTTCATTCTTTTCTCCATGTATATGTTTGATTACTTAGTGGTTTACGGTTTTATTGTTACTTATAATTAGAGACCCGAGCATAACCAAATTTCATTCCAGAAGATTGAAAAAGATGCCCGAGATTACTGTTTATGTACAAAAACTTCCCCGTTTTTCATAACAAAATCGATATCTTGCATCTCTTTTATGTCATTTAACGGATCACCATGTACGGCAACCATATCAGCAAACTTACCTGCTTCTATCGTGCCTAAGGTGTCTAATTCATTGAGCAACTTCGCGCCATGATAGGTCGCGCTTCGAATTACTTCTATGGGCTTCATTCCAGCATCGACCATAAGCACAAACTCAAGTCCATTATCACCATGGGCCGAAACCCCAGAGTCTGTTCCAAAAGCAATGTTGACCCCTGATTTATATGCGTTTGCAAGGGTTGCCTTAATTAGTGGACCTATTTTAGCGGCTTTAGGACGCACTAAATCAGGAAAGAAACCGTCAATTTTGGCTTTTTCTGCCACCCAATTTCCAGCCATAATAGTAGGTACATAATAAATATCGTGTTTCTTCATCAGTTTGAAGATTTCTTTATCCATGTAAGTACCGTGCTCGATGGACGAAACACCGGCCAAAATAGCGCGGCGCATACCTTCTTTACCATGGGCATGCACGGCGACTGTCATGCCATAGTCTTTTGCGGTGTCGACAATTGCTTGTAGTTCATCATCCATAAATTGTGGGTTTTGGCCACTTTTAGCCACTGATAAAACGCCACCGGTGGCAGTAATCTTAATCAAGTCTGCACCGTCTTTATAGCGCTGTCTAACCGCTTTTCTGGCTTCTGCTACACCATTGATAACACCTTCTTCTGGGCCTAGATCGCGGCGAATTATTTTTGCTTGCCCATTGGTCGAATCGGCGTGTCCACCAGTAGTGGCAATCGACTGACCTGCGGTGAATATTCTTGGACCGGGGACTTTGCCACTATCGATAGCTTTACGCAGTGCTATGGTTTCATTGTAGCCGTCTCCTAAATTACGCACGGTAGTAAAACCTGCATCTAGGGTTTTCTTGGCATTGACCACGGCTTTAATCGCAAAATCTGCTTCATTTAAAACAAAGGGTTCCATGTAGGTACTAGGGCCTTCAAATTGACTGCTGATATGGGTATGCATGTCCATCAAGCCGGGCATTAGCGTGTACTCTGAAAGATCTATGATTTCATCATTATCACCTGCTGGGGTGAAGCCTTTTTCGATGCGGCTAATTTTATTGCCCTCAACAATCACTGATACTTTGTTTTGAACGTCGTTATTATCCGCAGCAATCAGCTTGCCAGCATGAATAATGGTTGCGGCATGGCTAACGTTCAGTATCGCGGTGGTAATAAGTAGAAAAGATGTTTTTAAAAATAAAGATTTACGGCTAATCATCAAGGAGTCCCTGCCAATATTGTAAGAGTTATCAACATTAGGTTAATTTGTTTAGCAGGTCAAAAATAGCGTCTTAAACAACTGTAAACTTTTGTTTAAAATGTGCCTAAAGTAAAGGTGTATTCGCCGCTGCTAAGTTGCAATTGTTGCTTGCCATCTATGGCCACTTCTTCGGCTATTTCGATAAGTTGGTAATATACGTTTTGATGTAGGCGAGCCCAAAGGTTACGTCTTACTTTGACATAAGGAAGCATTGCTTGAGTCGTTGCGTCTTGGCGTATTTCAACTGGGTTGTCGGTGCTGACCACAAAACTATCGTCAGTTTGTGTGCTAAAGGTGAGTAAATCGTCTTGTTTGTCCCACTGAGTGATAATGAAGGGCACGTCATCGACTTTAATGCGTACTTTTTCCACGGGCGTGACCAAGAAATATTCGTCTTGGTCTTTGCGTAAAACACTAGCAAACAATTTCACTAGTGGTTTACGTCCAATGGGCGTGCCCATATAAAACCAGCTTCCATCATGCTTGATGTGAATATCAATATCACCACAAAAATCTGGATTCCACTTTTCTACTGGCGGTATTTTGCCCTGCTGCTGAGCAAGTTGGCTTTGTAGCTTAGATAAGTCCATTAGATACTAGCCTTAATCATCCTAGTGGAATTGCTGTTATTGCAACGCATCTCTGACTTCGCGCAATTTTGCTTTGATGCGACGCATGTTTTCTGGCCCTGTGCGCAGCAGTTGCTTCTGCACGGCGGTTAAACTTTCTAAACGGTCATCGGCAAACTTGTACATCACACTATCAGTATAAACTTCGATGGGCACAGGAACTTCTGGGGTATCCAGCAGATGATTGATTGCATCCATTAATACAAAGGTAAAGTCGTCATCAGGATCGCCAATTTCAGCGTAAATATCTGTAATTGACGGTTTATAGGTTTCGTATAGTGATATCAACGAATCTGTATCCATAGAATCTAAGGTTTCTACATAGGGCGTGTACCGTTTGAAACTGGCTGCATCGATAAAACTTTTATCAGATTGCTCATACACCCGAAACTTTTGTTCCGGCGGCACTATTACTTGATGATTAGTCGCAATATTATGATTGGCAGCGTTTTCGGTCATAACCACAAAACGTCTAAGCAAGTCATCATTTACCAGTAAACTCGCCGCAGCTTCATAATTGGCTAAACTAATAATCGATGTTTTAACCGCTGCATCGCTGGTATCGAGTGGCTCTGGAATCGGTTCAGGTGGCGGTAAATCCACAAGCACAGGTTCTTCTTCGATCATTTCAGCTTCGTCTTCTACAGCGTACTCGTCGAATTGCTGTTGCTCATTTTCGTCAATGATTGGATCTGGAATGGGAGCTTCAATTATCGGCTCAGGGACTTCTTCGGTTTCATTACTGCCGCTTAAAGCAAAATAACCTATGACTGCAACACAGATCACAATCACAGCTAGAATAATGTGCGGCTTAATGGATTTGGGGTTTGATTCGTCAGTCATTTTCTTTCCTAAATTACACGCAACTAGATAATATTATGACAAGCTAGGAAGCAAATCGTTGAATTTTTTTAATAATAGTCTGTAAATTGTTTATCTATTTCAGCCAATTTGTTCAGCGGCTAAAGTAATTGCCTTCCTTTTAAGTGGCAGACATTTACTAAAAAATACAGATAAAGATAAACACTTCTTAGATACTACTACTTCCAAATCTCATGTCACTATTTGTTTCTACTATTTTGATTGGGATATAACAATCAAAAACAAGGGCTTGTTGTTCAATCAATTGTAGAGTCGACTGAGCGTTATTCGCGACTATGAACTAAATCTGCTGATTAAACGTAAATATCCTAAACCACGCTAGAGTTGTCATTAGTCGAGAAGTGCAGATGAAATTCGATTATCAACAATTGATAAGCCAAAACCAAAGTATAGATGAACTTGAATTACAATCGTTTGAAATGAGTATTTATTTACTTAAATTACGGATTGGTAATGAGCAAGGCATGTTATACAACGGCAACGAATTAATGCGTTTTAATAGCACTCAACAAGTTCGCGAGGCTTTTGCAGATATTGATGTGTTGCAGGCAGTTATGGTGCATGACTCGCCTTATGACGAAATGATCGGTAATCCAGCTAAAACAGGCGCGAGTTTAAAACTGCCATTTTCTTTGCAACAACCCCTCTAAAGGATTGAATAATTAAAATCACCCACCATACTAGAGGTGCCGGTTAATAATGACAATATTGTCTAGATTGGTGTTATTAAACACAAGCTTAACGTTACCCAAGAGGCAAGTTTTTCATGCAATTTCTACATACTATGGTGCGAGTCGCAGACTTAGATGCATCTTTAAAATTCTATTGTGAGCAATTAGGTTTGCAAGAAAGCAAGCGAATCGAAAATGAGAAAGGTCGGTTTACTTTGGTTTATTTAGCCGCTCCCGAAGACGCAGAGCGTGCAGAGAAAGATGACGCTCCTTTAGTGGAACTGACTTATAATTGGGATCCAGAAACTTACACTGGTGGCAGAAACTTTGGACACCTAGCGTTTTTGGTTGATGACATTTATGGTTTATGTCAGAAACTAAGTGATGCCGGTGTGGTTATCAATCGTCCGCCTAGAGACGGTCATATGGCCTTTGTGCGTTCACCGGATAATATTTCCATTGAATTACTGCAACGAGGTAAGGCTCTTGCCCCTCAAGAGCCTTGGGCATCGATGGAAAATACCGGCGAGTGGTAATTATTCGTTAACAAAGCGTTCCCTGTAGGCGGGTGCTTTAGGCCCGCTTGCACAATGAACCTTTCCATGGCCTAAAGGCCAGGTTACAAAACCAAAGGCGCTTACGATCCGGTAAAATGTCTAGTAATTCTATGGCTGCGATAAACTATCGCTTATAGCTAGTGTATAATCCGATTTTTACGATTTAGCCCTAAAACACCAGTTTTAGGCATCAACACTTTATTTGGAGATCGGGTTGAACAAGCAGTCATTAATTCTACTGAAAAATGCCAATATTTTCGCCCCGCAGGCTCTTGGTATTCGTCACCTTTTAGTGGGAGGCGGTCGAGTTTTACAGATTTTAGATAGCCTGCCTAAGCTTGATTCTCAACTTGATGTTCAGCAGCTCGATTTGCAAGGAGCGACTGTCATTCCAGGCTTAATAGATGCGCACACTCACATTACCGGTGGTGGCGGTGAAGCTGGATTTGCCACCCGTGTGCCACCGGTTCCTCTGAGCCAATTTACCCGCGCAGGTGTTACTACGGCCGTTGGACTCTTAGGTACTGATGATACAACGCGCAGCACTGAGTCTTTGGTTGCTCAGGTGTACGGTCTGCGTGAGGAAGGTTTATCTGCTTATTGTTACACTGGGGGCTATCATTTACCGCCCACTACCTTAACCGGTTCCATTAAAACCGATATCGTGTTTGTTGATCCCATAGTGGCGGTGGGTGAATTAGCCATCAGCGACCATCGCTCTAGTCAACCAACCCTTAATGAACTGTTAAAAGTCGCTTCTGAAGCCCATGTGGCAAGATTAATGACTGGTAAGGCCGGTACTGTGCATTTGCATTTAGGTGACGGCGAACGTGGCTTGAGTTTGGTACGAGAAGCGTTATCAGGCTCAGAAATACCGGCCAGAACATTTAATCCAACCCATGTAAATCGACAGCGGTTTTTGTTTGAAGAGGCTTGTGAGCTAACCAAACAAGGTTGTTGGATTGACGTAACTGCATTTGAAACCGATGGTGAGGGTTATGAACCTGCGGACGCGCTAAGTCGATATCTCGCCAGTGACTTTCCCAACGACAAACTCACCATTAGTTCTGACGGCGGTGGCTGTTTACCGTGTTTTGATAAACAAGGACATTTAACCAAAATGGACTTCGCCAACTCAGAATCGATGACCCAAGTGCTATATGAACTGCTCGATAATGGTGTGCCGCTGCAAGACTGCCTGCCATTTTTTACCTCAAATATAGCTTCTTTGATGAATTTTCATAAAAAAGGCAAGATACACGCTGGGTTTGACGCAGATCTTGTTATACTTGACGATTCGTCTCGCATCAGCCATGTCATGGCACTTGGTGTGTGGCACATTTTTGATAAATCTTTTGTAAAAAAAGGTACGTTTGAGGATTGAATATGCCGTCTCCTAATATTGAAGGGCAGCAACGTGGTTATGTAATCCCCATCGGCGGCGCCGAAGAGAAAATAGATAACCCTGAAATACTGACAAAATTTGTTGAGCTCGCTGGGGGTGCAGATGCAGTGATCTGCGTGATTCCAACGGCTTCTCAACTAGATGATACCGGCGAACGATATGAAAACTTATTTCACCAACTAGGTGCGGGTAAAACTATTTCATTACCTATTCGCGAGCGCGCTGATGCGCAAAACCCTGATTATGTTGAACAACTTTTAAAATGCACGGCTGTGTTTATCACCGGCGGCAATCAATTGCGTTTGTCGACCATATTAGGTGGTACTCCCATTGCTAAGACGATTCGTCAAATTAATGCCAAAGGTGTGCATGTAGCTGGCACCTCTGCGGGTGCGGCAATAGTGTCACAACACATGATTACCGGTGGCAGTACTGGTATTGTGCCCACTGAAGATGGGGTGAATTTAGCGCCTGGTATGGGCTTGATCAACACGGTAGTGGTGGATCAACACTTTAATGAACGCAATCGTTTATCGCGTTTGCTAAGTGCTGTTTCCTATAATCCGTTTTTAGTGGGTATTGGATTAGACGAAGATACCGCCGCATTTATTGATGAGAATAATGAATTTACAGTGGTAGGCAGTGGTGCAATAACCGTTGTTGACCCTGCGGATATCGAATATTCGTCAATGGCTGAAGCACGCAGAGGTGATGCTTTGACCTTACTTAATTTAAAGGTGCATATCCTCGCATCGGGCAGTCGTTACAATATCAGTACGCGCCAAGCATTCGCTTAATCCTCCATTTATGCTGAATATAAAAACAGTGGCGAATACCACTGTTTTTATATAGCCTAGTTACTACAATTCTATAAGCTAAAACATCCTTATCTTAAGTCCGTTACTTGTAGTATTGTTTTCACTCTCCTTTCATCAATGTGATTCACGTTTAGCGTGTTGTTAATAGTTTTAGAGCAACTTACACAAGGAAGCCCAAATATATGAAGATCCTCAGTAGAAACGTTTATGTCGGCCCAAATGTTTACGCTAATTTTCCTGTTATTCGATATCAAATCGATTTAGGCGAGTTGGAGAATTGGCCTTCAGTAAAATTAGGTGAGGATTTCATCAATGGCTTAATCAATGCGATTCCAAGTTTGCACAGCCACGGTTGTTCTTACCAGGAAGAAGGTGGTTTTATCCGTCGTTTGCGCGATGACGAAGGCACTTGGATGGGACATATTTGGGAACACGTCGCCCTTGAGTTACAAAACTTAGCGGGATCTCCTGTGGGCTTTGGTCGCACTCGTAGTTTAGATAAACCCGGTTGCTACAACGTTGTGTATCAATACAAACAACAAGACGTTGGTTTAGAGGCTGGCTCTTTGGGTATGCGACTACTTACTCACCTTTTACCTAAAAATGTACAGTCTGCGATTGATGCCGATATTGATGATGATTTTGATTTCAGCCAAGAGCTTCAAGATTTCGTGCGTATGGCACAGAAGAAAGAATTTGGTCCTAGTACCGGTAGTTTGGTTAAAGCTGCCGAAGAGCGTGATATTCCTTGGTTACGTTTAAACAATTACAGCTTAGTGCAATTTGGTCACGGCAAATATCAAAAGCGTATTCAAGCTACTATCACCAGTGAAACAAAACATATCGCCGTTGAAATTTCTTGCGACAAAGAAGACACCCACAATCTTTTAAATGACTTAGGTCTGCCTGTACCTCAACAGTTGATGATTTATAGTGAACGACAAGCGGTGCGTGCGGCCAATCGAATTGGTTTCCCAGTGGTGATTAAGCCGCTTAATGCTAATCATGGCAGAGGCGTCAGCATCAACCTCACGAGCGATGAGGAAGTGGTAACCGCATTTAATGAAGCCCAGAAATTTGGTACTAGCCGAGCAGTGCTGGTGGAAAGTTATTTAACTGGTTTTGATCACCGTATGTTGGTGGTGAATGACGAGTTAGTGGCGGTGGCTAAACGGGTTCCAGGTCATGTGGTGGGAGATGGCAGCAGCACGATTGAAGAGCTGGTGGATATTGTGAACAAAGATCCCCGTCGCGGTATAGGTCATGAAAAAGTTTTGACCCGATTAGAATTGGATAATCAAGCTGAACGTTTATTAGCGGAAGCCGGATATGACAAAAATACGGTGTTGCAAGAAGGGCAGGAATTTTACTTACGCTCAACGGCAAATCTATCTACCGGCGGCACAGCCATCGATGTCACAGATTCTGTGCACCCAGACAACCGAGATATGGCAGTACGGGCGATAAAAGCCATCGGCTTAGATATTGGTGGTGTTGATTTCCTTACTGATGATATCAGTAAGTCATATAAAGAAATTGGCGGCGGCATTTGTGAATGTAACGCCGCGCCTGGCTTCAGAATGCATGTTGCTCCTAGTGAAGGCACGCCTAGGGATGTGTCTGGTAAAGTGATGGATATGTTGTTTCCTCCTGGTGCCCATTCAAGCATACCAATTGCCGCAATTACCGGAACTAACGGTAAAACCACCACTTCTCGCATGTTAGCTAGCATAATGAAGAGTGTTGGTTATACCACAGGAATGACCTCGACAGATGGGGTGTATATTGACGGTCATTTAACCGTAAAAGGGGATATGACAGGTCCCACCTCAGCACAAATTGTGTTGCGCGACCCTAGTGTTGATTTCGCGATAATGGAAACCGCGCGAGGGGGCATACTCAAACGTGGTCTTGGTTACAGCGAATGTGATGTGGGTGCTTGTTTGAATATCAGCGCAGACCACTTAGGTCAGCGGGGTATAGACACATTAGAGCAGCTTGCCCAGATTAAGCGTGTGGTTGTGGAAGTGGCAAAAGACTGTGTGGTACTTAACGCAGATGATAGACACTGTTTAGAAATGGCAGACTTTTGTACCGCGAAGCGCATTTGTTATGTGACCACTGATTCTGGCCATGGTTTGGTGCGGGAGCATATCCGCAGTGGTGGTTTGGCTGTGGTTTTGGAAAAAGGTATTAATGGTGACATGATCACCATTTACGACAAGGGCTCACATATCCCGCTGTTATGGACTCACCTTATTCCAGCGACCATTGAAGGCAAAGCAATGCATAACGTGCAAAATGCTATGTTCGCGACTGCAATGGCATATTGTTTTAACACTTCACTGGAAGATATTCGCCAAGGGTTACGTATCTTCAATACCTCATTCTATCAAGCGCCTGGCCGTCTCAATATTTATGACGAACATCCGTTTAAAGTGATTTTGGACTACGCGCACAATCCTGCGGCGATTCAAACTATCACCGATTTAGCGATGCGCTTAGATGTCACCGGAAAACGTCGATTGGTTATTGCAATGCCGGGTGATAGACGGGATGAAGACGTGATTGAAGCGGCCACTATTACAGCCAAAGGTTTCGATGCTATCGTTTGTAAAGCGGACGATGATCGTCGTGGCCGAGGTCATGATGAAATACCAGAGTTGTTGCGCAAAACCTATTTAGAACAGGGATTGTTTGACGACGATATACAAGTGATTCCGTCTGAAAAAGACGCTATCGATAAGGCTTTAGCTGATTGTCAAAAAGGCGATTTGTTGATTATTCTTGGCGACAACATTACCCGTTGCTGGAAACAAATTGTGCATTTCCAAGCGGATCGTGACTTGACCCAAAAAGATGAAGTGCCTTCTCGTGACTATCCGGAAAAACTGTTTGAACCTGTCGAACACAAATTTGAACTCGATGCTGGTCAAACCCTCGTTCAAGATGAAAGAGGTGTGCGCTTAGTCGTTGAACGTGATGAAGATTCAGATTAATGCGTTTAGAGCTAGATGAAGTCAGACGACTGACCGGTCCCAACTTATTGTGGGATAAACCTGGGGCTATCTTAGACGTTTTTATCGACGACATTGATAGTCATCTTGTTATCAACACTTGGCAGAGTTGGGTCGATAAGTTGTTGCCGCAAATAAACTGGCAGCAGACCTATACATTTCGGCTTTACACCGGCGGTGCGAGTATGGCACTTAGCGCCCCTATGGATGCACTTTATACTGCATGTGACCTAGCTGAGCTTGCTTGGGAGTTAACCGTTTCACAACTTTGTCAGCAACCAGAAATTGATTTGCCTAGTCGAGTTAAACAATTGCAAATTACGCTTAATCAGGAGCAAAATTCTGAGTTGTTAAATCTCATGGCTCAAGCCCATGCTCATAATGTTACTGCTATTAGTGATGACGACGAATTTAGTCTAGGCACTGGGCCAACGGTTGACGTTTGGCCGATTGCTGAACTGCCGCAAAGCGCAACGTTGGATTGGCAACAATACAAAGATATTCCCCGTGCATTTATCACCGGCACCAATGGCAAATCAACGAGTGTACGATTGGCTAGCGAGATCGCTAAAGCGGCGGGAATTTGTGCCGGTGTGACTTCCACTGACTTTATCAAAGTGGGTGATGAAATTATTGATAAAGGTGATTATTCGGGCCCTGGTGGAGCAAGAATGCTGTTGCGAGACAAACGCACTGAGATGGCCTTTTTAGAAGTAGCTAGGGGCGGTATTTTACGCCGGGGGATCCCAATCGATAATGTGGATGCCGCGCTTATTACCAATGTTGCCAGTGACCATCTTGGACAATACGGTATTAATACGGTTGAAGAATTGGCCGAAGTAAAGTTTGTGGTGGCGAAAGGCTTAGATAATTCTGGGACTTTAGTTCTCAATGCTGATAATAAATTGGTGGTTGAGCAAGCTAAGCAGGTTAGTTGTCGAATTTGTTGGTTCAGTGAAGATGCAAAACACCCTCTGATTCTGCAAAGTCAGCAGGCTGGTTTGCCTTGTGTATTTGTCGATAATGAGCAATTTGTGTATATGCAAGCCGATGGAACGCCTGTCCCTATTGCAGAGGTAAAGTCAATTCCAATGACTATGCAAGGGGCTGCTCAGCACAATATCCAAAACGCCTTGGGGGTGATTGGTCTGAGTATGGCTTTACACATTCCACTGCAAGCCATCAAGCAAGGTTTAATGCGCTTTGGTAGCTCAGCCAAGGATAATCCTGGACGGGGCAATTTATATACATATAACGGCTCAACAGTAATGGTCGATTTTGCGCATAATGCGCATAGTGTTAAAGCCATGATTAACACGGCAAAACACATCCCTGCAAAGCGCTATATTGTTATGTTCAGTAACGCTGGCGATAGAGCTGATGCGGATATTAAAGAGCTTAGCGATGAAATTTATAAATTGCAGGCCGACCGTTACATAGTCGCAGAATTAGAGCGATATTTACGGGGCAGGCAACCAAAAGAGCTGCTCGATCTCGTTGCTAAACATTTGCAGCAAAAAGGTGTTGATGAATCAATAATTGACTGCGTTGATTCACCTTTGGCTGGGGCTAAACTGGCACTGCAGATATCATCACCTGGTGATGTGGTTGTGTTGTTTTGTCTTGACCAACGTGAACAGATAGATCAATTACTGCAGAAAAATACTAGTTAACAGTTTTCAACTGAATTGGAAAAACAGATTTAGTCCCCATTTCATCTTCTACTCATAAGTGCACTTCCCTTAATAGTGCAGATTAAACTCTTATTATGAATTGGAGTAAAAGTTGAAATGGAACAGTCTTTCAATGAAGCGTTATTAAAGTTGTGTATGTTGCTCTATCGTATAGATGGCAAAATCACCCTATCTGAACAAGATTATTACGACTCTATATTTCACCACATTAACTGGCAAGGTGAGGAGGATATGGAAGAGTTCCAGCGCCAATCCATTCATCAAGTCAGAGAGGTCGTAGAAAATGGCGAAGCAAAAAAATTTGTTATGTCATTGAAGGACCCCTTATCCTTTAATGCTAAAAAGGCCTTAGCGCTCGCTCAAGGTATATGCCTTATCGATGGTGAAATTGCAGATCAGGAACAAGAGATTCTTGATTATCTTAAACTGAGAGTATTAGCCAAATTTTTGGATAAAAACGATATTAATTAAAGGTCAGAGTAGTTAATCGAGATATTAGGTATATCCTTAAAATGTTGGCACCAATGGTAAAAAATAAATATACTCAACTAACGGGTATAAAATTAACCGCATAGGCGTAATTGTGCATAGAATGTTTGAGGCCCACGGTACGTTAGATTTGTTCGTCAAAGATCGAATCTTACGACTAGAGGGAACTGGTCCTTGGAATCTTGAATCACTAGATGAATCTGGTGAGGAAGCTGATCCAATGATCGAACTGCTTGCTCAGGAACCTTGGGCGGTTCTTGTCATTATGCACGGCGAATGTATCTATGTGCACGCCGCAGGGCAACGCTTATCGGAGATTGTACGAGCTGAAAAGCAGCGGAATAGAATCGCCACTGCAATTTTAGTTAATGATTGTGATTCACCCAATTTCGCCAAACAACATATTGGTGAGATTTATCAAAACGCTGGGGAACATTATGAGTTTTTTGATGATGTTGATACCGCAGAAATTTGGTTAAAACAACAGTTAGCTAAGGCTGCTAAAGATTAACCCTCCTATTTTTCCATAACTTATAACCCCAATGCCTTGTTTAGTTTGTGAATTGTCGTAATCTACGAATAATTATTTAAGTAGAGAAAACTGATGCATGAGTTTGAGTGGCAGCGTGCTGTTATAAAAGTCGGTAGCGCATTGATTGCGCCTGATGGTCAGCATTGCAGTGGACGTTATTTATTGGCAATCGCGCGTTTTATTACCGCAAGCCGAGAACAGGGCAAAGAAGTTATTTTGGTTTCTTCTGGCAGTGTTGCTGCTGGTCGCGGCAGTATTCCTATTCATCATCCCCCGTCTATTGCTGAAAAACAGGCAATGGCATCCATCGGGCAAATGCAGATGATGTCTAACTGGTCGCGCTTTTTTGATTTTCCCTGTGCCCAGTTATTGTTAACTTACGACGACTTACATAGCCGAACTCGCTATGTAAATATAAAAAATACATTACGCGAGCTGTTGAATCATCAAGCTTTGCCAATTGTGAACGAAAATGACACAGTGGCAGTGAATGAGCTCAAAGTAGGTGATAACGATAATTTAGGGGCTTATACAGCACTTATCGCCCAAGCTGATACTTTGATTATCTGTTCAGACGTTGACGGCCTATATGATCAAGATCCCCGTGCAAACCCTGATGCTAAATTGATATCAGAAGTACCTTGTATCGATGATAATACGTTTGCTTTAGCTGGTGGCGCGGGCACAAAAATGGGCACAGGTGGAATGATAACCAAACTCCAGGCTGCTCAAAAGTGCACACAAAGTGGTATTCAAACCCTAATAGTTAACGGTCAAAAAGGCGAAGTGTTTGATCAACTATTAGACGGAAAGATCCAAGGTACACGTTTTATTCCTGTTGCAAGTCGGGAAAATGCGCGGCGTCAATGGTTAAAACATACCTTAAAAAGTGGTGGCAAAATTGTCATTGACTCGGGCGCTAAAACGGCCATTCTTAACAAAGGAGCTTCCTTGTTGCCTAGTGGCATCGTCGACGTGATTGGTCAGTTCAGTTCCGGCGATGCAGTAACCATCGAGTATCAAAATAACGCACTTGCCAAGGGTTTGGCATTGTATAATTCATCTGATTTGAACAGTATAAAAGGGATGCGAAGCAGCAAAATCGAAAGTGTTCTAGGTTATACTTTTGGCGAAGCTGTGGTGCACAGAGATGATATGGTTCTGTTATAAAAAGTGAGTAAATTTATATGACATTTTCAATCGCTGCAGCAGCAGTGGCAGCAAAAAAAGCAGCACGAGCTTATTCGTCTTTAGGAAGTCAGGCAAAAAATGCCCTGCTGACAGAAATAGCCGATCAACTGATTGTGCAAAAAGAGCAGATTTTAAGTGCTAACCAAAAAGATCTGGATGCAGCTCAGGAAAATCAAATCGATGCATCTATGCAAGATCGCTTACGCTTAACCGAAGAGCGGCTGGAAGCCATTCGCAGCGCGGTGCTTGAAATCGTTCAACAAGCTGATCCTGTGGGGGAAATTAGCCATGTTCAACAACGTCCAAGTGGAATTCGCGTCGGTAAAATGCGTATCCCTTTGGGTGTAATAGCAATGATTTATGAGTCTCGTCCGAATGTGACAATTGATGCCGCGGCTTTGTGTCTTAAGGCCGGTAATGGGGTGATATTGCGTGGTGGTAAAGAAGCGATTCATTCAAATCTGGCATTGGCAAAATGCATTCAGGTGGCGTTAGAAAAACATCAATTAGACCCGAATGTGGTGGTGGTTGTCCCCAATACCGACCGCAGTGTAATGAATGAATTGATGACGTTAAATGATTCTATCGATTTGATTATTCCCCGAGGCGGAGAAGGTTTAATCCGTTTTGTTACTGAAAATAGTCGTATTCCGGTTATTCAACACTTTAAAGGTGTTTGTCATTTATATATTGATAAACAAGCAGATTTAAACAAAGGTTTATCGCTTCTCGAAAATGGCAAAACCCAGCGCACTAGCGTGTGTAATTCCCTAGAAACCTTACTGGTGCACCAATCTGTCGCCGACACCTTTTTACCAATGGCCGCCAAAATGTTGTCTGAGCATAAAGTGAAAGTGCATGCCTGTGAAAATAGCATCGGTTATTTTAAAGATGCCGAAGCAGCCACTGTGGATGATTGGCATGCCGAGTATTTAGCGCTGGAGATTGCAGTGCGCGTAGTGGAAGATTTTGATAAAGCGATTGAGCATATAGGTTTATACGGTTCTGGGCACACTGAAGTGATAGTGACCCAAGATTATTCTGCGGCAAATGAGTTTATTCGGATTGTCGACTCTGCTGTTGTTATGGCCAATGCTTCTTCACGCTTTTCAGATGGGGGTGAATTAGGTTTAGGCGCGGAAATTGGTATTTCTACCAGTAAATTGCATGCCTACGGACCAATGGGGGCCGAATCCTTAACTACTGAAAAGTTTGTGGTTTATGGTGACGGTGAAATCCGCGGTTAATATTGCGTTTTTGAGTATCTAGCATGCTCAGGAACTCACCTGAAACTTGGATGTTTGTGCTATTCATTATTGCCATTGTAGTGGTCCCAATCCTAGTAGGATTGGGATTCTTCAAACTCTATCGACTGCTAAAACCTTTCCCTGAAACGCGGCAGCAACCCACTTCTTTTACCTTTGATGCGCCGTGTGATGGCTTTTTCAAATGCACTTTTGTAGGGTGGTTAATTTGCGCGCCGCTTTTCTATTTAGTCTATTCCTATTTATAGCCTTGGCTTACTCTTAATGGCTACTTTGCGGCATTTCGATGCCACTGGTTTCTTGCAGCATTGCATGGAAAAAACTAATCGCATTGAGATAATCTTGCACTGGTAGTTGTTCATTTATGCCGTGAAAGCGTGTTAAACCTTCTGGATTTAAGCGCACCATCATAAAACGATAAACGTTATCTGACAGACTTGTGAAATAGCGTGAGTCTGTACCGCCAACGACTAAATAGGGCGCCACTAGTACATCGTTATCGAGCTGACGTATATGCTTTTCGATTAACTTAAAACCAACGCTATCTGTGGGTGAAACCCCTGAAGGGTTAATGCCCATAAAGTCGCTAATCAATACGCGTTCGTCATCAATGGCACTGATAACATGTTGTTTAACACTTTCAATGCTATCTCCAGGCAGTATTCGAAAATTAATCACTGCTGACGCTTGAGAGGGCAGAATATTAGATTTGGAGCTGCCGCTGGCCATGGTTGCTGCAATAGTTGTGCGGATGCTTGCGGCACTTGATGGTGTTTTTAGCATTACATTGCTTACAACAGGTTCTAATAACCACAAATTAGCCATAGGTAAACGACTGCTCAGTGGTGCGTGCGTAGCAACCGCATCAAAGGTCATTTTGCTAAATGTTAAATCGGTATCAAATTGGGCATTTTCGACTTTGACAATGGCTTCACTCAATATACCTAATGCTGTGTGTTCTGGTGGTTGCGAAGAATGCCCACCTTCGGAATTGACGGTTAGTCTGAGGTTTACAAATCCCTTTTCGGCAACGCCAACAATTGCTACAGGTTGTTCTATGCCCGGCATGATACCGTCGGTAATGGCGCCCCCTTCATCTAACACAAATTCAAACTCTACACCTTGTTGTTGTAAATATTCTGCAATTTTTACAGCGCCTTGACTGCCACCTATTTCTTCATCATGACCAAATGCTAAATAGATCCCTCGTTTAAAAGGCTTATTTTGTTGCAATAACAGTTCAATTGATTCCAGCAACGCAAATACCGTTACTTTGTCGTCTATGGTGCCTCTTCCCCATATAATATCGTCCACTACTGCGCCGCTAAAAGGCGGTTGTTGCCATTTATCTAGGGTTGCATCGTCTACTGGAACTACATCCATATGGCCCATAAATAGAGCTGGTTTGAGAGAGTTGTCTGTGCCAGGAAAATAATATAACAGGCTATGTTCACTAAATGTTTTTTGTTGGGAAGCTTGATGCACAAGTGGGTAACTTTGTTTGATGTGCTGCCTAAATTCAATGAAAGGCTGAGGATTAAATTGTGCTGGATCGTCGTGGGATATTGTTTTTATTTGGATGCCTTTGGCAAATCTCGCAACAGCGGCATCTGTATCTAAGGGTAACTCTTGTTTCGATTGTTTAATTTGTAGTTGGTTATCTTCAAATACAGTTTCTGAACGAATCCATAAAGTCACAGCGAGGATTACTAAAAGTAATACTAACAAACCTAACAACTTTTTCATTTTTTCAATTCCCTTTGTCAATTTAAACAATATTTCTAAACAGAATACTCTTTATTAGTCGCTTTTAAAACGTTTTGCTACTATGCCTACCTAGTCATTTTGCATGAGAGCCTTTGAGTGTCAAATATTCAACTTTTTATTAGCTGCACTTTAATTTGGGGCTCAACTTGGATAGCAATTACCTTTCAATTAGGTGAAGTAGACCCTGTATTGTCGGTCGCGTATCGATTTACTATCGCTTCCATTTTACTTGGGTGTGTGTGTTGGTTTAAAAAGCTGTCACTGAAATTACCCATGCATATCCATATAAAGATGGCCGCAGTGGGATTAAGCCTTTACACCCTCGACTACAGCTTTTTATATGAAAGTCAGAAATATTTAGTGAGCGCAGTGGTTGCGCTTATGAGTTCATGCATTATTTATATTAATGTCATTATGCGTCGTCTATTTTTAAAAAAGCCAATACGTTTAGAGGTAGTGCTTGGCGCAACTTTTGGCTTGCTGGGAATGGCGATGATTTTTGTGCCGCAATTTGAACATGCACAGACTCATATGTTTTTATCCCTTGGGATTACTCTGGCTTGTATTGCCTTTGTTTGCGCTGCATTTGGTAACGTGATTTCGGAACGCATACTTGACCATGGCACCCCAGTACTGCAAATGAATTTTTGGGCAATGACTTATGCGTTGGTTTTTTTGTATGGCTACGCTTTTTTAAATGGCGCTGAATTAGTCTTTCCTAGCTCAGTTGATTATTACCTTTCGCTTTTATTTCTAGCGGTGTTCGGCTCAGTCTTAGCATTTGGAGCATATATGAAGCTGGTACAGCAAATTGGCTCAGATAAGGCCGCTTATGTGGTGTTAATGTATCCTTTGGTCGCGTTGTTTATTTCCACTTTATTTGAAGGCTATCAGTGGCGATTGCCTGCTTTGATTGGTGTACTTGTGGTGTTACTGGGGAACGCCATAGCCATGGGGAAAGTGCCGCTGAGCATAGCCGCATTTAAGGCTCGTCAGATTAAAGATTAGGCATAAACAAACATAGCGCAGCCACTAACAAGATGAACTGCGCAGGTATTTGTGTTTTCAAAGGGAATTAATCTTTTTATTGAGCTCATAGGCGGGCTCTGTGACGATTTTTTCGAGCACTTGTATACGTTCTTTTAAGTCTTTAATTTCTTGATCTTTATGGTTGATAGTTGTTTTAAATTGCTGTTCTTTTGAGGTTTTAAATGGATTTTGTGTATCTCCATTGAACCAATCAATGAGTTTCCAGTTATGTTTGGTATCTAACCAAGCCGCAGCTAAATATAAGGTTATACTGCCTAAGACCAGCAATGTGATTGTTAATCCGCTCATGTTCTTTTCCTATTGTTAGTGGGTAATGATTTGTTCAGTTTGACCGTTGCGATATGTAAACTTCCATCGCTTTGGCTAACATTTTAACGCTGTTTTATTCACCGTTTAATGCTTTAGTCTTGGGCTTTTAAAAAACATTACAGATATTTGTAATATTTTTTGAAAGCGACACACTAATACATTAGTTTTTAAATATTTAGGTTGCAGGAATTACCGTTGAGCAAGGATTTTAATGCCATTGTTGCTGAATATGGGCCGCTACTGAGCCGAGTCGCATCAAGCTATGAGGCCAACCAACACTTGCAACAAGAGTTATTGCAAGAAATCAGCTTAGCGGTGTGGCAATCCTTGAAAGCCTTTAAGGGAAATAGCAGCCTTAAAACCTACATATTACGTGTTGCTCACAATAAAGCGGTAACCCACGTTGCTTATCACGCTAAACAACCTTTTAGTGAAAGTTATTGTGAGATCGAAAGCCCCCATTCTACCAATAACACCTCTCCTGAATCCCAATTAGCCGAGCAATCCAAAGTCACTCTATTGCTCAAGGCCGTACGCAAATTACCCATGCAATCAAGACAAATAGTCACAATGTCAATGGAGGGGTTGGGGTACCAAGAAATTGCTGAGGTATGTGGCATAAGTCCAGTCAATGTGGGGGTTATTCTCAATCGCGCCAAAAAATCCTTAATGGAGACAATCAATCATGAATAATGACGACTTTGATTTAGACAAAATCTGGCAGCAACAAGATGTGGTTAAAGTCGACACGCAATCACTAAAACGACAGTGGTGGTTGATGAGAATGAAGCAATATCTGTATATTTTAATGGATGCGCTGGCGACAATCGCTGTGCCAATCGCGTTCTTCTTTTTTCCCAGAAAAATGTCAACCTTCGAAACAATTTGGATTTGGAGTATCTTTCTATTTATTTTTGTTTGGTTCTTTTATCTTGTATGGCTGCGACGCTTCTCTCTGGGCTTTAAATCTGAATCTGCAACAACCTCAGAGTTTATTGAGCGGGTAAAACTGCAATATCGGCAAAATATTAAAATTGCTTATGTCAACAAAGTACTTTGTTACTTCACGCCATTGTTCTTTATAAGTTATTTGCTAATCGCGTATTTTGGCGATTTCGTTGATCAACAAGAATTACTGAGGAAAGCAAAGTTAATGCTGATTCTGAACCTTGTTTGTATGCCATTGATATGGGTATGGATGCACAAAAGAGAGCTTAAGTTTAAACGTCTGTTGGTTGAGTTTGAATCTCAATGGACAAATCATTGAGGGAATTGATTTAATCTTACCCTTCCTTGGTTAACCTTGAGATCAATATGCTAAAAGTGATTCATTGATGCAATAGTTTAGTCGAACGGCGCCGACAAGAGCCCCCTTTGCTAATCATCTGTTAAATCCTTTGATTACCTATAAGTTGTGAAAAATCATAAACTTTAGAACGTCATTATCGGATTATTTTCCTAGGCGATCTGCGTTGCTTTTTGTATCATGGCGTAACCTTGAGTTATAGGTAAATTCCCATGAATGAAATCGAACAGCTGTTAGAAAATAATCGCAAGTGGTCGGAAAGGACCACAAAGGTCACGCCTCACTTTTTTGAGTCATTGGCGCAACAACAAAATCCCAAATTTTTATGGATTGGCTGTTCTGATAGTCGAGTCCCTGCAAATCAGATAGTCGACTTACCCCCAGGCGAAGTTTTTGTGCATCGCAATGTGGCTAACCTAGTTGTGCACACTGATTTTAACTGTCTTTCGGTTTTGCAGTTCGCCATTGATGTGTTGAAAGTTGAACACGTCATTGTGTGTGGTCATTACGGTTGTGGCGGTATTGATGCGGCAATTCAAAAAGAGCCTCTAAATTTAAGCTTGGTAGACAACTGGTTGGGACACATTCGGGATATCGCCAGCAAACATGAAAAAGAGTTAAGTAAACTAAGTGGTGCTGCCAAATCGGCGCGACTCTGTGAAATCAATGTGCTTGAACAGACTGAAAATGTTAAGCGTAACTCAATTATAAGAGATGCCCTTGCCCGTGGGCAGAAATTAAAGATTCACAGTTGGGTTTATAGCCTTAAAAATGGTTTGGTAACGGATTTGAGCGTAGATTAATCGTTGCTTCACAAATGAATTTTTTTATCCATGACTTTTAGCAAGTACCAATTGGAAATGTGAACGCTATAATACGATTTTAATCTGGGTTATAGCGTTTGCCTTCAAATTGAAACTACTATTCCTATATAATTTCACTCATAACTCTATCTGTAACTGTCTATCTACAATTTTGTATGTAGCTTCTTTACAAAAAGGATTTAATTGTACTAATGACCACTGAAGAGATTGTCGAACACTCTAAACCTAAACTTGGATTGTTTGAGTTTGTTACCCTAATGGCATTTATGACATCGATTGTTGCTTTGAGTATCGATGCCATGCTGCCAGCACTCAATCAAATTGGCAGTGATTTAGGCAGTGAAAGTCCGCAATACACTCACATGATTATTTCCATCTTCTTTTTGGGAATGGCGTTTGGGCAACTCTATTATGGTCCCTACTCCGATACCAAGGGTCGAAGAGCGGCGATTCTTTCCGGTTTGATCGTTTTTGCTTTGGGTACGGTAATTTGTTTGTTTTCGCAATCAATGGAAATGTTGTTGCTTGGCCGAGTGATTCAAGCATTTGGTGTTTCTGGGCCCAGAATCGCCAGTATTGCACTAATTCGAGATCAATTTGAAGGCGAAGCCATGGCCAGAGTGATGTCGTTTATCATGATGGTATTTATCTTGGTTCCAATGATTGCACCGGCATTCGGTAAAGCAATATTGATTTTCGCATCTTGGCGCGAAATATTTATTTCATTCTTGATTATCGGTTTTGGTTTGGCGATATGGTTTTTCAGTCGTCAACCTGAAACCTTACCTAAATCAAAACGAAAGCCGTTTGCATTTTCCGACTTATGGGCATCAAGTAAGTATGTTCTGACTCACCGAGCTGTGATGATGTACACCTTGTCTATGGGCTGTATTTTTGGATCGTTCCTAGCTTATCTGAGTGCGTCTCAGACCATCTTTGAAGATTTTTACTCACAAGGGGATATGTTCCCCCTGATTTTCGCTGTACTGGCTTTCTCAATCGGCATTGCATCATTTATTAACGGTACTTTAGTGATGACAATGGGAATGCGTAAACTTTGCACCCTAGCGATTTACGGGACGATTGTAATGTCGACGATTTTTGTGCTTGCAACTTTACACTATCAAGGTCTGCCACCTTTGTTGGTCACTATCGTAATTATGTTCATTAATTTCTTCTTTATTGGTGTTCTGTTTGGCAATCTTAATTCACTGGCGATGATGCCATTAGGACATGTGGCGGGCTTAGGAGCAGCGATTACAGGTTCACTTAGCAGTGCATTTGCCGTTCCCGTTGCTATGTTTATTGGCAGTTTTGTCAAAACTGACATTACGCCCATAGCAATTGGCTTTATGGTGTTTGGTTTGATTACGTTGATTTGCTTCCGATTTGCCGGAACTGGTGCTGAGCAAGCACCAGTTTGTAATACCCGTAAAATAACAAAATAGATAATGCTACATTCAATCTAACTGTTTTCTATTTTGTTACTTTTGATAGGTTGGAATTATTTGACTAGACGCACTATTGGAGAGGGTTTGACGTTTTCGACTATATCTACGACTCGAGGATGTCTTACGCCGTTTTTGACTTTATCATAAATTACATTTTTCATTTCTAAGGCTTGGCAGAATTTATAAAATGTTAGAAAGTCTTTTCGGGAAAAGTCATCATTCTCTCGGGTAAGTTGACTATCTATGTACATTGACTCCCCATTCGCTGTCAATGTCGCTAAAGCAGTGTAAGGCTCTCCATACTTTTTTACGCGAAGTGCTCTAACCATTTTCACTTCGAAGATCCAGTCGCCCATTTGAGTGAATCTTGATATTGATGAATTCATAGTGCTCTCCACTTAGAACATGTTTTATTATTATGATACCGCTATTTTCCTGCATCAAATGCAAAAAAAAGGCCAATGATTAAAAGCCCGATATATAACGCCTCGGGAAAATTCAATTAAATATTTTGTTTCTGATCAGAGACTAAAAAGTGTCTTCGAATCAATTTATGATTCAACTTAAGGTTACAAATTACGGCTTATTTTATGTAAATCAATAAATTAAATATTTTAACTTTAGTTTTTATTATTGTATCGCTTTAGCGACTATTTATTATTATCTGCTTTTATTGCTAAAAGAAGTTCGATCTTTTTGATCAAGACGTAGAGTTAATACGACTTTTAGTTACTTTTCCAGCCTAATTTCACTATTTTTGCCAAAAAAACTGGATTTTTTATTGTTCAAAACAATTCTTAAATATTTAAGGATAATAATTTTCTCACATTATTACGATAGATTAAAATATCATCAAGTATAAAACAAAGAAATCACATATTTTTAAATTATATATATTCTTAATCAGTAGTAGGTAATTACTCACACTAAGCATATCGACTCTTCAAAATAGAAAAAGCCCGGTCAAATGACCGGGCAAAAAGGGCTTAGTTTTAAGCACCTAACGACAGAAACTGGTACTGTCTATGACACTATGAATTAGGCAACATCAACAATTGCTTTCATATCTGTCATATATCCACGTAAAGTCTCACCTATGGCTTCAACTCCACTTGAACGAATAGCTTTGTTTGCTTCAACTAATGCTTTGTTGTCGACACTATTTGAAGTGTTACTTAAACCTTTACCGACTAACTCTGATGAGATAGTTGACATCAATTTTTCACGCAATAGTGGAACTGCAGCATTGGCGAACAAATAGTTACCGTATTCAGCTGTATCGGAAATAACTACGTTCATTTCATACAAGCGCTTACGAGCAATTGTATTTGAGATAAGCGGTGTTTCATGTAACGACTCATAATAAGCTGATTCAGGTAGTATTCCTGCTTCGACCATTACATCAAATGCTAGTTCAACGCCTGATTTGATCATGGCAACTATAAAGATGCCTTTATCAAAGAAAGTTTGCTCATCAATCTTTCCTGAGTACTCAGGTGCATTCTCGAACGCACTCTGGCCCGTTTCTTCGCGCCATTTAAGAAGATTTGCGTCTCCATTTGCCCAATCTTCCATCATCGTTTTGGAGAACTCTCCACTGATGATGTCATCTTGGTGCTTCTCGAAAAGTGGACGTAACATTGCAGTTAATTGATTTGATAACTCAAATGCTTTCAACTTAGCTGGATTGCTTAAGCGATCCATCATATTGGTTACACCACCAATCTTAAGTGCTTCGGTAATGGTTTCTAATCCGAATTGAATTAGTGCACCAGCGTAGGCTGGATCCATACCGTCGGCAGTCATTTTTTCATAGGCAAGAATCGCAGCTGTTTGCTGCATTCCACACAAAATTGTTTGCTCACCCATTAGGTCAGATTTAACTTCGGCAACAAAAGATGATTCTAGAACACCGGCACGATCTCCACCTGTA
Organism: Aliiglaciecola sp. 2_MG-2023; assembly: GCF_030548145.1. NCBI lineage: Bacteria > Pseudomonadati > Pseudomonadota > Gammaproteobacteria > Alteromonadales > Alteromonadaceae > Aliiglaciecola > Aliiglaciecola sp. 2_MG-2023. The sequence continues at coordinate 26,124 of NZ_JAUORY010000008.1, forward strand.
GCAGAAGCTAATGCTTTGGCGATATCCCAGCCTTTGTTTTGAGGGTCGTTCTCAGGATGCACAGCAATCAGTGTTGGTACACCAAAACCACGCTTATATTCTTCACGTACCTCAGTACCCGGACATTTAGGTGCACACATTACCACTGTAATATCAGAGCGGATTTGTTGACCTTCTTCAACAATGTTGAATCCGTGAGAGTAACCGAGTGTTGCGCCATCCTTCATAAGTGGCATAACAGCTTCAACAACACTTGAATGCTGTTTATCAGGTGTTAGGTTGTAAACAACATCTGCTTCTGGGATCAATTGCTGATAAGTACCCACTTCAAAACCATTACTGGTAGCGCGTTGGTATGAATCACGTTTTTCATCAATTGCAGCCTGACGCAATGCATAAGATATGTTCAAACCAGAATCACGCATGTTCAAACCTTGGTTTAAACCTTGAGCACCACATCCAACGATGACAATTTTTTGTCCTTTAAGCGCGTCGCAACCTGAAGCAAACTCACTTTTTTGCATGAATCTACAACGACCTAATTGGTCTAACTGCTGACGCAGAGATAATGTATTGAAGTAATTTGCCATTGTGTACCTACTGTCTTTTCAACTTATAAAAATATTCATTACCGTTGATAATTAGTGAACGGAAATATGTGTTTAATTCTTCTATCGAGTCAGTGACGACTTGTGATGAACAGAGTCTACTGCTTACGCTCTGTTGAATAAAATGATATATTCGCAATACAGTGTTGCAAAAAATGAAACGTTATGGATTTTCGCTCTTTACAATTATTCCAGCATCTCGCTCAGAGTTTACATTTTGGTAAAACCGCTAATGCGCTATTCGTCAGTCCATCGACCCTGAGCAGGGCAATCCAGCGCTTAGAAGAAGAGTGTGGCGCGGAACTGTTTTTACGGGATAACCGAAAGGTAAAAATGACTCTGGCTGGAGAGAAAATGTTGGCATTTAGTCAGGAGGTGTTATCGAATTGGCATAGTTTGAAAGCCGATCTTGATATGCTCAACCCTATGTTAACCGGTGAAATCAAGCTATATTGCTCAGTCACGGCTAGCCAAAGCCATTTGCCCACTATTTTAAATGTTTTTAGACAGAAACATCCGCAAGTCGAAGTACAGCTGACTACTGGGGATCCATGGTTATCCGTTTCAAAAGTCGCCAATAAAGAAGTGGATGTAGCCATTGCGATTTTTGCACCTGACATGCCTAAAGATATCAAGTTTCAACCTATAGATACTATTCCGCTGCTGTTAATTTCCCCTAAAGATTCGCAAATCACCAGTCTTGAACAGGTGGACTGGCGTGATCACAAAGTTGTTTTACCTGAAGGTGGACCTTCAAAGCGTATTGTTCATCATTGGTTTTCGGAAATGGGTATTCGACCTAAAGTGTATGGTACTGTCGGTGGCAATGAAGCGATAGTTAGTATGGTTGGGCTGGGTTGTGGGTTGGGCATTGTACCGCAAGTGGTCCTTGATAATTCCTTAGCGAGTCGGCGTGTTAATCGCATAAAAATTAACAATATCGAACCCTATCAACTTGGACTATGTTGTTTAAAGTCACGGCAATCGGAAACCTTAATTGAAGAGTTCTTTAATCAACCAGAGTTTCAGTAGCGCAATTCGTTGATGATATTGTCTAGCGCCCTATAGCCAAGGGCTTCTGCTAAATGAGTTCGAGTAATTTGCGGCTCTAAAGCTAAATCTGCAATAGTGCGTGCAACTTTAATAACTCGGTGAAACGCGCGCATCGATAAACCTAATTGTTCCACTGCAGATTGCAAAAATAAACGGTCTTCATGATGTAGTGAGCAGTGAATGTCCATTTCATTATTCGTTAACTGAGCATTACACTTGCCAGTTCGTTCCATTTGCTGTTGCCTGGCATGAAGTACACGGGTTTTGATTTCAGCGCTGCTCTCAGCGGTGTTTTGAGCGCAAGAATACAACTCATTGTTGGCTAATTTTGGTACATCAACTTGCAAATCAATACGGTCTAAAAACGGACCAGAAATTCGATTAATGTACTTCAATACTTGTTCTGAAGTGCTTCTTCCATCCCGTAAACTGCCAGTTGGACTGGGATTCATCGCTGCTACCAGTTGAAATTGAGCTGGATACTTTACTTGTTTTGACGCGCGAGAAATGGAAACAAACCCAGATTCTATCGGTTGGCGAAGCACATCTAATACGCGGCGCTCGTACTCAGGCAGCTCATCTAAGAACAGCACACCATTATGGGCTAGGCTAATTTCACCGGGCTTAGGGTTGCCGCCTCCACCTACAAGGGCAATTGCCGAAGACGTATGGTGAGGCTGTCGAAATTTACGCAATCGCCAAGTTTTAGGGTCAACTTCGTGACCACTTATGGAATAGACGGTGGCAGTTTCTAAAGCTTGTTGTTGTGACATTTCCGGTAAAATTGTCAGTAAACGTTGGGCTAGCATGGTTTTGCCAGTGCCTGGCGGCCCTACAAAAAGGATGTTATGACTTCCAGCTGCGGCAATTTCTAATCCGCGCTTAGCCAACTGTTGGCCCTTAATATCTGCCATATCAAAATCATACTGCTGCGTGTTAGCGGTGGTTTGTGGTTGTTGTAAGGACACGGTTTGGCGACCAGATAAATGCAGATACAGTTGCGATAAGGTGTTAAAAGCTAAAACTTTACTATGTTGAATTAAGCATGCTTCTGATGCATTTTCGGTGGGTAAAATAGCTGTTCGTTTAGCATTATGGCAGGCATAGTTAAACGGCAGTGCGCCTGAGATAGGGCGAATGTCTCCTGTCAGCGCTAGCTCCCCTGCAAACTCAAAATGTTCTAAGTGTTCAATTGCAATCAAGCCGCTGGCAGCGATAATGCCGATCGCGATGGGGATATCGAAACGCCCGCCGTCCTTGGGTAAATCGGCTGGCGCTAAGTTTATTGTTATTCGTTTAGCAGGAAATTCAAAACCTGAATTGAGTAACGCACTTCTTACCCGCTCTTTAGATTCCCGTACCGCAGCATCTGCTAATCCTACCAAGTTAAATGCTGGCAAACCATTGGCTAGATGCACCTCAATACTTACCAGTGGCGCGTCTATGCCCACTGATGCCCGAGAGTATACAACGGCTAATGACATTTACATTTCCCTACGTACTGCCTAACTTATGTTATTAAACTAGAGAAAGTTTTTACTAAGTGCCAGAAAGCGAGGTCCAGTTTATAGTCTAGTTTTGAAATGCTTGGCTGGTTTAATCACAATATTTTCATTTACAACGATTAATCGACGCCTAAAGAATAATATATACCCTTTGAAAACTTGATTCTGCGGGGGGTTACATGATATTTCTATACAACAGTGACGATCTTATTAATATGAATACCATGTTTTATACAACTATCGAGCAAGTGTTGATTGTGATTATTGACGCGTGGGGGTTGCCCCAGCGAGGGTAGGTGTATTCTTAGTTTTGCCAAAACCCTCGCAATCAAACGCGGGGGTTTTTGTTTTTAAAGGCTTAAACAAAAACATATTTAATTAGTCGAAATGATTTCAATTTAGAGGGTTTTACCATGCCAAAGTTACGTTCATCCACAACCACTCAAGGTCGCAATATGGCCGGAGCCAGAGCTTTGTGGCGTGCCACTGGCATGAAAGATGGCGATTTTCACAAACCCATTATTGCCGTTTCTAACTCATTTACTCAGTTCGTTCCGGGACATGTGCATTTAAAAGATATGGGCCAATTGGTTGCTCGTAGCATCGAAGAAGCCGGTGGTGTTGCTAAAGAATTTAATACTATCGCCGTAGATGACGGTATCGCCATGGGTCATAGCGGGATGCTATACAGCTTGCCGTCGCGAGAAATCATCGCTGATTCGGTAGAGTATATGGTCAATGCCCATTGTGCCGATGCCATAGTGTGTATTTCTAATTGTGACAAAATCACCCCAGGAATGTTGATGGCGTCGATGCGCTTAAATATACCGGTAATCTTTGTCTCAGGCGGACCGATGGAAGCAGGTAAAACCAAGCTTTCAGATCAACTTATCAAATTGGATTTGGTAGACGCCATGGTCGCCGGTGTGGATGACAATGTAACTGATGACGAAAGCAACGAAGTGGAGCGTTCCGCTTGTCCTACTTGTGGCTCATGTTCAGGTATGTTCACGGCGAACTCAATGAACTGTTTGACTGAAGCCTTAGGTTTGTCGTTGCCAGGCAATGGCTCTATGTTAGCAACGCACGCGGACCGAGAAGGTTTATTCAAACAAGCTGGAAGACAAATTGTTGAGCTTTGTCGTCGTTACTACAAAGAAGATGACGAGTCTGTTTTGCCTCGCAATATTGCTAATTTTAAAGCGTTTGAAAACGCCATGAGTTTGGATATCGCCATGGGCGGTTCAACCAATACCATTTTGCATTTGTTGGCAGCCGCGGTAGAAGGTGAGATTCCATTTACCCTAGATGACATCGATCGCCTATCTCGTAAAGTTCCACATTTATGTAAAGTGGCACCATCTACACCTAAATACCATATGGAAGATGTTCACCGTGCCGGTGGCGTATTGGGAATTTTAGCTGAAATAAACCGCGCTGGTTTATTGCATGATGACTGTCCTCATGTGTTGGGCAAATCTATTGGTGAAGTTATCGCTGAGTGGGATATTACAAATCCGGCCAACGAAAAGGCGATCGAGTTTTATAAAGCAGGCCCTGCTGGTATCCGCACAACAAAAGCTTTTAGCCAAGATTGTCGTTGGCCTACCGCCGACACAGATCGCGAAGACGGCTGTATTCGTAATCGTGAGCATGCTTTCAGTGAGGAAGGTGGCTTAGCGGTTTTATTCGGCAATATTGCAGAAGATGGTTGTATTGTAAAAACCGCAGGTGTCGATGAGTCGATTCATAAATTTACTGGTCGTGCGCGTATTTTTGAAAGCCAAGATGATGCGGTTGCTGCTATTTTGGGTGATAAGGTAGTTGCCGGTGACGTTGTGATTATTCGTTACGAAGGTCCTAAAGGTGGTCCAGGAATGCAAGAAATGTTGTACCCAACCACTTATCTTAAAGCTAAAGGCCTAGGTAAATCTTGTGCACTAATCACTGATGGCCGATTCTCTGGTGGTACTTCAGGTTTATCTATTGGTCACTGTGCTCCAGAAGCAGCAAGTGGCGGTGGTATAGGGTTGGTTGAAGAAGGTGACACTATCATCATTGATATCCCTGCACGCAAAATTGGCGTAGATATCAGTGACGCTGAATTGCAAACTCGCCGTGACAACATGAATAACAGTGCTAAACCATGGAAGCCGGCAACCCGTCAACGCAAGGTTTCATTGGCACTTAAAGCATATGCCTTGTTAGCCACCAGTGCCGATAAAGGCGGAGTACGTGATGCTTCAAAATTGGAAGATTAAATGAGTTTATCTGCTAATGATTATTTGAAGCGTATTCTACTGTCACCGGTGTATGATGTGGCAGTGAATAGCGAACTGAATCGGTTAACCAGTTTATCTACTGCTTTAGGTAATGAAATTTACTTGAAGCGTGAAGATCAACAACCGGTGAAGTCGTTTAAGCTGCGCGGTGCTTACAATAAATTATCTTGTTTGACTCAGCAGCAATTGCAGGCCGGCGTAGTGGCTGCGTCTGCAGGAAATCATGCTCAAGGTGTGGCTTATTCTGCCAAGATTAAAAAAATACAAGCCACAATAGTGATGCCGGAAACCACACCAGATATTAAAGTGGATGCGGTTAGACGTTTTGGTGGTGAATATGCACACGTTGTGCTGCATGGCACCAGCTTCGATGAGGCAAAAGCCGAAGCGCTGCGCCTATCTGAAGTCAATGGTTACACTATGGTTGCGCCTTTTGATGATGAAGACGTGATTGTTGGTCAAGGAACCATTGGTAGAGAACTACTTGAGCAGTTACCTGACTTGGATATGCTATTCATTGCTGTCGGTGGTGGAGGTTTGGCTGCGGGTATCAGTGTTTACCTCAAGCAATTACGACCTGATTTGAAAATCATTGCGGTAGAATCTGATGAATCTGCATGTTTACAGGCTGCTTTGCAAGCTGGTGAACCTGTGGCGTTGCCATCGGTGGGTATATTTGCTGATGGCGTGGCAGTGAAGACCATAGGTACAGAACCGTTCCGATTATGCCAACAATTTGTTGATGAAGTTATCACTGTCAATACGGATGAAATTTGTGCCGCAATCAAAGACATTTTTGATGATACTCGGGTAATAGCTGAACCAGCAGGTGCGTTATCTGTGGCTGGTATTCGAAAGTATCTCTCTCAACATTCAATTTCCGGTAAAAAAATTGGTGGCATATTGTGTGGCGCCAATATCAATTTTCATACCTTGCGATATGTGTCTGAGCGATGTGAACTGGGCGAACAAAAAGAAGCTGTTTTTGCGGTTAGAATCCCTGAACAAAAAGGTGAGTTCAAACGTTTTTGTGAGTTGCTAGGTGGCAGAACTATTACCGAGTTTAACTACCGTTATTCCAGTGATGGAGAAGCACATATCTTCGTTGGGATAAAATTGCGTTTTGGACGGGAAGAGTATCATCAATTAGAAAAGCTGCTTACAGATAGTGGTTATCAATGTTTTGATTTGTCTGAAAATGAAATGGCAAAGTTACATGTGCGTTACATGGTAGGCGGCCGTCCTCCCACGTTACTCAATGAGCATATTTTCTCATTTGAGTTTCCAGAATATCCAGGGGCGTTGATGAAATTTTTGAATACCCTTGGGGAGTCATGGAATATTACCTTGTTTCATTATCGTAATCATGGTGCAGCGGAAGGTTTAGTGCTTGCGGGCTTTGATTTACCCGAAGGCGCCAGAGCGGACTTTGACCAGCATTTAGATAAACTTGGCTACCAATATAATGAACAGACAAGTAATCCCGCTTATCAGTTCTTTTTATCCGATTTAGGTAAGTAATTGCGTTTGGTATAAAATAAAGGCTCCTAAGTAGGAGCCTTTATTATTTGTTGCCTAGCATATTAGTTTTGCAATGCGTAGAGCTTCTCTAGACGTTGAGCGATCTCTGGCGCAATCAAAGCAATGATATCTTGACGCAATTTTTCACTGGTTTCTGAATGTTGCAATTGCCCGTCTTCGCTATCTGCTAAAAGTTGATTTTCCTTAAGTGCATTAACAAAGGTTGCTAACACGTTTTTATCGAAAAATTCAGGTGAGCTAATACCATGGAGTGCGGCTAATCGTTCTGCAAATTTAGCACTTTGACGTTCTAATGCGGCACGACTCATTTTCTTTTCTTTGGCTAACAAAGATAACACTAGCGCATAACGCTGCAAGGTTTCTTGAACGCAGCGATTTAGCAACCACAGCGAATAAAAAGACTGCGCTGTTGGATGTGCAGGCGCCAAATTACCTCCGACGGTGACTATCATGCCCATTTCCAACATGCTTTCAATCAGACCTTCCACGTATTCCTGTGCTTGCTCAGGAGACATGTAAAGAAACCATTCACGTTGTAGCATTGGATACAAACGCATAATCAGATCAAGCAGCTTAGTTTTTTCGATTCCATTGTGCGCAAAAACGATAGCGGCAATTAATCCAGGAATGGCGAACAGGTGCAAAATATTATTGCGATAGTAAGTTAAGGTAACGGCATTGCGCTGCTCTAACGAAATAATCTTGCCAAAACTATCTTCAGATACATTCATTTTCCCTAGTTTCAGGGTTTGCTCTACAATTTCATGGCCGTTTTTGTCTGGTAAGCTAACCAGTTCACTGTAGGGCGATAACTTTAAGAGGTGAAGATAATCGTCGACTGCCTGCTCTAACTCTTTTTGGCCCATCGCGTTTTTCTTGGCAGAGAGCAAACACAATGCACACAGTGACATACCACTAATGGCTGCCGTTTGGTTGATTCGTACCATCACTTGGTTAGCAAGAATATTGACAGTGGGAGTAAGCCAACTGGGTTTTTTATCTACTTCACTATTTTGGGCGTCACGCCAATTAGGTACTTGTTCATCAAGGAAGTTATTGAGCTGTATGGGTTCGCCAAAATTAAGAAATCCGTGGCCGTAATTCTTTAACTTTCTAACCACTGAAAACAGTCCAAAAACAGATTCTTTTTTCTTGGTATTGCCCTTTAGCTCACTTAGATAACTGCCTACTTCCATGACGTGTTCATATCCAATGTAAACCGGAACTATACTCACTGGACGATTCACTCCTTTGATCATCGCTTGTAACGTCATGGCCAACATACCCGTTTTCGGTGGTAACAACCTTCCTGTGCGGCTGCGTCCGCCTTCGGCATAATATTTAACTGAATACCCTTTGTTGAATAATAGCTCTAGATATTCACGGAACACGCTAGTATAGAGTTTATTACCGGCAAAACTGCGACGTAGAAAGAACGCACCGCCTCGTCGGAAAATCCCGCCCACAGGCCAAAAGTTTAGATTAATACCTGCAGCGATATGCGGTGTCACTAACCCTTGATGGTAAATTGCGTAGGTTAACAGCAGATAATCCATGTGGCTGCGGTGGCAGGGAACGTAAATAATTTCATGGCCATTTTGTGCCAATTTTCTCACTTTGTCGGCGTGGCCAACTTCGATCCCATCGTATATTTTGTTCCAAATACGGGTTAACACCCTGTCTCCAAAGCGGATCAAACCTTCACGATAATCTGCAGCAATTTCGTTTATATAAGATTTAGCGTTTGCTTTGGCTTTAGACAAAGGAATTTTCTTTTGTCTGGATTCTTCGTTGATTGCATTGATAACAGACACAGAACCAAGAATCGAATTGTATAACTCTTGTTTTTCTAACAGCATTGGGCCGTTAAATGCTTGTCTTTTGCGGTGAAAGTGGGTGCCTGCTAGGCGAATTAATTTGTGCGCGATTTCAGACTCTGTACCAGGTAATTTGGTCATGTCTTTAGACGATACAGCTTTACTATAAGACACAAAATTATCGCGACCTAAAAATAACACGATAAAAAATTTGCGTAACCAACTCGGTGAAGCCTTGTCGGCTAACAGATCTGCTAATCCGTTGGATTTTCTGCCTGGCGCGCGACCCCAAAAAACAGTAACCGGCACAATTTGTAAATCGAGATCTGCGTTGTCTTTGTGAAGTTGGAATAAATGGGTTAAATCTGCTGCTATTTTGGTTCCTTTGATCTTCCTACCAATAACAGATTGAGGTTGCTCAAGAAATACACTGGCGCTGTGCTCTTCTCCACCTATGAGAATTTTCTTGGTAGGGCTGGGTAAGTCCACTTTCTTAGTCGACATTTTAAGCGCAAGTTGGTCAGTAATAGAGTGAGTTCTGAGCAAATAAACTATAGGTTTACTTTTATCTATACCCAGCTCACTTTCAATGTCTGTTGGAATACTATTGACTTTGACCAGCCATTTTACGGGAAAAGCAAAAATCGAAAGCAGCAAATTATGCAGCCAATCCATATTATATAACACCTTGAGGTTTCGAAATCGTTAAAAGCATAGCATGAAGAACGGAATTCTGTTCATGTTTGCACACCAAAACACGCAGACTAACGACTCTTGAGTCGTACTGCTATTTTATATTGTTAGCGCATGTAAAGTCACCCTAATTAGGTGAATAACCTGCTGTCAGACAAATGTTGAAGTTCGCGACTCGTATTTTCTGATAGTAATTGGAGGCGGATTCTCCTAGCTAGTTCAAAAGCAGATTAAATTGGTTTCCAATAAACGCAAAATAATCTCAACAAAAAAGCTTTGCAGACTTGCTTCATTTGGCTGTAATACGCAAGCCGACAAATCAAAAGGCACACATTCAGCTGGAATATTAGACTGCTTTGAAAATTACTTAGTAAATGAAAAACAAAGTTTGTTTTATCTTTGTAACTGTATATACTGACAGTTAAACTGTATAGAAAAACAGGCTGTTTATGCGTCCACTAACTCCACGACAAAGCGAAATTCTCGAATTAATTAAAGCCACTATGTTGGCTACAGGTATGCCACCTACCCGTGCTGAAATTGCGCGACAATTAGGTTTTAAATCAGCTAATGCGGCAGAAGAGCACTTAAAAGCTCTGGCGCGTAAGGGGGTCATTGAAATTCTACCTGGCACATCTAGAGGGATTAAACTTAATGTTCCCCTAGAAGATGATTTGGAAGAAGTTGGCTTACCTTTGATTGGCCGTGTTGCTGCGGGTGAACCTATATTGGCGGAAGAGCATGTTGAATGTCATTACAAAGTCGATCCTGATCTATTTAAACCCAGTGCCGATTTTTTGCTTAGAGTAAGCGGTATGAGTATGAAGGATATCGGCATTTTGGATGGTGACCTGCTGGCAGTTCATCGTACAACCGATGTTCACAATGGTCAGGTAGTTGTGGCAAGAGTCGATGAAGACGTTACTGTTAAACGTCTTGAAAAGCGTGGTAGAGAAGTGATTCTGCATGCTGAAAACGATGAATTTAACCCTATTAAAGTGGATCTAGCGTCGCAACCTTTTAATATTGAAGGTATTGCTGTGGGCGTTATTCGCAACGCTGATTGGATGTAATTACGCGGTTGATTGCAAAGTTCTTTAAAAAAGGTGACCTATTTGGTCACCTTTTTTATTATTTTGAATGTTAGTTTTCTAAAACTGCGAACCACGATTTCTCTATTTTGTATTCTGCCAGTGAATACATTTTCTGTTCAAAAAATATCCTAAAAAATCCATTTCAGAATGTCTAGTTATTCTCCGAGCGAGCATTTTTGTTTTTTGCGGATGGAAAATTACCGATTTTAATATCTTTAGTAACCAAAGCTATTTGCAATTGATATAAAAAATAACTTTTTTGCCTATTTTGATTGAAAATCAACCGGTTGTTTATAATTTTAACAAAAAACACTAGACGTTAGACTTTAGTTGAGTAATTCTTATACTAGTTTTTACAGCTTCATAACATTTAGATCCCAAGTCATTTACCATAGCTGAGTTTTTTGCGGTTGTTTACTCTGCTTTGCTCCTTTGGGAACGGCTTAAATCAACAGGAGGTGTTGAGTGAAAAAGATATGGTCCGGCATATTGGTAATACTGACCAGTCTAATTGCATTTACAGTATCTGCAGATTCGACTTCGACTGCTGATCAGTATCAATTGAATTTGCGCAAAGGCGCGACTGAAATCAGTGGACAAGTTTATGATCTGCACATGCTCATGTTTTTCATATGTGTAGTCATTGCAGTATTAGTGTTTGGTGTCATGTTTTGGAGCATGATTTTCCACCGTAAATCTCGCGGTGCTAAACCTGCTAACTTTCATGAGAGTGTGAAAGTTGAAATCGCTTGGACAATAATTCCTTTTATCATTCTTGTCGTAATGGCATTCCCAGCGGCTAAAACCTTGATTGCAATGGAAGATCCCGAAAACTCAGAAGTAACTGTTCTTGTTACTGGGTCTCAATGGAAATGGCATTACAAGTACATGGAAAACGACGTTGAATATTATTCTGTGATGGCAACTCAGCAAGAACAGATAAACAACAAGTTTGAAAAAGGCCATAACTACCTCTTAGAAGTTGATCGTCCTTTGGTTATTCCAACAGGCAAAAAGGTGCGTTTCTTGGTTACGTCGGATGATGTGATTCATTCTTGGTGGGTTCCTGACTTTGCCGTTAAAAAAGATGCTAATCCCGGTTTTATCAATGAAGCCTGGGCAAATGTGATTGAACCTGGTGTATACCGCGGTCAATGTGCAGAGCTTTGCGGGAAAGATCATGGATTCATGCCAATAGTTGTGGTCGCCAAAGAACCCGCTGAATATGAAGAATGGATAAACACGCAAGAAGAAATACAGCGCAAAGCGAAAGAAGAAGAGCAAAGATTGTTGGCCATGAATATGAGCATGGAAGAGCTAATGAGCACTGGTGAGCAAGTATATATGCGCGCTTGTGCAGCTTGTCACCAGCCAAATGGTCAAGGTTTGCCAGGGGTCTTCCCCGCATTGGCTGGAAGCCAAATGGTTCTGGCTGATATGCCTGCGCACATTGAAATCGTTGTAAACGGTAAGACGGGTACTGCCATGCAAGCTTTTGCAAAACAATTAACTATGAGTGAGCTGGCAGCAGTTATCACTTATGAACGTAATGCTTGGGGTAACAATACCGGTGACATGGTCCAAGCTAAAGATGTTAACGCCGTAATTACAGGTCAATAGGAGGAGCGGTTATGAGCACAGCGACGACAGAACTAGATCACGATGACCATCACCATCATGCTCCCAGCGGCATAAAACGTTGGTTATTTACTACGAACCATAAAGACATAGGTACGCTGTATCTGTGGTTTGCATTCATCATGTTTTTAACTGGTGGTGCCATGGCTATGGTAATTCGTGCTGAATTATTTCAGCCTGGATTACAAATAGTTGAACCGAATTTCTTTAATCAGATGACGACAGTCCATGGACTTATCATGGTATTTGGGGCTGTTATGCCTGCATTTACCGGATTAGCCAACTGGCTGGTTCCGATGATGATTGGTGCGCCGGATATGGCTCTACCAAGAATGAATAACTGGAGCTTCTGGATTTTGCCAATGGCATTTACCATTTTGTTAGCTTCGTTGTTTATGGAAGGTGGCGGTCCAGCATTTGGTTGGACTTTCTATGCGCCCTTGTCTACAACATACAGTAATGACACCACAGCGTTATTCGTTTTCTCGGTCCATATTATGGGGATTTCATCCATCATGGGAGCGATTAACGTCATTGTAACTATCTTCAACATGCGAGCCCCTGGCATGACTTGGATGAAGATGCCGTTGTTCGTGTGGACATGGTTAATTACTGCATTCTTGCTGATCGCCGTTATGCCTGTTTTAGCGGGTGCGGTGACCATGGTACTAACCGATAAGTTCTTCGGCACTAGTTTCTTTAATGCTGCTGGTGGCGGTGATCCGGTTATGTTCCAACACATATTTTGGTTCTTCGGACACCCTGAAGTTTATATTATGATTCTTCCGGCATTCGGTATTATTTCCGCAATTGTGCCGACCTTCTCCCGTAAAAAACTGTTTGGTTACGCGTCTATGGTATATGCAACTACGTCAATTGCGTTGTTGTCTTTTATCGTTTGGGCGCACCACATGTTTACCACGGGGATGCCAGTGGGGGCCGAGCTGTTCTTTATGTTCGCCACTATGCTGATATCGGTGCCCACAGGGGTGAAGGTCTTCAACTGGGTAGCCACTATGTGGCGGGGTTCCTTGTCATTTGAGGTGCCAATGTTGTTTGCCTTAGCCTTTATTGTGTTATTTACCATTGGTGGTCTTTCGGGCTTGATGTTGGCGATAACACCTGTGGATTTCCAATATCACGATACCTATTTTGTCGTCGCTCACTTCCATTATGTATTAGTAACAGGCGCAATATTTTCGATTATGGCAGCGGTCTACTATTGGCTGCCTAAATGGACTGGGAAGATGTTCGATATCACATTGGCTAAATGGCATTTCTGGTGTTCATTGATTTCCGTTAATGTTCTGTTTTTCCCCATGCACTTTGTTGGTTTAGCTGGCATGCCTCGTCGTATTCCGGATTATGCACTGCAGTTTGCTGACTTCAATAAGTGGATAAGCTTAGGTGGTTTTGCATTCGGTTTATCGCAACTGATATTCCTAGCACTTCTTATTAAAGCATGTCGCAAACAAGGTGAGCCTGTATCTGACCAGGTGTGGGAAGGTGCAGAGGGTTTGGAATGGGAAATCCCGTCTCCAGCTCCTTATCATACATTTGATACGCCTCCTGTTATTAAGTAAGCGTGATTTGACATGACTGAGCGTTCAAACGACAACCAATCTAACAACGGCAAACTGGCTTTAAAGCTGGTTGTTGTTGTGATTGGTATGTTTGGTTTCGCATTTGCATTAGTCCCTCTTTATGAGGTTTTTTGTCAGGTGACGGGAATTAACGGTAAAACCAGTGATACAGCTGCTGTATACGAATCAATCGAGATAGATCGTTCTCGCACGATTAGCATTGAGTTTATTACCCGAACCAATACTGGAATGCCTTGGGAATTCAGGGCTCAAACTCGTAAAGTGGAAGTATATCCAGGTGAAATGAATCAGGTGGATTTTTACGTTAAAAATACCACCAACAAAGACTATGTGGCACAAGCTGTTCCCTCTGTTTCACCGGGCACTGCCGCTCTGTATATGAATAAAACCGAGTGTTTTTGCTTTAATAATCAGCCTCTTGGTGCTGGCGAAGAAGCAATAATGCCGATGAAGTTTTATGTTGATCCGCAGCTTCCAAAAGATATTAAGTTTTTTACCCTTCAGTATACCTTGTATGACGTAACGGCAAGTGCCGAAGGCGTTGCAATGAATCAAGGATAAAAGGAATCAAAATGGCACAACAACAGCAACAACAAGTGTACGAAAAATATTATGTTCCAGACCAAAGCCCTTGGCCGATTGTCGGCGCGGTAGCATTATTTCTGATTGCCTTTGGCGCAGGAAATTTTGTGGTTGAACAAACCAAAGGTGAAAGTGGTTATGGTGGCTGGATTCTGGCTGCCGGAATTGTAACTTTGCTGGTCATGTTAGTGGGATGGTTCAGAAACCAGATTCACGAATCTATGTCAGGAATGTACAGTGCTCAGTTGGGACGCTCTTATCGACAAGGTATGGCGTGGTTTATTTTTTCTGAAGTCATGTTCTTTGCGGCTTTTTTTGGCGCACTATTTTATGCTCGCGTAATCGCTATGCCTTGGCTTGATGGGGCTGGCAACAATGCCATGACTGCCGAGGTTCTTTGGCCTAATTTTGAAGCAGTTTGGCCGTTGACTAAAACCCCTGGTGGCGTTGAGACAACCGCGATGGGCTGGATGGGCTTACCTCTGTACAACACTATTATTTTGTTGATTTCCTCAGTCACCTGTCACTTTGCTCATGTGGCGCTAGAGAAGGAACAGCGCGGCAAGCTAATTGCGTTTTTAGGAGGGACTATCTTACTGGGTTGTTTCTTCTTAACCCTGCAGGTTGAAGAATATGTGCACGCATATCGTGAAATGAACCTGACACTGCAATCAGGCGTTTACGGCAATACATTCTTCTTATTAACTGGCTTCCATGGAATGCACGTTACTTTGGGTACGATCATTTTAATTGTCTTGTTTTTAAGGGTATTAAAAGGTCACTTTACGCCAGAGAATCATTTTGCATTCCAAGCCGGCAGTTGGTATTGGCACTTCGTTGATGTAGTCTGGGTTATGTTATTTTTCTTTGTATACATTCTGTAGATTTACGCTCACGGTTCTGTGTCCCTTAATAGGGGCGCGGATTCGGTGTTATCAAACCAGTTGCCACAGCCAATAATAACAAAATCACTATAATTGCAGAGGTCATCACCCTGCGGCCAATAAATTTACTCATAGGAGGCTGGTTAGGGTCGTTTTTTAACATTATTATCATCGCGCGAAAAAGATTATAGAGCATAAACAGTAATAAACCGCCGACTAATAATTTTACTATCAAAATCGATCACTCCTCAAAGTTATGGCCAATAGACCGGATATTCCCAAGCATCCTTACTTTGCCACATTTTTCATTCTGTTGGCAGTTATAATCTTATGCTCTCTGGGAGTATGGCAACTGCAACGAGCTCACTATAAAGAGGCACGTATACAACAAATTGAGCATCGTAAAACCTCCAATCCATTAAATATTGAAGATCTTTTAGCGCGTCAAGATAAGCGAGATTTACCCCTTCAATTTAAAGGTAAATTGTTAGTCAACAAGGTTTTTTTGCTTGATAATCGAATCGAGAATGGACAGGTTGGCTACCAAGTTTTAATACCTGTAAGAACCGAGTTTGGCGATGTAATGGTTAATTTGGGCTGGGTTAAAGCTGGTCAATATCGCGATCAATTGCCTCGCTTTGATTTACCTGCCTATGAACAAGTATTTTATGGTACTAGCTCTGTGCCTACAGTGAACCCAATGGTCACAGAAACCGCACAAATGGATGATAAATGGCCAGTGTTGTTGCAAAGTATTGATTTAACCTTGATCGCAAAATTTACCGGAACACAGGTTTTACCCGTGGTTTTGCAGTTAGATCCTGAGTTTCCCATTGGATTTACCCGAAATTGGGTTGCTGTGGTAATGGCGCCCGAAAAACATTATGCCTATGCAATGCAGTGGTTTGGTTTAGCTATAGCTTGCGCAGTTATTTATATTGTTGCATTACGAAAAAGGAAGGTCAGAAAAGATGTCTGAAGCAGCCGTTAAAAAGAAGTCTAAAACGCCATTAATTATGTTTATTGTGTTTGTTCTTCCTGTGGTTTTAGCATACCTAGCGTTAACTTTCGATTGGTTCAACAAAGGTTCCACAAATAAAGGTGAGTTGCTCACGCCGCCCCTTGATTTGAGCTCTGTTGTTAGCGATAGAGAACCACTGTGGCGACTGTTATTTGTTATGCCGCAAGAATGCGCCCAGGGATGTGAAAATGCTCTTTATAGCCTAAACCAGATATGGGTTGCTTTAGGTAAGGAATCTGACCGGGTGGAGCCCTTGGTTTTGGCCCATCAGACAAGTGAAAAAATTGAATTAACTGATATGCAGCGTCATCCGAACATTAAAGTGTTAAGTACAGATGAGCAAAATGTAAATAATGTGTTTAAAGATGCATCGACAGATGGTATTTTCATTGCTGATACATTAGGAAATGTCATTTTAAAGTATCCAATAAAATTACAACAAGAAGATGCTATTCAACAAAGTCGCGATATTTTGGCCGATTTACGCAAGTTGTTAAAGCTGTCTCGCATTGGTTAAGGAATGATAGCAATGAGAAAATTAGTGCTGGCTTCAGTGGTGCTAGCAATTGTGGTTATTGTGTTAGGGGCTTATACCCGTTTAACTGATGCCGGATTGGGATGTCCAGATTGGCCTGGCTGCTACGGACATTTAAGCGTACCTGCTACCGAGTCTCATATTAGCGCTGCACAGGATGCTTTTCCTGAACGAACATTTGAAGCCCATAAAGCGTGGAACGAAATGATTCACCGCTATGCCGCTGGTACCTTGGGTCTATTTATACTGCTTATATTTCTAATTAGTTTGGTAAAACGGTCGTTTCACAGTCCGGTAAAATTACCCTTCTTTTTGCTGTGTTTAGTTTGTTTTCAAGCTGCCTTAGGGATGTGGACAGTCACACTCAACTTGATGCCTTTAGTTGTTATGGGCCATTTGCTCGGTGGTTTTGCGGTGTTGTCCTGCCTGTATTTATTGTATCTGCGCGTTACGCCTTATCGGATACCAGGTGGCGACTCGGACATGAAACGATTTGCTAAATTCAGCGCATTGGGGATTGTGATCTTAGTTGCTCAAATCGCCTTAGGTGGATGGACTTCTGCCAATTATGCTGCCCTCGCTTGTACAGAGCTACCCTTTTGCGAAAGTGACTGGGTGAGCCGTCTCGATTTTGCCGGAGCGTATAGCATTCCTCATGCAGATAACTATGAGTTCGGAGTACACGACTGGGCAGAAAGAATGACTATGCATGTGACCCATAGGTTCGGTGCGATAGTTACTTTTATTTATTTATGTTGGTTGGCAATCCGTTTATATAGCTCGGCAGCTTCACAGTTGATCAAAAAATTGTCAGTCAGCATGGTATTGATTTTAGGGTTACAAGTAATACTTGGGGTGAGTAACGTGGTATTTAGCCTGCCATTATTTGTCGCTGTTTTGCACAATGCAGTCGCGGCATGTTTGCTGTTAGTTATGGTGAAACTTTGCTACACCCTGTACAGAAAGACTTAGGAGACCAAAGTGAGTAAAACACTTCAGGCAAATTATTCAAAATCATCTTCACAATTAGCTAGTTGGCGTGATTATTACGAGTTGACTAAGCCCAAAGTGGTGATGTTGTTATTACTCACCGCACTGGTTGGTATGTGTTTAGCAACTGAAACATGGGTGAATTGGCAAGTGCTAATTGCTGGTCTAGGAGGCATAGGCTTGCTGTCGTCATCTGCTGCAGTTATCAACCATGTTGTCGACCGCAAGATAGACGGCAAGATGGCGAGAACCTTTAATCGCCCCGTAACGAAAGGAAAAATTAGTCCGCTGCGCGCAACTATATTTGCAATTGTTCTCGGTGTAGCCGGATTTGTCTGCCTTGAGCTTTGGGTTAATCGATTAACCGCTGTGTTGACCTTAGCTAGTTTGGTGGGATATGCGGTTATTTATACTATGTATCTTAAACGTGCTACCCCTCAAAATATTGTGATTGGAGGATTGGCTGGAGCTGCTCCACCATTATTAGGGTGGACGGCTGTAACCGGCGAAATTCATTCTCATGCGCTACTACTGGTGCTTATTGTTTTCACTTGGACGCCACCGCACTTTTGGGCGTTAGCCATACATCGAGTGAAAGATTATGCGAAGGCTGAAATTCCAATGTTACCGGTTACCCATGGTGTTGAGTTCACTAAAACCTCGGTTTTACTGTATACCCTTTTATTAACCATTGTTTGTTTACTTCCGTATCTAACGGGTATGTCTGGGGTCATCTACTTATTAGGTTCAGGCCTGTTGAATGTTGGTTTCATGTACTATGCGTGGAAATTGAAATATGCTTGTAATGAAAACACTGCGATGAAAACCTTTGGTTTTTCAATTGTTCACTTAATGGTACTCTTTGTAGTATTACTGGTTGACCATTATTTAAAATTCACACTATGAAACAAAACCTATTAATTGGCATAGTCGCGGTAGTAGCTTTGGCTGCTGGCCTGTACTTTTCGGTGGTTATTGCGCCACCGGAAGTGGAAGAAGTGAAGTATCTTCAAAAATATCCGGTGGAGCGAGCGCTGCCAGAGTTTGAACTTTACGACCAAAATGGTGAGGTATTTAATAATCAACAACTCAAGGGTTATTGGACCTTGGCGTTTGTTGGATACACTTTTTGCCCCGATATTTGCCCGACTACACTGGCAGAACTGAAAGGGATTTATCCGCAATTACAGGCGATCAAAACTGAAAATCCGGTCAAAATTTGGTTTTTATCAGTTGATCCAAAACGTGATAGTGCTGAGCGTTTGCAAGAATACGTTAACTTCTTTAATCCTGATTTTTGGGCCACATCTGGCGAGCATAAACAATTATTTCCATTGGTTAGAGCGATGGGCATGATGTACGCTATGAGTGATAACACCGACGATCCCAATTATTTAGTCGACCATAGTGCTTCAATCACTGTTATCAATCCCCGTGGCGAGGTTGTTGGCCGTTTCAAACCTAAAATGGAACCTGGTTCAATACCTGTGAGTGAAGGTTCACAGATATTAGAAGATATGCCCAAAATCGTTACTATGATGTAATTCTAAAAACATGCTAATTACGCGGGCCCAAGCAAGTCATTATCAAACTCTTGCCAAATTGCTTTTTTTGTCTGGTCCGGACAACCTAATGAGTTTACTCACCGGCCATCACACAGCGTTAAGCTTGTCTGAAAAACAAAAAATTTGTTTGGATTTTTTAGAAACCGCGTTACAAATTCCTGAGGGGCAGTTTGGTTTTTTAAATCAAACTGTTGCGATACAAGATGGATTGTTATGTGGATGCGTGAGCTACTGGCAAGCACCGATAACCGATTTGTTTAAACAACAAACTTTAGCAAGTTTAATTGTACATTTTGGACCTTTAGAAACTGCCGCCATTCTAAATAATAGTGAAGATCTATCTTATCTAGTGAAAGCGCCAACTTTTCACGATCTTTGTATAGGACACTTGGCTGTTGAGCCCTCAAGCCGCAGACAAGGAATTGCAACCAGTCTTTTGGAACATTGCTCGGAAACGGCAACAAAGTTAGGCAAGACAAAGCTAGTTTTAGATGTAATGGCAGAAAATCAAGCTGCGATTCAGGCATACGTTAAATTTGGCTTTGTACAAAAATCCACATCTCATCCAAGTGAGAAAGGAACAAACTTGGGTTTTTTACCCCACGTTCACATGCAAAAAACTTTAGTGTAAAGTGATCCTAAATTATATAAGCAGCCCAAATATAGAGGTTAAACTGATGAGTGATAATACGGTTAAAATTCCCCAGCAAGCCTTCGATTGGTACGATGAATACGCCCATGGTGATATAGATAGACGGACTTTTTTAACGCGAATATCAAGTTTGGCCGTTACAGGCTTGGCGATATCGACAATTGCTGCTTCTTTAACTCCTAATTATGCAAAAGCCGAGCAAGTTTCATTTAATGATCCTGATATTACAGCTTCATATTTAGAATTTGATTCCCCCCAAGGGCATGGAAAAGGCCGTGGTTATTTGGCTGTGCCCAAAGAGCTCAATGAAAAGACCGGAACCGTATTGGTGGTGCACGAAAACCGTGGTCTTAACCCTTATATCAAAGATGTTGCTCGTCGCTTGGCAAAGTCAGGGTATATCGCATTTGCACCCGATGCGCTATTTCCCCTTGGCGGTTATCC
The DNA here is from genome assembly GCF_030548145.1 of Aliiglaciecola sp. 2_MG-2023. Taxonomy (NCBI): domain Bacteria; kingdom Pseudomonadati; phylum Pseudomonadota; class Gammaproteobacteria; order Alteromonadales; family Alteromonadaceae; genus Aliiglaciecola; species Aliiglaciecola sp. 2_MG-2023. The sequence goes on from NZ_JAUORY010000008.1 coordinate 46,633, forward strand.
TGGCAATGATGACGAAGGGCGTAAAATGCAACGTTCCTTGGATAAAGGAAAGGTTGAGCAGGATTTTATTGCGGCCGCTAGATTCTTAAAGATCCATGCGAAAAGCAATGGTAAATTGGGCGTAGTTGGTTTTTGTTTTGGCGGATATATTTGCAACATGTTAGCTGGTACTTTGCCTCACTTAGTTGATGCGGCTGTTCCTTTCTACGGGACACCAGCGAAAGACGAGATCGCAGCCAAGGTGAAAGGACCTATAATGATACAATTTGCTGGCTTGGATAAACGGGTCAACAGTAGTTGGCCAGAGTATAAAAAAATACTAGAGTCGAACAATGCAAATTATGTTGCTCATACCTATCAAGGGGTTAACCATGGCTTCCATAATGACTCAACGAGCCGTTATGACCAAGAGGCTGCAGAGCTAGCTTGGCAGCGCACATTGGCTTTTTTTAAGGACTTTTTAGCCTAACTTTTGTGTGGTTCGCTGTCTACTCTGCGAATATCTAGGGTCATGCAAACACTGTGGGGGTCTTCAACGTAATCGGCAAACGGCGAACATTCTATGAATCCGTTTTTCGCGTATAAGGCTCTGGCAGGTGCAAAAAATTCCATGCTACCAGTCTCTAAACTCAAGCGATGATAACCTCGTTGTTTTGCTTCGCGTATAAGATGAGTGAGAATTTTTGCTGCGATCCCTTGGCGTAAAAATGCCTTAGATGTGCGCATTGATTTTATCTCTGCGTGCTTGGCGGATAAGACTTTTAATGCGCCACATCCGGCTAGTTCGTCTTGCTGCCATAATCCCCAGAATGTCAGATCATCGGCATTGAATTTAGATTCATCCAAAGCGTGCACACTCTCTGGCGGTGAATGTTCAAACATTTCTTGATGATGTGCTTTTAAAAGCGCAATCAGCTGAGCAGAAATTGGCTTTTCTAATTTAATTTCCATCCACAAACATTCCCATCAATAGCGAGTTTAATCGAGCCAGTTACCATTTTCATCAGGAACAAACCAAGGTTGAGAAAACCAGTAATATTTACCTGAATAAGTGATACTTGGTGCCGTGCAGTTTACCCGTGAGCGTCCCTTTGGCAGCGGTTTTTCGATTGCATAAGTAAACGAATTGTCTTGCCACTTTACATCTATTGGTTGCCCGCCAAAATAACAGGATAGTTGGCTTGTATGCATGTCGTCCAATTTGACTTTAATGGTTTGTGAAGGTGTTCGTTCGCTAAGACTGAGTTGCGGTTCTGCTCGACTCTTACTGATTATCGGCATATCTAAGCTGTTCATTTTGACTTTCAGTGTTTCGAGGTTTGCGTATATCCCCGCAGCTGGGAAACGCGGCAATGCGCCAAAATCACTGTTTTTAGAAATAGCCCCTGATTGCTGCCCAAATCCGATAAACCCCTTTTTGACAAGCGCTTGACTAAGTGCTTGATTGTATTCGCCGTATGGGTAAGCAACATACTTCAAATCGAAGCCTGCATGATGCTTGATACTCTGCTCGGCCTGTTCAATATTTTCTATGGTTTTATCCAACCAGTCCGGTTGTTGGTTATCAATCAGCAAGTGTTTGTGGATGCGGGTATGGTTAGCGAAGCTGACACCTTGTTTACTCATTTTAGCTATCTGTGGCCAATCAAGTTGGTGATTTTGCTTACCGATTAAGTCGGGGCTAATAAAAATGGTATAGGGAAAACCATATTTCAGCAGAATCGGATGTGCGTTGTCAGCAATATTTTGATAACCATCGTCAAACGTAATAGCAACGGCATTTTCGGGCAATGGCAAGTCATTTTGAATGCTTTCAATCAATGTTTGCAGGGCGATTACATTGTGATTTTTTTGCAGATAAGCCATGTGCTCAGAGAATTTCTCAGGGCTAATTGAGGTGCTCGCTGGCGTGTCTGTACTGACATGGTGATATAGTAGAACAACGCCATGAGACGGCGTTGCGTTAACTGCTTTACTGAAGGCAGAAAATAAAACCCCTCCCAGTACTAAAAAAATGAAATAATACTGTAAATTTATTTGTTTACTTGCTCTGGACCCAGTCATTGTCTGATCTTCCAACGTCATCTGCTTCAAAGCCTCTATTCTGGCAAAAATCAGCGCATCTAGAAATGATTGCTTTAATTTTCCCGATGTTATTGGCCAATATTACCGCGCCTTTGATGGGATTTGTAGATATTGCGGTACTTGGGCATATGAATGGAACCCATGTTTTGGCTGGCGCATCCGTTGCTTCACTTATACTAACGCAAATTTATTGGATTTGCGGTTTTATACGCATGTCTGCCACTGGCTTAAGTGCGCAAGCGAAAGGACAAAAGTCGACCCAGGCCAGTTTCAAAGTGTTTTATCAAAGCATGTTCAGTGCTGGCATCATTGCTGTTTTATTGTTGCTACTTCAGCAACCAATTTTAGCTATCGGTTTACACTTTTCAGATGCCAATGAATTGGTTTCTCAAGTCATCGTTGAGTATTTTAATGTGCGTATTTGGGGTGCACCAGCGGCATTAGCTAATTTGGCGTTGATTGGTTGGTTACTTGGCCAACAACGAAATAAATTGGTGATGTACAGCCAAGTATTTGCCAATTTACTGAATATCGGTTTGAACTTACTCTTTGTTTTTGTGTTTGATTGGCACGTTGCTGGAGTCGCAGCGGCTACGGTGATTGCCGAATATTGTATTACTATCATGGGTTTGTTCTTTGTGTTTAGAGCCGACCGTGTTTTACCTAAACGAGAATGGCTAGGATTAAAAAGTTTAGCTATTTTGACCCGTCTTAATAGTGCAATGTTGATTCGAAACTTAGCTTTGCAAGCCTGTTTAGTTTTTATGACCTTTCAAGGTATTCGTTTAGGGGTTCAAACGGCTGCGATTAATGCGCTGTTAATGCAGTTTTTTGTGCTCATCGCTTTAGGGTTGGATGCTGTGGCATTTGCTGTTGAAGCTAGAGTGGGTGAAGCCAAAGGTGCGTCAAACGATAAACTGCTGAAAGCAAATGTCACTTTAGGACTTTTTTGGTCGAGTGCTTTTGCAATACTTTACACCTTAGTGTTTGTTATCTGGGGTAATAATATTATTCAACTGCTCACTGACTTAGAATCCTTGCAAAAGGCGGCGGGAGCGTTTTTGCCTATTATCTGGTTATTGCCATTAGTGGCACATTGGTGCTTTTTAATGGATGGAGTATTTGTCGGGTTGACCCGTGCCAATGCCATGCGTGATAGCATGTTGATTAGTGCGCTATTGGTGTATTTTCCAGTGTGGTGGTTGTGGCAAGATCTAGGGAATTGGGCGTTATGGATAGCCATGCTTGCTTTTCTAGGAGCCAGAGGTATTAGTCTTTCTGGGTATTTCGTTTGGCTTTATCGCTCGCCTTCTCAAACTGACTAAGGGTTTGCGAGAAACGGTTGGCGAATATGCCTAGGTAACCTTTGGCTGCGAAAATCAGACCCAACGCCATTAATAAAACGCCGGGTATCTGTAACCAAATCCACAGTTTTAAGCCGCCGAAAATGCAAATAACCCCAGCAATAAAAACAGTTAGGCCGATTTTAAAATCAGCCCAACTTTTGTGGGGATTACTGCCCATTTTATACAGCCAGTTTTTAAGCATTATCCAGCGTTAAAAATGTGAAGTGCTATTTTTAGTAATATGAGTGTTCGCCGGCAGTATGCTCAGTCGCATCTTTGACAGCAGTTATCTCACCGGAAAAAGCTTCTAACATTTGCTTTTCAATGCCATCTTTGAGAGTAACATCAACCATTGAACAGCCATTACAGCCACCACCAAATTGCAATATGGCTTCACCTTTATCAGTGATCTCCATCAACATAACTTTGCCGCCGTGGCTGGCTAATTGTGGATTTATTTCCGCTTCAATCATATAACTGATGCGTTCAGCTAAGGGCGCATCACTGTCAACTTTGCGGGCTTTTGCATTTGGTGCTTTCAAGGTAAGTTGAGAGCCCATCTGGTCTGTTACAAAGTCAATTTCAGCTTCTTCTAAAAATGGTGCACTTTCTTGATCAACGACTGCGTCAAAACCATTAAATGTAAGCAATATATCGGTTTTTTCGACGGCATCCGGTGGACAATAAGAAACACCACATTCCGCACTTGGCGTGCCTGGATTGACTACGAATACACGAATATTTGAATCAGGTTCTTGTTTTTCAAGCAGTTTAGTGAAGTGAGCTTGTGCACTTTCAGAAATATTAATCATCAATCATTCCTGATGCTTATAAAATTAGGCGAACAGTTTAACAGAAATACCTGAGTAAAACACTCAAGTAATGTGATTCTGTTATGAAATTTTTAACTATCAAAGAATTGAGGCATACTGTACACCAAACAAGGTGTTCTACTACTTTAGTAGAAGCTGAGTGAGTTTTAAACCTTACTGGTTAGTCAAAATAATAATTAAATCTACTTTAAAGAGTTTTATATGAATTTAAAGCGTTATTGCGCCACTGTACTTTTTTTGTTTTTATCGTTTTCAGCTTCCGCTTTGACTGACTTAGATTATCTTCCAAAAGCCGTTAGTTATGACACGAATATTCCCAAACCAGCTGATATCTTAGGTACTCCTGTAGGAACTTGGCATGCAAGACATGATCAAATAGTTCGCTATATGGAAGTGTTGGCTGAAACGTCCGATCGGGTTAGTTTAACTGACACCGGTAGAACCCATGAAAATCGCCGTCTGCTGTTAATGACTATCACCTCTGCTGATAACCAAAAAAATATAAAAGACATCCAGAAACGTCATTTACAAGTGATTGAGCAAGGGGCCAAATCAAACAGTAGCGACCCGCTGGTACTTTGGATGGGTTACAGTGTTCACGGTGACGAATCGTCAGGTTCCAATGCATCTTTACTAGTCGCTTACTACTTGGCGGCAGCACAAGGGCCTGAAGTAGATAAATTATTAGAAAATAATGTGGTGTTGCTAGACCCATCTATTAACCCTGATGGTTTAGCGCGATTTGCTCATTGGGCGAATATGCATAAAAGTCAAAACCTTGTATCTGATCCAAATAGTCGAGAGCTAAGTCAACGCTGGCCTAGAGGCAGGGTAAATCACTATTGGTTTGATTTGAATCGTGATTGGTTATTGCTGACCCATCCTGAATCTCGTGCGCGTATCAAGCAGTTTCAACAATGGCGTCCCCATGTATTAACTGACTTTCATGAAATGGGATCTAACAGCACTTTCTTTTTCCAACCAGGTATTTCGTCGCGCAAAAACCCTTGGACACCAGAACAAAACGTCAAGCTCACCGAGGCCTTGGCCAATTTCCATGCGGCTGCGTTAGATGACAGCAAACAGTTGTATTTCACTCAAGAAGCCTATGATGACTTCTACTACGGGAAAGGTTCAACTTATCCCGATGCGCTAGGATCTATAGGTATTTTATTTGAGCAAGCCAGTAGTCGTGGGCATTTACAAGATACCGTAAATGGACCTCTTGCATTCTCAGATACGATTCAAAACCAGGTCACTACTTCGTTATCTACCTTCAAAGGCGCACTTGCGAATAAACAAGCGCTTATTGAGTATCAGTCTAGTTTCAATCAAGAAACCAAAGAATTGATTAAAGATGATCGAGTAAAAGGCTATTTAATCAGCGAAAGTCATGACAAAAGTCGCTTTAATGAGCTGATGAAAATACTACAGCAACATAAAATTGAACATTATCCATTAAACAAAAATGCTGAAATAGATGATCTGACTTATCACTCAGTGGACAGCATATTTGTGCCAACGGATCAGCCGAGATACCGTTTGGTTAAATCGATATTCTCCACTCGTAAACGTTTTGTCGATAATACCTTTTACGATGTTTCCAATTGGAATTTACCCTTAGCTTTTAACCTTCAATACACTGAAGTAGACAAAGGCGACTTCCGAAAACTCTCTTATGCTGATAAGCAAGCTGAATTGAGAGTAGATAAATTACCAGCCTTGAAATCGGGGGCTTATGCATATGGCTTCAGTTGGCAAGATTACAAGGCGCCTAAATTACTGCAGCGGTTATTGCAAAGTGGCATAAAAGTCCGTGCCGCAGAAACGGCATTTTCGGCGAAAACCAGTAGTGGAACCATTAGCTTTTCATCAGGTTCAATCGTCATACCTACAGGGCTTAATCAGCCAGACGATATGTTTGCAAAAATTCAATCCTTATCTACCGAGCTGAATATACCTGTTTGGTCAATTGAAAGTGGTTTAACAGGCCAAGGTATTGATTTAGGAAGTTCTAAAATGGCCCCGGTTACCTTGCCTAAAGTGATGATTGTTGGCGGCTTAGGTGTCAATCAATATGAAGCAGGTGAAACTTGGCATTATTTAGATACTCGAGTGGGAATGCCTGTATCTATTATTGATATGGACCGTCTATCTGGATTAGATATGTCTAGTTACACTCACATGATATGGGTCAGTGGAAAATACTCAAAATTGCCAGACGATGTCATTGAGAAAGTCGCCGAATGGGTTGATCAAGGCGGAGTGTTAATTGGTCAACAATCTGGAACTAAATTTTTAAGTGATAATGGCTGGTTAAAAGCCAATTTCATGAAAAAATCGGAAATACAGGATGCCTTCAATGCTAGTAATCTTAGTTTTGCTGACAGAGAAGCATTTGCTGCAAAACAACGTATTGCAGGGGCTGTATTCGAAACTAAACTAGATATTAGTCATCCCCTTGGGTTTGGTTATAGCCGAGCGTTATTACCGGTGTTTCGCAATACTACTGACATACTCATGATGCCCGACAAACCCTTTATTACCGTCGCTCAGTACGCCGAAAAGCCATTAATGGCTGGATATGCCTCTGATGAGATGCAAGATCTTATATCCGATTCAGCTGCCATCGTTGCTCATCGATTTGGCAAGGGGCGAGTCATTGGATTTGTGAATAATCCCAATTTCCGTGGTGTTTGGTACGGGACTAGCCGACTAATGGGGAACGCAATTTTCATGTCCGGATTTATTGATTAATTTAAGATTAGTCAGGTTTATTATTTTTCGGAGTAATGCAAATTGACCACGCGTCAATTTGCATTTGCGGATATTCGCTGCGAATAGCTTCGGCAGCAGAACTCAAGGTTGCTCCCGTTGTTACAACATCATCAAACAAAGCAATATGATTAACCTGCTTCGTTAATGGCTGATTAATCGCAAATGCATCTTTAATGTTTTTTTGTCGTTGCTGCGCTGTCAATTCGGTTTGTGCTAAGGTTTTTTTCGGTCGCGCTAGGGTATCGGTTAAACAGGGGATGCCGCTTTGTTTAGCTATTTCTAACGCAATTATGGCGGCTTGATTATACTTTCTTTGCGCTAACCTAGATGTGTGCAGTGGAATAGGAATAATTGCTTGTGGTAACTGGGATTGTGGTGGCCTAGCGTGCGCACAGAATAATTGTGCTAAGCCTCTGGCATGGATGCTTTTGTTGTGAAATTTTAACTGGGTTATTAAGTTTGAGAGCGGCCATTGGTATTCGGCAAGTGCAGTTAAACTGTCGAAATTTGCAGAAGATAATCCTAAACACACTGCAACATTGTTTAGTAGGTCGAATTGGTATTTTTCAAGCTCGAAATATGTAATATCACTATCGCAATAATCGCAGATTAAATATCCACTAGGTTGGTGACATAAAACACAGTGCTGATTTAGTTCCAACCAAGTTGTTACTTTTTTACTAAAATTGCGCCATTTGCTAATATTTGCTGACGTAAAGTAAAAGTGACTTAGTCCCATAAAATTCCTTATTAAATGAGAGCCCAATGAGCAACTCCCTTTTTTTTGAAACTCGTGGACAAGGTCCCAATCTAGTCTTACTACATGGTTGGGGGCTCAACAGCGGTGTGTGGGAACCTATTAGCCACATTTTGGAACAATATTTTCGTATCACTCTGCTTGATTTGCCTGGTTTTGGGCGCAATGCAGATGTATTACCGGCTCAATATGACTTAGATTCAGTTTGCAGTATGGTTGCTGATTGCATCCCGGACAAGTCTAGTTTTATCGGTTGGTCTCTTGGCGGTTTAGTCGCTCAACAACTTGCCATTAGCCGACCTGAACAATGCGAAAATTTAGTGCTAGTGGCTAGTTCGCCAAAATTTTCCGAAGCACAGGGGTGGCCCGGAATAAAAGCAAATGTTCTACAGGCATTTACACGTCAACTGGAACAAGACTTCAGTAAAACACTCGACCGATTCATGGCGATTCAAGCGATGGGAAGTGAATCTGCTAAACAGGATATAAAATTAATCAAATCACATATTCAGCAATATCCGATTCCAGATGATATTGCGTTACGGGCAGGGCTAAGTATTCTAGCTAACACAGATTTAAGAGCACAAGTAGGTGGTATTAAGTGTCCTACGTTTCGCCTGTATGGACGCCTCGATAGTTTAGTGCCAGCCAAAGCGATCCCTCTCATTGAGAATTCGCAATTGTCTGATTTTACGCATGTTTTCCCCCATGCTTCCCATGCGCCTTTCATTTCCCATCCGGATGAGTTTATTGCTATTTTGTTTAAATGCTTAAACATAACGAGCTAGGTTTCCAATTTAATTGGAATAGGCTATAATTTGCACAGGTAATGGGGGTTATCTATGGCATTTGATGTAAGCAATAATGTGAATTCAGCGATCATATCTGGGACGCTTGGGTTGAACCGTGCGCAGCAAGGTATCACTGAGGCTTCGCTGAGTATTGCGCAAAGCAATAGTCAAGCTCAAACGCCGCAAGACGTGTTAGCTAATGCTGCAACTCAGCAGTTAGGCCAAGTTAGTCAACTACTGCCTACTGGCGGCGACTCCTTGACTGATAACTTACTTTCCCTTCAAATTAATAGTCGCAATGCTTTGGCATCTGGCAAAGTATTGGAAGTGGCCAATGATACGGTCGGTCGTATCATTGATGAGTTGGCTTAGGGCTCAAGGCCGTTTCTGATGAATATTGTCACCCCAACTCCAACAGCAATATTATTCCCCACGAATAATGTCAGTACTGATGCTGCTCGGCGCGACAATCAACAACGAGAAACCATCCCGCAAACTAGTAATGCAGAAAATTCTGCGGCTGAAAGTGGATTGGGCTCGGAGTCAGACCGTGTTAAAACCCCCAGTCAGCAAGTTCAGGTCACCTATGAGCGACCTCAAGCACAACAAAATAATCAAACACAAAATGACCGCACACAAGAAAATTTAGCTGACAAAGATAATGCTGAAGATCCTAGTGCGGGCAAAGAAGATGCTGAAAGCAAACAGCAACAACAACAATTAGCAGATCAACAAGAGATAGAAGAACTTAAAAGCCGTGATGCCGAAGTACGTTCACATGAACAAGCACATGCGGCAGTGGGTGGGCAATATGCTGCATCACCTACCTATGAATATGAAAATGGACCTGATGGCAATCAATATGCTGTTGGGGGGGAAGTGTCTATCGACATTTCTGAGGAAGATACCCCAGAAGAAACCATCCGCAAAATGCAGCAAGTACGGGCTGCTGCGCTGGCTCCAGCTGATCCTTCCGCACAAGATTTACGAGTTGCTAGTGAAGCAACTAAGATAGCGACGGAAGCACGTTCTGATATTGCGCGAGAAAAAGCAGAGAGTGCTAAACAAGCCGTCACTAACAATATAGAACAACAGCTAGGCGACTCGTTAAATTCACAGGGTATTGAGTCTGCGGAAAACCCTATTGCCGCAAACACCCCAAATTTAGATGAAATTGTGGATGGGTTTGCAGCTGAACCACCCACTCGCTCGCTGGACCAAAGTGCCGATGTTGCTAGCTTAGAGCAAAACCGTGAACGTCTTGAAAATAGAGATAGCGGAATTTTACAGCGGGTATCGGTTATTGAAAATTTTTATCAGAAAGTATCTGAACCTCGATCTTCACAATTGCAATTTAGCGCCTAGTCTTTTTGAAAAAGTAAGTGTTCACTTACTTTTATATTCTTTGTTTATCTAACCTCACAATATCCGGCTACTGATCCATACAATACTTTTGTTGTCAGTTTCCTCGCACACAAGTATCACCCTATGTGTGAGGACAACCTTAACAATTAGCAATTAAGATCAAAAACCTTACTTTTGTTTCGCTTTAGCAAACGCATCCGCAAAGGCGTTACCCATGGCAGCATTACCTTGGGCGGGGGATTTTTTGCGATGATTATCTCGGCCTTGGTTTTTAATCGGCTTGGCGTGTTTATGGGTGCCTCTATTGTCGGCTTTTGAATGATTGTCTCTAGCCCCTTGAGGTTTGGCAGTGTTGTCATCTAACTTCATGGTGAAAGCAATTCGCTTACGCTGCTCATCCACTTCAATGACTTTGACCTTAACGATGTCACCAGCTTTTACCACTTCTCTGGGATCAGAAATAAACTTGTTAGTCATAGCGGAGATGTGTACCAAACCATCTTGATGCACACCTACATCGACAAATGCACCGAAATTAGCAACATTGCTGACTACACCCTCTAAAATCATGCCTTCTTTCAAGTCAGATATTTTTTCAACCCCCTCTTTGAATGCAGCGGTTTTAAACTCAGGACGGGGATCGCGACCGGGCTTCTCAAGTTCGGCGATTATATCGGTGACTGTGGGTAAACCGAAATTCTCGTTGGTATAGGTCTCGGGAGATAACGCTTTAAGAACTTCTTTGTTGCCAATCAGGTCGTTCACTGCGCAAGCTGTTCTATCCACGATTTCATTCACCACAGGGTAAGCTTCAGGGTGCACCGCTGAGGCATCTAATGGATTGCTGCCGTTAACGATTCTTAAGAATCCAGCTGCCTGCTCATAGGCCTTTGGGCCCAATCTTTCAACATTCAATAAATCTTTTCGTTGGGTAAACGCGCCATGTTGATCACGAAACATCACTATATTTTGCGCTAACGTCCGGTTCAAACCAGATACATGAGATAAAAGTGCGGGAGATGCGGTGTTCACATCGACGCCTACCGCATTTACACAATCTTCAATAACATGCTCTAGAGATTTACCAAGATTACTCTGGCTAACGTCATGCTGGTACTGACCTACTCCGATCGCTTTAGGCTCAATTTTCACAAGCTCAGCCAATGGATCTTGTAGTCTGCGAGCGATGGACACTGCCCCACGCAAGGATACGTCCATCTCAGGTAGCTCCTGAGACGCCAACTCAGATGCAGAATAAACCGAGGCGCCAGCTTCGCTGACAACAATTTTACGTAGGTTTAATTCTGGCGCTGATTTAATCAGCTCCGCCACAAGTTTGTCGGTTTCCCTTGAGCCTGTGCCGTTGCCAATACTGATTAGCTGGACTTTATACTGTTTGCATAAGTTGGCTAGTGTACGTAACGATTTGTCCCACTGATTTTGCGGTACATGTGGAAATATTGTGTTTGTCGCTACAACTTTACCTGTGGTATCTACTACAGCGACTTTTACACCCGTTCGTAAACCTGGATCTAAACCCATAGTGACTTTAGCGCCCGCCGGAGCGGCCATTAATAAGTCATTTAAATTACGAGCAAAAACACCAATAGCTTCTTCTTCAGCTTGTTCTCTGATGGCACCAAACAATTCAGATTCCATATGCAATTGGATTTTTACTTTCCACGTCCATTGCACAACAGTCGCTAACCATGCATCGGCAGGCTTACCATTAAATTGCAAATTCAAATGCTCGCGTATGATACTTTCGCAATAAGCACTGCGGTCGTTTTCTTCCCGTTGCGGATCTGCATCAAGGTTGACTTGAAGTAACCCTTCATTGCGCCCACGAAACATGGCTAGAGCTCGATGTGAGGGGACTTTACTGATTTTTTCGCTATGTGCAAAATAATCAGAATATTTAGCTGCTTCTTTTTCTTTACCACTGACCACAGTACTTCGGATATGTGCATTTTGCTGTAAATAGCGACGCACTTTTTGCAGTAACGCAGCATCTTCAGAGAAGCGTTCCATTAAAATATATTTGGCACCGTCTAATGCACTTTTTACATCCGCGACACCGGCCTCTGGATTGACGAAACTCTCAGCTTCTGTTTCTGGACTGAGTTGTTGATTAGCAAACAGCTTGTCGGCTAATGGTTCTAAACCTGCCTCTATGGCAATCTGCCCTTTGGTGCGTCGTTTCGGTTTGAATGGTAAATATAAATCTTCCAATTCGGTTTTATTTTCAGACGCCCGTATCTTTTGACTCAACTCTGGCGTTAATTTGCCCTGCTCATCAATAGATTTCAGGATCACCACCATACGCTCCTGCATTTCGCGTAAGTAGCCTAAACGTTGCTCTAACGCTCTTAACTGCGCGTCATCAAGGCCAAAGGTGGCTTCTTTTCTATAACGAGCTATAAACGGTACTGTTGCACCGCCGTCTAATAATTCAACAGCAGCGTTAACTTGTTTCTGCTCAACGCTGAGTTCGCTAGCAATTTTTTCGATGATCATACAAGACCCTTGATAAGGCGTTATCGCCTTGGAAAACTGAAAATAGGCTAATTAGAGCCCAAAAATAAACAGCCGCAACTTTAACAGTGCAGCTGAAGATAAAAAACACTTAACCGTGGTTATTTTTCATATTCAATACTTTTTATTAACCAATTGAACTCACCGGCCTCGGTGCGCACGGTTGCTTCCTCGTCAACTTCCTTCTTCAATAATGCTCGCGCCATGGGAGAGTCGATGGAAATACAATCTTTACGGGAAAAGATTTCGTCGTAGCCGACAATTTGTAAGCGTAAGGTTTTGTCGTCTTCATTTTCTATTTCCACCCAGGCACCAAAAAATACTTTGCCTTCTTGCTGTGGTGAATAGTCGACTACTTTTAAATGTTTGAGACTTTTTGTGAGATAGCGAATGCGTCTGTCAATTTCTCGCAAACGTTTCTTATTGTACTGATAATCGGCGTTTTCACTGCGATCACCTAAGCTTGCGGCCCAAGTTACCTTTTTCGTTGTTTCAGGACGCTCTACTCGCCATAAGTGTTCGAGTTCATTCTGTAATTGTTGGTAACCCTTGCGGGTAATTAACGGGGTTCTCAAGCAAAAAACCTCTTTTTTATTAAACACTGTTGTGGATACAAAGACTTAGCCATTAGTTGCCAAGTAGTGATCTAACTATAAATTATAACTGCTGTTTTATTAGTCAAAAACGTTCCAAGAAACAGCTAAATTTTGCATGAAAAAAAACAAAATTGGACTATCATTAAACATAGTTAAGCGACGCACTGAAGCGTAAAGTAAATCGTAAAAAAATGTCGTCTTAACCTGCGCTGTAGCTGGCTTTTCTACCGAGTATGTTACAGTGTTTTGTTATATAACGTAAATAAATCGAAGGTGACTTTTTAAGGAGGCCTATCGGTAATAAAAACGTCGGCAATGAACATCAATCCTGTTCAGCCGTGTATACAATTAGGTAGTACAATTTAATTACAAACCCGGGTTTATTTCGGGCCTTAAGGTCGACTAGAAAGACCAATAAAAAACGTGGAACTAGGTACAGCAAGGATCACGCTGATAGCAAAAAATAAAGCCGGAAGTCAAAATGACTTCCGGCTTTTTTATGTATTTAACCTAATAGGAATATTCTATTATTCAACGGCTTCTTTATTTAAGATATCCAGCAACTCAACTTCGAAAATAAGTGTTGAGTTTGGTGTGATTTTACCTGTAGCACGTTCGCCATAAGCAAGTTCTGATGGAATATAAAATTTATATTTAGAACCAACAGTCATTAACTGCACACCTTCAGTCCAACCAGAAATCACACGGTTAAGTGGGAAAGTAGCAGGTTCACCTCGGCTATAAGACGAATCAAATTCAGTACCATCTAATAAAGTACCACGGTAATGTACTTGAACAGTATCTTCAGCTGAAGGGCTATCGCCTTCTGAGGAAATCAGAACTTCATATTGTAAGCCTGACTCAGTCTCAGTGACGTTTTCTTTCTTGGCATTTTCAGCTAACCACTGTTTGCCTTTTTCGATATTTTTCTCTGCTAGTAGCAATTGACCTGCTTGCATTGCTTTATCAATGTCTGCATTCAATTTTTGAATTTCGCCTTGTTCCAATTGAGATTGTGCTTGCATGGCTGCTGCAAAGCCTTTCAAAATTAGTGCTCTATCAAGTTCAACGCCCATACTTTCTTGAGCGGCTAAACGTTGCTCAACAAAACCACCTACGCTTGCGCCAAACGCATAAGCCTGTTCTTCTTCTGCGGATGTGAATTTAACTTCTTCAATCTGTAACGGGTCGGCTTTTTGTTGACAAGCAGTTATGCCGAAAACAGAAGCGACGACAAATGCAATAGCTGCCTTTTTCATTCAATTTCTCCAAAATTTCTAAAAATCAATTTGCTTATTTCCACAAGCAAAAAGTCCAAATGCGTCTTTTAAAAGTTGGGCAGAAGTCCAACGTCCTCAAAAATATTTGCGGGGCAGTTTAAATCTATCTGGATAAACTTGCTAGCAACAAACGACAGGAAAACAGATGCAATAACCACTATATTGTAAGCTATTAACCTTACCTATCGTTGTGAAACGCGCATTTTAAGGTGACTTGGGTATATACTAAACGAACTGACCTAATACACAAACTTGAATAGACAGTATGCACAAAACTGTGGACCGAATAATTTTGCAAAACCGATTTAAATTAATTTGGATAGTCTGTATTTTTGCACTGAGCGCATGCAGTGGCGTGATCAGTGAGCCTGATAAATCTATTCGACATGCTATTGAAGGCACTTATGCGGCAGATATTTCTGCGGATAGTAAGTTGGCGGTAGTCTCTACAGCACAACAGGGAATTCTAGTTTGGGATTTAGTTGAACAAACAGAAAAATATAAGTGGAGTCACCAAGAAGAAGGCCATGTTAATAATACCGTTGGCATAGTGCATATAGCTGCTGATAGCAGTTATGTGGTGACCGCCGATAGAGAAGCTTTTGCACTTTGGAATCTATCCACTGGTGAACCTGAAGGTTTTTGGCGAATAGATGAAGCAAGTGTTCGCGATATTGCTGTGAGCAACAATGGCCGTGGTGTTTTAGTCGGTCGAGGTAACGGAAAAGCCATGTTTTTCGAACCTGCCACAGGACGCCGCCTCGAGTTTCTAGGACACCAAGAAAAAATAAATAGTGTTGATATTTCGCCAAATGGGTTTTACGCACTGACCGGTGGCAACGACTATGTTGCCTACCTGTGGGATACTCGCAGCGGGCAAGTGATACACCGTTTCACTCATTCAAGTCGCGTCACTAAGGTCGCGTTAGATGATTTAGGTCGTTATGCATTCACCGCAGACAGCAAGCGCGGGGCAAGAATTTGGAACGTGCAAACAGGTGAAGAGATAAGTCAATTATCTTATATACAGCGCCAAAAAATATTCAGTGTCGCCACGTTTTCCGAAGACGGAAAATATTTAGCCACAGGATCACCAGGCAGAGCGTTAAACCTTTGGTCAGTGGAGACCGGCAGTGAAGTACAAGAGTGGCGTGTCACCCCTAAGGAGGGTACACAACCACAAAGTGCAGTAGTGTATGCTGTGAGCTTCAATCAAAATAATCAGCTATTATCTGAAAGCAGCAGTGGGCTGGCCGAGTATTGGCCATTTGAACAGGAAGATTAGTAAAACAATGAGTACCGATTTACACAGTGAAATAGCGCATCTGCAAACGCAGTTAGCGTTTCAAGAAGACACCATAGAACAACTTAATAAAGCGCTCGCAGATCAGCAGATTCAAATTGATAGAATGGCATTTCAATTGAAACACATGACCGAAAGAATGAAGCAGATTGAGCCGTCAAATATTGCTGATTCCAGTGAAGAAGCACCGCCACCTCATTATTAGAGTTGCCTATCAACAAGGTTCGTTGTTGCGCTGATTATCGAATCTTGTTTATCTCAGTTTCTAACTAATTCACCATTTCCCTCAAGCCAGTTTGCTGAACAACATTGGCTTGTTAGGTGATTTACTTAAGTACGTAAATGCACCAGACCATGTTACTAACTTCAATTGCCGCAAAGTTAACTTGTTTATGCTCTTACCCGTAAGATGTAGAGCCGCATAATCAGGGATTGAGTTGAATGTTGCGGATGAGGAGCTTCAAATTTAATGCGCTGCGACGATTGCCACTGCTGCCTTCAAGTGTCTACACCCTCGACCTTTTGGTTTGACCTTCCAAACCTATCTCGTGGAATTCGCAATTTTCCATAGGTAGCTAATCGCGAATATGCGTTTAAGGTTTGAAAACACCAATCACGCTTTCATTTTGCCGTTTGGCTGAGTCAACTTGCTTTTCAGTTTGTGATTCTGTGTAGTCACATTCCACACAGGCGAGCTTTTCGACATTGTTTTCGAAAAACAGCATTATTGTATCTTGCGCTTTACACTTTGGACATATAGCACCGGCGACAAAGCGTTTCTTAGTTTTGTTAGTCATTGATATCTGCTACTTGAATGGAATAATTAGCTTTTCAGTTGTGCACAAACGCGCAATTTCAAGCGGTATAAGTATATAATACGCCAATTCAACTAATTTGATTAGTATTCTTCGTAAATGATTCAAATTTCAGATCTGATTTTATTGCGAGGCAGTAAAGTCCTCCTCGAACACGCATCTGCGACTATTTATCCAGGCCACAAAGTGGGGCTTATTGGTTCTAATGGCTGTGGTAAGTCTAGCTTATTTGCCTTGCTGCGACAGGAGTTACATCCTGATGCGGGGGATTGTCAATTACCCAAAAATTGGCAAATTGTGTCAGTGGCCCAGGAAACTCCAGCGTCAAATCGCAGTGCGATAGATTACGTAATTGATGGTGATTTGCTATATCGACAATTACAACAGAAGTTGGCAACGGCTGAAGAAAATCATGATGGTGAAAAAATTGCCTTGCTACATGGTCAATTGGAACACGCTGGGGCTTATGATATCGAATCTCGAGCCGCGACCATTCTGGCTGGCCTAGGTTTTAGTCACCAACAAATTACAAAACCAGTCACTGACTTTTCAGGTGGCTGGAGAATGCGTCTTAACCTTGCTCAAGCATTGCTATGTCATTCTGATTTGCTGCTACTTGATGAACCTACCAACCACTTGGATTTAGATGCGGTTATTTGGCTAGAAAGATGGCTAACAAGATATACAGGAACATTGATTCTTATATCACATGATAAATCTTTTCTTGATAATACGGTGAACGAAATACTCAGTGTGGAAAGCCAAAAGCTGATTAGTTACACCGGAAACTATGCGTCTTTCGAGCGTCAGCGTGCAGAACGATTACGCCTACAAGATTTGGAATATCAAAAGCAACAAGCGAAAGTCGCTCATCTTGAATCATTCATTAATCGCTTCAAAGCTAAAGCTAGTAAAGCAAAGCAGGCGCAAAGTCGGATTAAACAATTAGAGAAAATGGAAGATTTGCTGCCAGCCCACGCGCAATCGCAGTTTTCATTTGAGTTTTTTGCCCCTCCTAAATTACCTAATCCATTGGTAAAAATGGAACAAGTGCAAGTGGGTTACGATGACACTGTGATTATTGATAGTTTACATCTGAATTTGGTCCCAGGCAGTCGAATTGGATTGTTAGGACGAAATGGCGCAGGTAAATCGACCTTAATTAAATTGTTGGCAAACGAAAAAACGCCAATGAGCGGTGAATATATGACATCTGCGGGGCTGAGCATTGGCTATTTTGCACAGCATCAGCTTGAATTTTTGCGACCTCAAGATAGTGCGTTAGATCATCTTTATCGACTCGATAAACTTGCCCCTGAACAGGCATTACGGGATTTTTTAGGCGGCTTTGGATTTCATGGTGATCAGGCATTAGGAAAAGTCGAGCCTATGTCTGGTGGCGAAAAAGCGCGTTTGGTTCTCGCCTTATTGGTGTATCAAAAACCGAATCTTTTGTTATTGGATGAGCCTACCAACCACTTGGATCTTGAAATGCGCCATGCTCTTAATATCGCGTTGCAGAGCTTTGAAGGGGCAATGGTGTTAGTTTCTCATGATCGTTTCCTACTCACTTCAGTTTGCGATGATTTTTATTTAGTGGATAGCGGCAAGGTGCAGCCCTTTGATGGTGATCTAGAAGACTATCGTGATTGGTTATTAAAGGATGCTAGCCAGAAAAGCGCGAATAAGAATATAGATTCTTCAACGGTTAAACCTGTAGAGAACAAATTTGTTCGGAAGAACACAAAGCGACTAGAAGCTGAGTTTAGGCAAGCTACACAAGGATTGCGTAAAGCAATTCAAAGCGCCGAAAAGAAGATGAATCAGTGTTCTGAGAAGCTTGCAAAAGTCGAGTCGGAACTCACTGATGTTGATCTCTATCTTGATGAAAACAAGGCTAAATTGAAACAGTTGTTACTTGAGCAGGGCAATATAAAAGGAGACTTAGAAGAGGCCGAAATACTGTGGATGGAGGCTCAAGAAGAGCTCGAATTAAAACAACAGGAATTTGATGAACAACAACTGGTTAGCTGAGGATTTTTGGCAGTTTTCTTTACTTCATTATGCTAAATCGGAAGTAAAACGTTTAACTCTGCATCTGCAGAATGAATATTCTATGAACGTAAATCTGCTGCTAATATGTGCATATCTCGATACCCATAATCGACAGGTAAGCTCATCTCAATTTGTTGAGTTATCAGAATTTATTGCCCCTTCAGTCGCACAAGTGGAAACCATTAGGCGTTTACGAATAGATGCCAAAACGAACAAGCCAAATACTTACGCAAAACTGTTAGAGCAAGAGTTGGAAGCTGAAAAACAACAACAAACACTGATTATCAGTTTTTGCAATCAGCATAATCTAGATGCCAAAAGAAAATCTAATTTTTACCATTATTTAGACTCCCTTGAATCCCTAGATACTGCTGATTTAAAGTGTATAGTGGAACAACTGGCCGCCACAATTTCTAGTAATCAAACTAATCTTGAGATATGAACGATAAATATAAATTTGCCACCGAAGCGAATAAAAATAGAATAAAACGAAGTGATTTCAAAGCGCCGTTTTGGGCTAAAAACCGTCATGTTCAAACCTTATGGCCAAGGTTTATTCAGCGTCGTCGTCCTTTAGCTTTACGGGTAGAAAAACTGAAACTGCCTGACAGCGATAGCGTAAAAGTGGTTTGGGGGCAGCCAGAATCACCGGAAAATAACAAAGGGATTGCGGTGCTATTTCATGGTTTAGAAGGCTCTGTGAAATCTCATTATGCCAATGATCTTATGGCTGAATTGCAGTCTCAAGGTTGGCAAACCGTGTTAATGCATTTTCGTGGTTGTGGAGGTGAGCTGAATACCACGCCTCGCGCTTATCACTCAGGTGAAACTGAAGATGCTAGTTACTTTATGGCTTGGTTGGATAAAAAATTTCCTGATTTACCTAAAGTGGCAATCGGATTTTCATTGGGTGCCAATATGCTACTCAAGTTCTTAGGGGAAACGCCGGCGCAAAAATTTTTAAAAGCAGCGGTAGCCGTTTCTACACCATTTAAATTGGCTGAATGTGCTGACAGTATTAACCATGGCTTTTCTAAAGTGTATCAAAGCTATTTGCTAAAAAGTATGGTGAAAACCCTACGTTCAAAAATGCGACTTATTGACTATAAAGGTTTGATTCCCATTGATGATAAAAAAGTTGCCAAATTGGCAAACTTTAGAGATTTTGATCAAAATGTTACCGCGCCATTACACGGCTTTGCTGATGCCGAAGATTATTACCAAAAGTGCAGTGCAATTAGTTTTCTCAAGCATATTGAAACCCCCACCTTGGTTCTCCATTCTATTGATGACCCCTTTATGAATGAGGCGGTTTTACCTAAAGAACACGAGCTTTCTGAGGCGGTTCAATTGGAGTTGAGTGACACCGGCGGGCATGTGGGATTTTTACAAGGTACTCCTTGGAAGCCCAACATATGGTTCCATAAACGTATTTCTGATTTTATTGCGCCCTTTTCAATACACAAAGGTGTTAAAGAATGATTATTCCTTTAAGTGACATTGCTCCAGAAACCTTGAACAATTTAGTTGAAGCCTTTGTTCTTCAAGAAGGAACCGATTACGGCGAAATGGAATATGATCTTGAACAAAAAGTTAATCACGTCATGATGCAACTTAAGTCGGGGCAAGCTTTTGTACAGTATTCTGAATTACACGAAAGCGTGAATATTGTGACCAAGGAGCAGATCCAAAATTAGATTGTAGGCAGGAGCGTTTACTCCGCGCTTTGGATTGGTTTTATCTTATCTTTTCACGGCATAAATCCGGTGCTACAGGTTTTTAGGCGGGAGCGTTTGTCCCGCGCTTCGGATTGGTTTTATCTTATCTTTTCACGGGATAAATCCCGTACTACAGGTTTTTAGGCGGGAGCGTTTGCTCCGTTTTGGATTGGTTTTATCTTATCTTCTCACGGGATAAATCCCGTGCTACAGGCTTGTAGGCGGGAGCGTTTGCCCCGTTTTGGATTGGTTTTATCTTATCTTCTCACGGGATAAATCCCGTACTACAGCTTTTTAGGCGGGAGCGTTTGCACCGCGCTTGGGATTGTTTTTGTCTTATCTTTTCACGGGATAAATCCGGTGCTACAGGTTTTTAGGCGGGAGCGTTTGTCCCGCGTTACAGGTGACTATTGATTGAATGTCACAGAAAACGTCATTGGAACGGTTAACCCGATACTCTTTAAGCCCGCAAGTTCTTGTAGCTTAGCAATGCCAGGATCTAAATCATGGTTTGCTGCTTTAATTAGAACCGGCTTAACCGTTGTAGCGTGGAAGCTATCATCATCATCTTTGCTAATGTTTATTTCAACGCTATAAGGAGCAGACTTGCCTTTGATCGTAATATTCGTATCAAGGGTCACCATTGCTGATGTTCCTGCACTCATGCCCATCACTGATTCGGGTAGTTGAGCTGTGATCGTTGCCTCTGGAGTATTTTTCACATCAAAAAGATATGTCTGCATACGCTCGTTACGAATGGCTATATTGGTTTCTACTGAACTCAATTGCACCGCTGCTTGAAGCTGGCCGGAATCACTTAGTTTGCCAGATAGTTTGGTAAAATTATGAATTTCGCTGATGTGCTCATTCTTTGTGGAGATAAAGTTCACGGTTGATGAATCATTATCAAGGGTCCAACTTGCGTGGGAAAATGACCCAAATGCCGCACAGCATATGGCAAAACTTATAAGACTATGTGTTCTCATTTGCTATTCCTTATTTATATTCGACTATTTCTTGCCAATTTACCTGATGATCCCCTAAAACAACGAAGTCTGGATTATCAGTCGTATCTCGTCGGTTATAAGTAAGTGGTAGGAAGTTAGCTGAAAGTATACAGCCACCGGCTTCTTCTACAATACATTGTGAAGCACCGGTATCCCATTCACCAGTCACTCCAATTCGTAAAAATACGTCTGCTTTCCCCTCTGCAATAAAGCAGGCTTTAAGAGAACAACTACCTAAGGGTAGTGTTTGATATGAACGCATATCGCTCATATGGTTCATTATTCTTTCCCGCGGCTGACGTCGGCTAATGGCGATCATTACTACGTCTGTCTTAGGCTCTTCAAATTTACGTACATGGATCTGTTTATTGTTTTCTAGTGAGCAAGATTTATAAGCGCCATGTCCTTTGCTGGCGAAATACAGTGTTTCTCCAGCCGGCCAATAGATAACTCCTAACACAGGTTCATTGTCTTCAATTAACGCTATATTGACTGCAAAATCGCCACTGCGTGCTATGAATTCTTGAGTGCCGTCAATAGGATCAATTAACCAGTAGCGCTGCCAATGTTTGCGCTGTGCCAAGTCACCGTTATTGGTTTCTTCTGACATTATTGGAATGTCGGGGGTTTCTTTTAACAAAATATCCATGATAATTTCATTGGCTTTGTAATCTGCAGAAGTAACTGGAGATTCGTCTTCTTTTTCATATGCTTTGAAGTCGCCACTATCATAGATTTTTAAAACTTCTTCGCCCGCGGTTTTAGCCGCAAATTTAGCTATTTCTAACAAATTTTTTCGAGGGTCTACAGCCATTATTTTTCCCCTGATGAATTTTTTGCCAAATATTTTTGTACTAAAAATAAAGCCGCGATACAGCGAGCCTCGATAAAATCGTCACGTGCCAGTAAAGCGTCTAGCTCGTGTATAGACCATGGAATGACCTCTAAAGGTTCTGGTTCATCCCCTTCTAAACGGCATTCATATAGATCTTGAGCTAATAAAATATTCATTTTCGCATCAAAAAATGTCGGAGCCATACTGACAGTATGCACCTCTTTTAACACGTTCGCGCCATATCCAGCTTCTTCTTTTAACTCTCTATTACCAGCTTCAAGAGCTGACTCGCCAGGATCAATTAAGCCTTTAGGGAAGCCTAATTGATAAGAGTGGGTACCAGCAGCGTACTCTCTGATAAGCAAAAGGGTTTCAGAATCGATGAAAGGGACTATCATTACTGCACCACTGCCTGAACCAGCCATCCTTTCAAATTGACGGGTTGCGCCATTCGAAAATTCAAGATCTATGCGTTCGACACGAAATAAACCGCTTTTGGCGACGATTTCTCGTTGATGAATTTGGGGCAGTGTTTTATTCGGGTCTATTTTATTCATTTACCTATCACGTTAAACTACGGCAGTTCCATTATTCAGGAACTGCACTTTATACTACATTTTGCCTTACTTTAACTCATGGATCACTGACTTGCCAATGTTGCCCTGGAACCAAATTAGAACTGTTTTACTCGATATGGATGGAACCCTGCTCGACTTGCACTTCGACAACCATTTTTGGATGGAAGTTGTACCGCAAAAGATAGCACAAAAAAAAGCCATCAGTCTCGAAAAAGCAAAAGAATATATTCACCTTGAATACCAAAAGGTGATGGGAACGATAAACTGGTATTGTCTTGATTATTGGGCGGAAAAGCTCGATATGGATATTATTGAGGCAAAACGACAAATTAAACATTTGATCAGTATGCGTGAAGACACTTTGCCATTTCTCGACGCTTTGCATAACAGTGGCAGACAAGTTGTGCTAGTAACTAATGCGCACCCGGGAAGCTTGTCACTAAAAATCGAGCAGACTCAATTGGATAGTCATATCGACACCTTGATTTCTACCCATGAATTTGGGGTAACAAAAGAATCTCAGCTGTTGTGGCAAAAATTACAGAAACGCTTGGGGTTTGATGTGCAAAGTACTTTGTTCGTCGATGATAGTGTACCGATTTTACATGCAGCTAAAGAATTCGGGATTGCTCACTTGTTAGCTGTTGAGAATCCAGATAGCCAAGGTGAAATCCGCAATATTGATGAGTTTACGAGTATTCAAGATTACCGATTCTTAATCGATGATATTAACAACAACCCGATAAAATAAATCGCGAAAGGAAGGTCGATAGAGGGAACTTATGCTCCCTCTGTTCCTAAAATTTTATTTTATAAAACCCTTGTTTGTCGGGACGGCCAAAGAACTGAGCGGCATCCCTAACTTGTTTGGGTAAACTATCGTCGGGTTTGAACTGACCATTTAATTTTACTTTTAATGTGCTTGGAATCCGAGCATCAGCGGTTAAATTAAATACATTGGGTGGGGTGATTTTGACTAGAATATCATCCTCAATGCAACTTAGATTTGCTTGAAAGTTACCTAAACTCAAAGGTTCACTAAGCCCTACCAAGCCTTCTAACCCCGCATTCAACCATTGGCCTTTGCCGGATAAACCAATACATTTTCCAGCATAATCTAGTTCGGTTAAAGAGACTTTAAAGCGGCCTCCTGCGTTTACTGCTATTGGTAAGGGGGCTTGG
The DNA here is from genome assembly GCF_030548145.1 of Aliiglaciecola sp. 2_MG-2023. Taxonomy (NCBI): domain Bacteria; kingdom Pseudomonadati; phylum Pseudomonadota; class Gammaproteobacteria; order Alteromonadales; family Alteromonadaceae; genus Aliiglaciecola; species Aliiglaciecola sp. 2_MG-2023. The sequence goes on from NZ_JAUORY010000008.1 coordinate 70,492, forward strand.
GCAATAGCCATATCTGCCGGTAAATACACAGTTAAATCGGAAGATTGAACATGGCTTGGGTCGAACATATCAATGCTAACGATGCCTTGTAATGAGACTTTGTCACTTGAGCGTAAATCCCCGCCATCTATGTCTAGCGTCATTTGGCCAAATAACAAATCCCAAAATGACACCTGCCAGCTAACATCTTCAATGGTAATGTTATTAACACTGATAATACTAGCTGAGGCATTCCATATCGTTCCTTGCACACCTTCAATGCTCAGATCATTGGATTGGTTAGCGCGGTAAATAACTTGGCTAGCGGGTAACTTAATAATGAGTAAAATCAAAAAGGCTAAAATGCCTAGAAGACTCCACTTAACAACTTGCTTCATGATTTTCCTAACTGCAAACTTCTGACTTTTACCATTCCTGACACGTTGGCTTCCGCTAAATCAACATTGATGATGCGGATCCCAAGATTTTCCATACTTTGTAACCAACTCACCACATCGTTAAAGGGGGCTTGGTCTACCCATACCTTTAACTCTTCGCCTTGAGGCTGCATTCTAGAAATTGCTATTTTCACCCGCCCAGCAGTTTGATTGACTGCTTGGGGTAACGAGCCTGAAAACACAGATGCATTACCATTTCCGCTGCGCATTTGGATTGCACGATTTGCATTTTGCTTAAACCATATTAGGTCAGCTTGTTTAGTCGCGACTAACTTGCTTTGAGTTTGCAAAGAATTGTCAATAGGGGCCCACACCAAGTAGTAAAATAGGGCGATTATTAATAACAAACCCGACACTACGACTAAAATTCTTTCGCGCTCTGATAGCTGATTAAATTTATCCAACAAATCTTTCATATCAGCTCCTTATCGATAACGAACCAATCACTTGGTTGTCTTTGTTGTTAATTGCACCTTGTTGTACCTCAAAGCCTTTTTCTTGGGCTAAACGTTTAAATCGTTCCAATGCTTCGAAGTTTGCCGCAACGGCCTGTAGTCGCAATTCTGAACGCGCACTATCAAAACGTATAGTTTGTGGTTTAACGTCGCTATTTTGAAAGGCTTCGGTGAGTTGTGACATCATTGCTAGCATTGATGTTTGTCCGCCCCCGTTGGCTAATTTAGCCAGTTCTCTTTCCATCGCTAAACGGATTCTTGTGGGTTTTGGTTGATTAGGAAAGGCTTTGGCAAATTGCTCGTGCATTTGCTTAGTTAGATCCGCACCTTGTTGTTTAAGTTGATTAACTTGCACGCCTTTATCAACCAATGTAACCACAAGGGCGAGAATAGCTAAAACCGCTGCAACTCGCCATTGACGCCACTGACTACGACTTTGTTGTTTAGCTTTAAACTCGCCTTGTAACAGATTAAATGTGGTTTTTAAGGCACCTGTTGCAAGCAATTGCATGGGTAAGTCTAACTGCTGTTCGATTTGTTCAACGTTGGCTAAGTTAGAAATATCTAAGTCACTGTGATTCGCTACTTTTAGCGGTGTTGTTTGCTGTTTTGCAAAATGCTCAGTGGCTTGCAATAACCAAGTTGCATCACCTTGCAGACCTTGCCATTGATCTTGACGAATAATAGCTTGCTGTCCAAGGGTTACTAAGCTCCACGCATCTTCAATGTAGGGAAGGGCAAGTATATCGGGGAGCATTTTATTGCAGTACAAACCGGCTTGTTTGATAACCTCTAGCCAGTTTGCCATCTTATCTCTGCTAACTACTGCAACCGCTTGCATGTTGCCATTTTTTTCCCCTAAGGCAAAAAACTGTTCGCTAATATCCATGCTTAAATCTTCCTCAAGCATGTATGGTATCGCCGTTAGCGCTTTTCGCGATGCCTTCGCTGGCATGGCGACCCATTTCAACAAAAAGTCACAACCTGGGACTAAGGCGGTAATAGGACGTTTGCCTGCACGTTCAGATAAAGAATTAAGCTGTTCCGCATTATCTAGTACGCCAGAGGCAATAATTTCCTGCTCTTGACCAGACCATACTAACCAATTGACTGGGTCACTAGTGGTTGAGCCTAGGCGGATAACCAGATGTTCCATTAAAGTACTCCTCCAAATTCTCGTCGTATGACAATCATTTGGTCGTTATTTTCTACTTTCAGTAGGGAAGACATAGCAAATGTGGCGTTATTGTAACGGGTCTTGGTATGTAATAGAAAGTATTCTGTTTTTACATCAAACCAACGTTGTTGTTGTTCGGTTAATGTGTGATTGGTAAACAGTGTTTCCGCTAAGAAATCCTGTACATTTTGGTAGCCATCAGGTGCACGATTACTGATGAGGCTTTGAATTTCCGATACTGGTGCACCTGTTAATGCTGCTAATACAGGAGCTTGGTCTTCTTTTACAGTATTCACATTAATTTTCATTTCTGACACATTTGGAATAACACAGACCATCGGCAGCAGGTCATTAATCCATTGGGCTTTAACGCCGTTAACTAGACGTATTTCAGACTTACTGACCATTAAGTTGTTTGCGGCTAAGTAAGGGTTTACTAACGCGGCATAGTCGGCATCTTCGGCCCCGCTTTGTGACATGTTGTCATCTTGGTCCAGCCAATCAATTAACGAGTCTCTGACAACTTCAATTGAATAGTTATCTAACTCTGGCACAACGTTGGTCAATAAGCGTTCAAACGCTAGGGCCTCTTCAGGGACGGAATTGATATCACCGCTGCTATTTCCACGTAGCGCCTTTTTAACCTCGCTGTCGCCGTTAGTGTTATCGCCATCATTGCCATTTTGACTGCTACCTTGTTGTACTCGATTTACCGAGTCGATGGCATTGATATTTAGGCAGGTTTGCATATCGGTCAACTGAGCTTGAATACCGCCACCTTCTAAAGGAAAGGTAAATTGTTCAGACCAGCCAGCTTCTAATGAAATCACATCAGGATTTGACTCTAATAGTTCACCGATGGATTTAATCGCAAATTGCTCAGCCCCCATTGCATACCAAAATGCTTGATTGTTATCTTTAATGTTGGTTGCGCGAGTCACTTGAAGTTGCAATCTTGACCCCATTTCAGTGGCAATAATCGCAACCAGCGCGACAATCATCAAAACAATGATTAAAGCGACCCCCTGCTGCTTTGAATAATTTGCCAAGCTAGTATTCACGAATCTGCGCTGCTCATTAAAAACTTACGCTCAATGACGCCGAATTCTTGACTGGTGATGGTAATCTTCACGGCTACTGGCAGGGTATCTTGAGCATAAGAATCATCCCAGCTTTGTGAGTCGGCAGAATCTTCGCCAGAGTTTAATAAAAAATGTACTTGAAAATCATCTACCTTAGTTAATAAAACCCGTACTTTGGGTTCATAACCAACTACATTATCAACGTAATTACCGTACAAACGCTCTAACCTACCTTCTTGCATACGGTAGCCAACACTTTGTAAGGTGCTGCGTTGTAACATTAGTTGCGGGTTTTGCCATCCAGCTCGCACAAAGGCAAAACCATCAGCTTCGCTTTCTAAGAAGTTCTTTTCTGCGTGCATAACTTGCGTGTTCTCTTCACCGTCTAGGCGCACTGCTCTGGGCACCGCTTGAAGCATATCTCGTTCAATGGTGAGCATCGCTCTTTGCAAAGTTTGTAGTTTTTCGAAACGATTTTCAGATAATTCATCACTGTCGATAACGGCGGTCATTACGCTGGTGGAAGCGATACCGATAAGAGTGAAGATTGCCACAGCAATCATAATTTCAATCAGTGTGAAGCCGCGTTGCTTTTGACCAATCATCTTATTGTGCTCTTGGGTTTAGCCATATAGGAGGTCACACTGGTTATCGTGCGGTCGAAATTTTCGTCGGTCCCCACTACGATTTCAATCCCGATCAAAGATTCATCCGGGGTGGACAATAATTTTTGTTGCCAGTACCAAGTAGTACCAGCCATCTTTTCTTCGCCCTTCAAATTGTCTTTTAGGGGCCAGCTATTTTCGATGTTGATTTGGGTAAGGCGATTATTGGCTACCCAAGTGGCAAAGGTAATATTTTCGATTTGGCTGACACCGTTTAAATGGTCAGTGGCCGATTTCATGATAGCGGTGCCGGTTATCGCAAAGATCAGTAGCGCCAGCATGACTTCTAACAAGGTGAAACCTTTGTTGTGAGTGTTAGTGTTCATAAGTCACTATCCAAAGGACCCAACCTTTCAAGGGGCACACTATCAATGGCATTCAGCTTAAAATACACGGGATCATCATTAGAAAAATCAGGCTCATACATCATAGTTAAACTAAATGGTGTCACGTCACCACTGGATAACAACATGATTTGTGGTGGCGGTAGTTTTTTCTCTTCTTCTTCACTGCCAATGTCAACGCGGTCCTCATCAAAGGATAAAGATTCATCGAATATACCGTCGCTAAACAAATTGTCTTCTTCAATCCAAGGTAATTCGTCGAGCTCTAACGCCAAAGAGTAGGGTTCTGGTAATTGATAACGACCGAACGCTTGTTGGCCTTCCAGTAGTTGCCAATTTTGTTCTTCATCTAACTGCATAAATATATATTCAGCGGTTTCAGGTTCAATACGAATACCTAACTCTTGCTGGTTTAACACCGCAAAATCAGATGCCATATCCACTACTATCTGGAATCGTTTCGCTTGTTTTTCTAATTCTTCAGAAGGGGTCGGTGAGAAGTTATTAAATGAAATTACACTTATAACAATTCCCATAATTGCTAGCACCGCCATGATCTCGATGAGAGTAAATCCTGAATGGTACTTTAATGACCGTGCTCGCATTATGGGCAACTCAATGTTTAGTTTAGGTAATCGCCAAGATTCCAGTTACCAATATCGTCTTCCGTTCCTGGTTCACCATCTGGGCCATTAGAAAAAATATCTATCACGCCTATTTCACCTGGGCTAACCAATTGATAAGGATTGTCCCAAGGGTCATTAGGCAAACGATTAATATAGCCGCCGGTTGGGTAATTGCGTGGAATAGGGTCTATTGTCGGTTCGTTAACCAAAGAATCTAACCCTTGCTCGGTGGTTGGGAAACGGTTGTTACTTAACTTGTAGCGGGTCAATGCACTTTCCAATGATTGAATATCAATAGCAGCAGCTTTTCGCTGAGCTTCTTCTTGGTTACCGAGTATTTGCGGTGCCACTAGGCCCGCCATGATACCAATAATCAATAACACCACCATTACCTCTATTAAGGTAAAACCAGCTTGTCGAGGATTGTTAATTTTCATTACATATTCACCATATTATTAAGCGCTAAAATTGGTTGTAGAATTGCCAGTACGATAAACAAAACAATTGCTGCCATACTAACAATCAAAATTGGTTCAAAAACTTTTAATGAGACACCAACTAGGGCTTCGAATTCCCTATCTTGGTTGTCTGCTGCTCGTTTTAACATTTGCTGAAGCTCACCGCTTCTTTCACCCGATGCAATCATATGCATCATCATAGGCGGAAACATTTTGGTCTTTTCTAAGGCTCCACGCAGACTAGAGCCCTCTTTCACTTTAATTGCCGCATCGGCTACAGCTTCTCTAATGTGCAAATTTTCAAGTACATCACCGGCTATGCGCATCGCCTCTAACAACGGCACTGCACTCGCGGTTAGTATACTTAATGTGCTGGCGAAACGCGCCGTATTCAAGCCCTTGGATACTTTACCAATCAAAGGTAATTCCAAAATAAACTTGTGATAACGTTTTTTCATAAGCGGTTGTTTGAGAATTCTGCGAATCAAGATTATCAATATAACAATTAACACTATTGCAATCAGACCGTAGCTTTGTAACCAAGTGCTTACAGAGATTAAGATGCTGGTAATTGCAGGAAGTTCCTGACCCATGTTGTCGAATTGTCCTACAATTTTAGGCACTACTACGGTCAACAGTAAGAAAATAATACCAAATGCAAAAAATAGCATGATGGCAGGGTAAACTAGTGCTTGGGTAATTTGGCTGCGAGTGCGTTGACTTTTTTCTGTGTAATCGGCCAGTCGATTAAGTACAGTGTCTAAATGCCCTGACTTTTCACCTGCTGCAACCATTGCTCGAAATAGCTCATCGAATACTTGCGGAAACTCTCCCATTGCATCGGCAAGAGAATGACCTTCTACTACCTTACTGCGAACGGCCATCATCATATTTTTATGACGGGGCTTTTCACATTGTTCTGCTACCGCTAAAAGTGCTTCCTCGATTGGCAAAGCAGATTCAACCAAGGTGGCAATTTGCCGTGTTAAAAGGGCTAAATCGCTGGCGGATATGCCGCGCGTGAACAAGGTGAATCGATTTTTGTTGTCGCGCTGTTGCTGTTCCGTTACCTGCTCAACTTCTAGCGGAATAAGCTCTAATTCTCGCAACTGTTGTCGAATATGCCGAGCGTTATCGCCTTCTAAAACACCACTTTTATTGCGACCAGATTGGGTAATCGCTTTGTAAGCATAAGCGGCCACGGTTAATCCTCCCGGGTAACGCGCAGTACTTCTTCTAAGGATGTATACCCAAGAAGTACTTTGTTACAGCCGTCTTCGCGAATACTCGGTGTATTTTTCCTAACATGTTTTTCTATGGCTTGCTCACCATGACCATTATGAATTATTTCACGGGTTGGTTCGTCAACTACCAGTAATTCGTGGATCCCGGTCCGACCGCGATAACCTGTTTGATTACAAGCGGCACAGCCTTTGGGACTATAAATATTTTGGCTATTGGAGGCATGCTCTAAGCCTAAAATTTGACACTCGGCTTCGCTTGGAAGGTGAGGCGTTTTACAATCAGGGCAAAGGGTTCTTACTAGTCTTTGCGACAAAACAGCCAGTAAACTGGAAGATAACAAAAAGGGTTCAATTCCCATATCTTCAAGTCGAGTTATGGCTCCTGCGGCGGTATTGGTGTGTAACGTAGATAATACTAAGTGACCGGTTAAACTGGCCTGCACACCAATTTGTGCTGTTTCGAGATCGCGAATTTCACCAATCATGACCACGTCAGGATCTTGCCGTAATATTGCTCTCAAACCTCGCGCAAACGTCATGTCTACACGGGGATTAACTTGAGTTTGGCCGATGCCTTGTAAATCAAATTCGATGGGATCTTCAACGGTTAAAATATTCCGGTCTTTCGAATTTATTTCTGAAAGGCCAGCGTATAGGGTTGTACTTTTACCTGAGCCAGTAGGACCTGTAACCAAAATAATCCCGTGAGGTTTGCGAATTAAAACGGAAAAAATTTCACGGTTTTTTGCGGTCATACCTAAATCAGTTAAATTTAAGCGGGCGTTATTTTTATCTAACAAACGCAGAACCACACGTTCACCATGACTCGAAGGCATGGTTGAAACCCTAACATCCACAGCGCGTCCGGCTATTCTTAAGGTAATGCGGCCATCTTGAGGAACGCGCTTTTCGGCAATATCTAACTTCGCCATGACTTTAATACGGGACACTAGCATGGAAGATAATTTACGGTTTGGCCGTAATATTTCCCGTAACACTCCGTCTACACGAAATCGCACTATTAATTGATTTTCGAAGGTTTCAATATGAATGTCAGAAGCACCTTCTTTAATTGCTTCACTTAACATTGCATTGATTAACTTGATGATAGGCGCATCATCTTCATTTTCTAATAAATCTTCGGTATCAGGCAGTTCTTCAGCTAACGCGAATAAGTCACTTTCATTGCCGATATCTTCCATCAGCTGTTTAGCCGCTGACGAGTCGCGCTGAAACGCCTTGGTAAGCAGGTTTTCAAATTGCTCGTCGGCAATTTCTTTTAATTGAAAGTCAGCCTGCAGAAATCGACGTACCTCAATGAAAATTGAAAAATCTGTGCTTGCTGTGTGATACAAAATAGCGGGTTCTTCACCGGTATCCAACAACACTTTATGACGCTTCGCAAAACTAAATGCTAACTGCTTGTGTTGAACCACATCTTCATCAGCCATTTCCGTAGAATTAACTTCAGCGTCTAACAGATTTGGATTGAGTTCAGCATTTTCAGCTGTTTCAATACTCATTAATTCTTGCTTTCCTGCTCTTTATTCAACATGTATTCTTCGAAAGAAGGCGGTAAAGATAGTTCATCTTCCCACTCCGGTAATACAGGTGTATCAGTATTAGGCATCAAAGGGATACCTTCAGATTGACGCTGTAGTTGCTGCGCACGAATGTAGTTGTATTTTTTATGGCTAATAGAATTCATAGTCGCGCCATCTCGCACGATGGTCGGACGAATAAATACCATTAAGTTACGTTTGCGCTTGCTGGTAGTGGTGGATTTAAACAAGTTACCTAGGTAAGGAATATCACCTAATATAGGCACCTTGGAAACACTTTCCTGCACTTCTTCGTCGATTAAGCCACCCAGTACAATTGTACCGCCGTCATCCACAATTACTGTGGTTTTAATTTCCCGTTTGTTAATCGCAATATCAACAGATGTCGCACCACTGACGCTAGAGACTTCTTGTTCAATTAATAGTTGAACCGCATCACCTTCGTTGATTTGAGGTGTCACTTTTAGTTTTATACCTACTTCTTGTCGTTCCACAGTTTGGAATGGGTTGGCATTGTTTGAACCCGTTGAAGAACCGGTAATAATAGGTACTTCTTGACCAACGATGAAGAACGCTTCTTCATTATCCATGGTGGTTAAGTGTGGAGTAGAGAGAACGTTAGAATTGGTATCAGTGCTTACTGCTTGTAGTACTGCCCCCCAACCATCTTTCACTACACCAACTAAGAATCCGTTAACGCCGCCTAGCAAGGATGCTAGTGAAGTGAAATCACCAGATGTGACAGAGTCATATGAATACGGGTCACCATCGTCATCGAACCCTGTGGTCGTGGTTGTTTGATCTTCTGCTTCATCGGCTGCAACTGCTAACGAGCCAATCCCCACAACACCATTTGTAAATTGCTGACCACCACCATCTTCACTGGCCCACTGAACACCTACCGTTGTGCCGTCACCTTCAAATACTTCAACAATAATGGCTTCAACGGTTACTTGTGCTCGACGTATATCCAACTGACGAATGACTTCTTCTAGCGAACGCATCATGTCAGGCTCTGCGGTGATTACGAGTGCATTGGAATCTGAGTGAAAATCGATACTTACTTCACGGTTGTTAGATGTTCTACTTTTTGTATTGCTGCTTTGTCCGCCTTGTTCTTCGGCTTGAATGCTAGCACTTACTCCTTGCAGAACTTTAACTAGCTCTTCTGCTTTAGCGTAATTCACAAAAATAACCCGAGTATTACCGCTGGTTTCTAATTCTTTATCCATTTTGGTAATTAGGTTAATTAAGCGTTTGCGACCTTTGTTATCGCCAGACACTATTACACTATTGGTTCGGTCGTCAGCTACCAGACGAGGCTCCGATTTACCGGTCGTTTGGGTTTTGGATGCATTTTTATTGATGTTTTCAATAATTCTCACCATCTCTGATGCAGATGCATATTTAAGTTCTACTATTTCAACTTCTTCATCACCAGCTTGATCCACACGCTCAATGATCTCTACCAAGCGATTTACCACAGCCGCTCGGCCGGTCAGCATCATGACGTTGGATGGGTCATGGCTCACTACGTTGCCACCACCTGCTTGATCGTTCAACTGGCGAAGAATCGGGGCAAGCTCTCGCACTGGCACGTTGTATACCGGAACCACACGGGTGATCATTTCATCACCATCAAAAGGGGTACCTTGAATAACCGGAATATTAGATGTTTTTGCGTCTTTAGCTCGAACTACTTTCAATATGCCATTTGGCATTTCTACCACGGCAAAATCGTATACTTGTAATACGTTGAGGAAAAATTGGTAATATTGCTCTTCATTAAGCAAGTCATAACTACGTACGCTGATTTTGCCGCGTACGTCTGGGCTGACGATTATGGTTTTTTGCAGGTTCTTGCCTACAATATTTATGAATTCGGAAATCTCAGCATTTTTAAAATTGGGGGAATATTCTTTAGCGGATGTCATCGTCGACATCGTCAAAAGCATTGCACATGCTGCCAAACATAAGCCTCTAAATCTACTACGGCTTGTTTGCGTCATAGGGGTAATCCTCATAAATCTTCTCCCCCTTCAGGGAAATCCAAATACAAAGTGAGAAGTTCCTCACTTCGACTAATTGTTAGTTGTAACGAATCCGATTGATTTAATGCTGCCAAGGCTTCTATAGCTTGTTCAGGATCAGTCAAATCTAAGCCGTTAATCTCGGTAATGACATCGCCGACTAAAAATCCAGCACCTTTAAATAAACTTGGATTTTTACCAGGGGCTATTTTATAGCCGGCAATTAAACCATCTTGGCCTTGAACCGGAGAGACCATAATGTAATCGGTAAATCCGGCAGGGTTGCGCCGTATCTCTCTGGTCGTTTCCACCATTTCAGGGGTCAATTCGGTATATTGTTCTTTGTCATCTATTCTATTATCAGCGGTCGTATCAACAGCTGGTTGGTATGCTTGGCTTTCTTTTGAGTATTCTAACCCGTCTAGCATTAAGGTTTCGCGACGAGGACCATTTTTTATGATTACCCTATCTGCGAACACTTCAACTAAGCTTGCATTGGTACCATCAATTTCATCATCGATGCCATAGGTATTCTGTGAACCGCGATTCTCAATTATCGCCGCACCAACACCTGGCTCATCAGTCTCGACCACACCTGTTAAGGTTAAGTTCAAGCGGGTTTCAGGTGCTTCCGTTACTTCTTGTTTAACCGTGGTGACTTCTTTTGCGGTTAAATCGCCAAATAGGTTTAAACTTTTCAACTGTGACAAACTCACTCGTGAGCCAGAGTTGCTTGAAGTATTGCCAGTTTGGTTAGTTTGAAAACTTTGATTTGAAGTGTTTTGTGGCTCTGGAATTAGCCGCCAAGTCATCTCAGCTAAAAAAGCCAAAAGATACAGAACCAACAAAATAACAACCAACAGATTAATCTGTGATTGATATTTGCTAATTTGCAGCCATATTTGACTTAAGTTTGTACTACTAAGGCTCATCTTTTACCACTTTTTGGTCGATTATCGTCGCTAAACGGGGACAATGATAACCAGTAGATTAAAGGGCCACAACTATTAAAGATTAACATTACCATATAATTACAATTCTAAGGTTTTTAAGCTTAAGCCCAATAGGTTCTATATATGAAGAATAAGACAGACAACAAAAACACTGAAATAGTTCGCTTAGATAAGTGGCTTTGGGCTGCTCGATTTTTTAAAACCCGATCTTTAGCTCGAGACATGGTGCAATCTGGCAAGGTGCAATATAATGGACAAAGAGCAAAAGCCAGTCGAAGTGTCGAATTGGGTGCGACAATTGTGCTCCCTGCCGGATTCGATAGCAAGGAAGTAATTGTAGAAGGGTTAAGTGATAAACGAGTAAGTGCACCACAAGCTCAATTACTCTACGCGGAAACAGAAAAAAGCATCGCGCAACGTGAAAAAAATGCAGAGGCGCGCAAGTTAAGCGCATTCCATAGTCCGAGACCAGAGACACGACCGGATAAAAAGCAGCGTCGCAAAATAATTCAATTTAAACAGCAGTAAGAGAATCTTATGTCCCATTTTGATCAGTTACATCGTTATGTCTTTAACAACGCCAACGTACGCGGTGAACTTGTGCAACTAGAAAATAGTTATCAAGAAATTCTAAATTCACAGCAATATCCCCCTGTCCTTCAACAATTACTGGGTGAATTAATGGCTGCTGCATCTTTGCTGACTGCAACGTTAAAGTTCAAAGGTGATATTGCTTTGCAATTGCAAAGTGAAGGTTTGGTTAAGTACGCAGTAATAAATGGTACTCATGATCAAAAATTGCGTGGTGTGGCAAGGTGGGACTCAGAAGCGTCTGAACTTCCAACATCGTTAACCGAACTCATGCCTAAGGGAGTGTTAGTTATTACCATTACTCCTGAAGTGGGAGAGCGATATCAAGGCATGGTGGCGATCGACAAGCCGACTTTATCAGAGTGTCTTGAAGGGTATTTCAGCCAATCTGAACAACTGCCTACCAAAGTCATTTTAAAAACCTCTCACAAAGGTGAAATAAATAGAGCTGGTGGTTTATTTTTGCAAGTTTTGCCCACCAGTAGCGAAATGACAGATGCGTCTGAACATACTGACTTCATTCACTTAACTACGATTAGCCAGACTATTACTGCTGAGGAATTGTTAGGGCTGCCAGCCACTGAAGTATTGCACCGACTTTATCATCAAGAAGAAGTCCAACTTTACCCACCTCAAGACATTAAGTTCTCTTGTACCTGCAGTAAAGAACGCAGTGCTGCGGCGATCGCAAATGTTGATAAACAAGAGTTACTTAATATTGTGGCCGAAGATGGTGCCGTAAGGTTGAATTGCCAATACTGCCACAAGGAATACAGTTTCGATGCGATAGATATCGAAGCAATTCATAACGAAGGCCATGCTCAGCCTACGCAGACACAATAGTTCGCTACTGCTATATTTGAATGCTGTTGGTTAAACCAACAGCAATGCAGATAAAGTCCAAAGCATAGCTGCGCATGTTGCGGCTATGCTAGCAGGTATTATTTGTGACTTAACATGGTCCATCAAGTCACAACCTGTGGTCATCGCACTTAAAATGGTTGTATCCGAAATGGGAGAGCATTGATCACCGTATACGCTGCCATTCAAAACCGTCGCAAAACAAATCGCCATGAAAATTTCTGGGTGAGCAACTTCTTGATTGATGCCAATTGCCCAAGCTAACGGCATGGCTAAAGGGAATGCAATTGCGTATGTACCCCAACTTGTTCCGGTTGAAAATGCAATGATCATGGTTAGAATCTGGAGAATGACAGGTAACATCCAAAATGCTATTTGATGGTCGAGTAAATCTATCAAAAATAAACCACCACCAATTTCCTTATTGATACCGCCAATTGTGATCGCCAATACCAACAGCACAGAAGCAACGACCACTGATTTTAGACCATTACCAATGCCGCCAAGCAATTCGTCTAAGGTCATCCCTCGTGATAAGGCCATTACACAAGACAAGCAAAGTGCTGTAGCGAATGCCCAATTTACTTTCGGCGAACCTAGCGTAATAAAGGTTCCTACTGCGATAGCAATTAAGGTGACCAAAGGCACTGCAAATTCATAAACACTCGGCGAATAATGGTTAGGCACTTCCGATTTTTGTAATTCATCAGTATGTATCGGGTTTGCATCTTTTGCGTCTAAGCGGCCAGTATTGAGCGCCCGTAAACGGGCTGTACGGATTCGACTACCGCAATGCCATGTGACGTTAAAGCACAACAAGAGCGTACCCAATACCGCGAGAATTCCATAAAAGCTAAAAGGGATACTGGTGAAGAAAAAACGGATTCGATCAGACTCGGTTGCCAGAAAAGCCACGCCAGGCACAAATATCAATGATTGCACATAGACTGGCCAAGCATTGAAGGCTAAGACTGACGCGATGGGCGATGCCGTTGAATCTACAATGTAACTCATTTCTTCGTGGCTGACTTTTGCTTCATCTGCAAAGGGCTTAACCGTTGTCCCCACCAATACTGTGCTTATTGTTCCTCCTTGAAAAAAGAATACGCCTAATATCCATGTAATCAGCTTCGCTGAGCGCGGCCCCTTAACAAAATGACGGGTCATCGCCTGAGCGAATGCTTGTGCTGCTCCAGTGCGAGTCCAGACTCCCATCAAGCCGCCAAGCAGCCAAAGGTACAATAAAACAATGGTTGCAGCGCTGTCTGAGGCGATGCTTGGAAGCAGCACTTTATCGGTAATATCATACCGACCTAACATGAGTGCGCCGATAATTGTGCCACCTAATAGGGCAGGAATCGGCTGTTTGGTAAGCAAACATAATGAAATAGCAATGACGGCCGGTAATAACGACCAAATACCAAAATGGAAAGCGGTCTTGAGTAACACCAGTTGTTGGTCAGGCATCCTTACCCATTGCTCAGATAACGCAGGTTTACCATACTGATCTAAAGCGCTTTGTCGCAATGGGGAGAGTTGATAATCAACGATGTTTTTGACTTCAAACTGGTGATTATTGATGGTGTAAACAAGTTCGCCTGATGCATTGTTATAAGTGGGGTAAGAATGCTGCTGTTCTACCCAGTTTGGTGTGACAGAAGTATTAATATAAAACGCGGAGAACAAAGCCAGAACAAATAGGTAAAGCGCTAATTTATTATAATGCATGATGAATAAAACAACGGATACGTCTAGTTATCGATTAATCAAAGCCTAACACGGCAGGATAATATCAAGGCCTCACAAAAAGCCTCCTAATCATAACTACAGGTTATAACTTGGAGGCTTTTATATTAGATTGCCTGATCTGTGATTTGCCTGTTTTTACCGATTAAGGCGCAGTAAATAGGGTTGAGAAAAATAGACTGTTTAGAAACAGCTTCTCTGTGCCATAAAAGTATCCGCGGAAATTAGGATCATCAGTAAATAATATAACACTGCCTTTGCCTTTTCTTTCAGCTACCAAGCTGGTTTTGCCTGCTAATTGCTGTTGGTTTTCAGCAGAAGCGTAGCCACTTAATAGTGAATTCTGGGCAATTTTTATTACACTGGCGTAGGGATTTTTAGGCGGTTCAAATGCTAAAAGACCGCTACGTTGGCTGGCAATCTCGCGGCGGGTATATCCGTAACCTAGTGGGTGACTAATATCTAAATCACCGGCCATAACCGCACCACCAATAATATCTTGTGCCTTAACCATTGCCTTATTTGAATAATCAATTCGCGATTGTGAGGCTAATTTTCCTTTGCCAATGTCAGCCACTTTAATATCCAGTAATTTTGTTCCTGCCCAGCGCGCACCATCACCGATACCAACCAGAGATCCGCCCTTCCTTACCCAAGTTGAAATCTTCTCTTGTAGCGAATTACTGATATCTGAATATTTTCCATCCGTCATGACTAGGTGGGTATAGGCTGACAAATCCGCACTAGAAAGTTTACTTTTATCTAGTAAAACAACAGGCATATGCATACGTTTATCTAACAGGTGCCACACCTCACCAGCCTGATAGGGAGACATTCCAGGCCCAATAACCAGTGCGACTTTTGGTAAAGTGACAGCGTCAATACTATTGCTGCCCAAATCCATACCTATGCTGGTGGTATGGGAGCTGTTTAATGCGTAGGCTTTTACCCCATCATGAATTGCTGCCTGCTGGATTATGTTATATAAATTTTCGCCGTTTACGTTTGCATTAGCACCTATCTGCTTGAGCACCGGCACTATGACACTGCCCCGTCCAAATGCTTGGATACCTTTATCAGTTTGTGCCTTAAAAGGTTCAGTGGCAATGCGCGGTAGATATCCCTGCTGCAGTAGCGTATTTAGTACTTTCGGCGCGTTGTAGTGGCTCCAATCAAAAACATAGGCGACATTTGCCCTGCTTGGTGGTTGCTGTGTTGGGAACTCGACTGTTATAGCTGAACCAGCTTTATATCTAGTGCGAGTTAGAGGCTCGAAGTCAATCCCAAAAGCAAGGGGCAATGTCCATCCAGACACATCATAAAAGGTATTATTTTCAAAGGTGGTTATCTTGGAAAACAGACCTTTAAGCATACGATAATTGGCCTGCTTTGACTCCACGATAAAGGCTTCGTTTTTACGAAATGTTTTACCGTTCACAGCAAAATCTTTTGTCAGTGGTTTGATCTGGATTTTGTTGCGAGTTAATAGTTGATTGAAATGGAACAATCTTACTGGATCTTCAGGGGCGCTGTAGATGTATGCTTTTATGTCATCTTGTGCGGCCATTTTAGCCGAGTTGCTGGCAAAATCCTGTTGAAATGAAAGCAGTGCTTGGCGCTTTTCAGCGGCATTTTCCAGAAGCGCTAAGGCCACATGGTAATAAGTTCGAATATTATCCTCAAATGACAACACACCTCGGGGCGTGTCGAGCAAACCTGCCGAGCTAGCCTGTTCAAACAATATTCCCAAGCTGCCAAACAAATGAGGATATGTCGCGCCTTTGCCTAAATAAAAATTGTCGTAAGACTCTTGATTAAAATATAGCTGAGCTTCGCTGTCCAAGAAGTCTCGCGGTCCTTGCACTACATCGCTGAGTAATTGCATGGCCCGATCATTAATCAGAGGATGCACTCTATCCGGTGCGCCAGGATGAAAATAAAACGACTTATATGAGCGCATTTCATGGAAGTCTGCGACTATGTTTGGTCGCCATTGATGAAACTTACTGACCCAACCCACAGGTTCAGGTTGTTGCTGTAACATCCATTGTCTATTCAGATCAAACCAGTAATGATTAGTTCTACCTGAGGGCCAAGGAGAACCATGTAAAGCGTGATTAGGATCGGTAATCGTGACATTCGATGAATATTGCCAATTCCACGTCGCTTCACGGTTGTTGCCATCTGGATTAAAACTGGCAGTGAGCAGAATGACACTGTTTTTAAGTAAGTTATCGATCTCTTCCCCTTGGGCCGCAGCTAAATGATAAGCAATCGGCAAGGCTGAATCGGTTGAGCTCACTTCGCCACCGTGTACACCAAAATTAATCCAACTAATTACTGGCATATCTGCGCTGACTGTACTTTTACCTCTAGGGGTTTGTATGGCCATGTGGTTCGCTTGAATTTGCGCTAAATTGGCCATGTTTTGCGGGGAGGTTATGGTTAAAGTAACTATTGGTCGATTTTCATTACTGTAGGCAATTACTTCATATTTGACTCGCTCAGATTGCGCCGCTAGCTGACGAAAATAAGCTGTCAGCATATTGTTCTGGACCATCTTTTGACCTAACCCATGACCTAAAAAGTCTTCAGGGGTAGTGACGTTAGGATCGAAAACCGTCGACGGCGAATAAAAGCTGTCAGCCTGAGGGGCAGCATTGGCCCTGGGACTAACGGAAGCGGTAAATAAAAGCGCAACACTCACGAGCGCTAGAAAATAGTTCTGCATGGTTATTTTACCTTGATGCTGAAGATTGACGGATGGGTTGTCCTGCTAAGGTCTGATTAACGACGCTTTGTTCAATGACAGGTTGGCCATTAACGATTAACCATTCTACTCCCTCACTAAGTTCGGTAGGCTGTAAGTAGCTCGCTTTTTGCTGATAAGTCTCAGGATTAAATATTACGATATCGGCAACGTAACCCGCTTTTAATTCGCCTCTGCCTGTCAATCCAAAGGTTTTAGCAGGTAAATAACTACTGCGTTGAATAAACTCTTGGGTGCTTAACCAACCTTTCTGTTTAACATATTCACGAAACTTTTTGGGGAAAGTGCCATATTTTCGAGGATGGCCAGTGCTGCCATCGGAAGAGGTCATTACCCAAGATTGCGTCATATAAGCTTTCATATCTTGATCGGACATATTGAAACTGGCGACCCGCGCATTACCTTCTAGAATAATTTGACGAGCTGCATCAATTGGCTCAATCTCCCACAAACTTGCAACCTCGGCTAGGGTTTTTCCGCGTATGTCGGGGCGTTTGGGATCACTAATGAGTAACGACTCTGCGCCGCCTCTGCGTCTTAAATTTTCAGCCATTTCTAATTTCAAGGTTGGCCATAGTGCGTCATCTTCCATTCGAGCATGATACGCTTCTTTGCTACCTGCCATGATATATCTTGGTACCAAACTACCTGCTACGCTGGTTCCTGATGCGCGCCAAGGATATTGATCTGCAGTAACGTCGATACCTTGTTGCCGAGCTTCGTCTATTAACTTGATCACCTCTGCGCTTTTACCCCAAACGTCAACGCCTAATGATTTGATATGCGCAACGTGCACGGGAATGTCTGCTTGTTGACCAATTTGAATGACTTCTTTAATTGCGTTAACCAGCCCTATGCTGTAGCTGCTTTCGTCGCGAATATGACTGTCATAGGCACCATTATACTGGGCTGCGACTTTTGCTAGTTCAACCACTTCACTGGTCATCGCGTAATTACCGGGTACATAATACAAGCCTGTTGAAAGTCCTAAGGCTCCGGCTTTCATTGCTTGTTCTACTAGGCTTTTCATTTGCTCAAGCTCAGCATCGGTTGGAGCGCGATCTTCTATGCCCATGACCGCTTTACGAATTGAGCCATGACCAACGTAGAGGACGACATTTGTGCCTATTCCTTGTTGCTCATATTGATTAAGTTTTGCCGCGACATCAACGCTACCGCCACCATCGACATTGCAAAAAACAGTGGTTACACCTTGGGTGGTGTAGTTCACATTTGTATTCGGGGAGTCTTTACCAAAATCATTGCAGGCATGGGTATGGGTATCAATAAAACCTGGCGCTATGATTTTGTCACCTGCATCTATGGTTTGTGTGGCAGTAATATGCGCAGGAAGCGTATCGCTAATAAAAGAAATATTGCCTTTATCAATGCCGATATAACCTGAAAATGCTGGTTGCTCATTACCAGTATAAATATTTTTACCTGTGATAATCATATCGATTGATTCAGATTTTTGAGTGCAAGCGGCACAGGATGCGATTGCTACAAATAATATTGAAAAGAACCGCAGTCGGCAATTGTTATACATTTTAGGGATTACTCTATAGTGAAAAAGGGCGACTAAGTCGCCCGATTAAAGTGTAAAAAAACGCTGCTTAATCGAAGCTCATGCTTAAATTAAGGTACAAATAACGTCCTTCAGCGCTGTGCAGACTGGCGTCGTAACCGTATGTTTCATCGGCCAATGGTGGCGCTTTGTCGAATAGATTACGTACACCTAAACGCATTTTTGTACCTTCTAATGAACCTTGGTCGAAAGTATATTGACCGTAGATACTAAAGGTTGTCCAGCTATCGACTGTCCAGAACTCGCCTGAGTTATCATTAACGGCGCTGGTATCGTAGAAATCACCTACATATTTACCGTAGATCCCAGCTCCCCAATTATTATAGCGCCAAGTAATAGTAGTACTTGCTTGCCATTCAGGACGGCCATCTAATTGAATTAAATCACCCACATCGTCTAATGTTAGACCCAGTTCTTGTAATTTTGCGGATTCAGAATCGATTGATTGATACGCTTTTAACAACTTAGCCGCGTTAAACTTAAATGAGAAGTCACCGATGCTGGTATTGTTTAACTTATAGTACGCACCAATATCGAGACCTTCAGTGGTGCGCGAATCAAGGTTTTCAAATAAACCAATAATCTCACTCATATCACCCACAGCTTCTAATCCAGAACCTTCATAAAAAGCGATGTCATCAGCGTTCACTTCTTCACGAATAACGTTAGGGTTAGAACTGCCATTTAAGCGCTGATAATAATCTAGGTCAGCAATATTTTGGTAAGAGCGAATGCCAATTAAGTCTTCTTGCTCTATGCGCCAGTAATCCGTGGTCAATGTTAAGTTATCGATAAATTCAGGTGTAAAAACCAATCCTAAGCCGTAGTTGTAGTCTTTTTCTGGATCAAGTTCGGTGTTACCCAAACGAATGTTCTCAGCGCTATCACCACTGCTGCATTGACTGATACTGTCTAACTCACCTTTGTTGATCTGTGCTTGGCAACGATAGTAATCAACCGGGTAGTTAACTCGGGTGGTACTTGCTGTGTGCAATTGCTCTAAGTTAGGAGCGCGAAATCCTTCAGCATATGAACCGCGAATCTGTAGTGATTCAACTGGATACCAACTAAGAACGGCTTTAGGTTTGAATACATCCCCAACATCATTGTAGCGCTCATAACGACCAGCTACTTGGAAGTCTAGTTTATGGACTAAGGGAATTTCCATTTCTGGACTAATTAACGGACCTGCAAATTCAACGAAGGCAGATAAAACATTACGTGATCCATCCGCATTAGGTTGTCCACTGGAGCCCATTACGTCTGATTCATATGCTAAGCCAGTCACATCATCAGTATAGACAGTGGTGCCGTTTAATCGGTCATCATAAATATTTTCGAAGCTTTCATAGCGCCATTCTGTGCCAAAAGCTGCTCCAACATTACCTGCTGGCAAACTAAATAGATTCGCATTGGAAAATTTGAAATCAACTAAACCCAGCGCTGTTTCGCCAGACCGACTTACATCGATAAGAAAACTATCGATAGTCTCTTGTGAGTTACAGGTTGCGCCACAGAAAGTGTTATATGCACTTTCATCGAGACGATTCACGGCATCTTGAAACAAACTTAGACTAATACGATTATGGGTTGTATCAACGGTTTTTGCTTTTGAATACAAAGCCGCGGAATCCCACTCCCAATCCTTGTATGAACCTGTGGCACCACCTAATACACGATAAGATGTATTTTCGACATTGATATTACGGGTACCCGCATCGACTACGCGGTAGGCATTAATTGATATGTCTAAACCTTCAGCGGGGGTGTCATAGCCAGAAATTCTATTTGGACCACTACCAAGAGGGTTCCAATAAGCTGTGCTGGCAATGGTGACCGGAGCTGAGGTAAGTGTTGCAGTTTCTGCACGTTGAGAGTTTGATTCAGCCCAGTAGTAACCTAACTCACCGTATAAACTAACGTCATCGTTCAGTTCATGATTTAGGTAAACAAAGGTGTTTAAACGCTCAGTTTCTGGGATCATGGTGCGAACACTGTTGGTATTATAGGCTTGCGTATTGGTAGTAATACTGCCGCTATCTAAACATAAACCATTAGCTAGAACACATTGTTGGTTACTATCGGTTGCATCTACAGGTTCAACATGAAAACGTCCTGCGGATGAGGTTAGGCCTGTAACTGACTGACTTGCATCAAATCTTCCCCAAGGCGTTGTGGTAGATGTATTTCGGAAATTGGTATCACCTTCCCAGTCCGTTCCTACTAAGAAGCTACGTTTATCTGCATCGGCGGCATAGTCGATTTCGGACGCCATCACTTCTGAACCATGATAATAGTTGATTGCAGTGGTGATGTTGGTCATGCCATCGTTAATGTCCCAACCAGCTAAGGTATTTATATTTAACTTTTCTCTACTGGTATTTTCAGCCTGACCATATTGAACGTCAAATTTATAGCCGGCGAAATCTTTACGCATCTCAGTGTTAACCACACCCGCGACGGCATCAGATCCATATATCGCTGCTGCACCGTCATGCAAAATCTCCACTCGGTCAATGCCCAGTACAGGGATTGAGTTCATATTTACGGTTGTAACAGGTACTGAATTTTCAGTTTGGGTACCAGGGTGTTGTACCATTCTTCGGCCGTTGAACAGCACCAAGGTATTACCAGTACCTATACTGCGTAGGTTGATTGACGCTACATCACCGCGAGATTGGTATACGCCGCTAACCACGTCATTACCGTTAAAATTAACGCTGCCGTTACTTGGAATAGATGCAAATAATTCGATTCCAGAAGTCGCGCCAATCGCTTCTATATCGCTGGCATCAATTAATGTGACGGGCAAAGCGCCTGTTATATTTGCGCCCTTGATGCTGGAACCTACAACAATGATTTTTTCTACATCTTTAGATTTTTCATTGCCATCTACGGTTGAGTCAACTTGTTCTAGAGTCGTTTGTTGGGACTGCTTTTCGATGGATAAATTATCTTGACTGTTTTGCTGATTCGCTGCAGCTATTCCGGAAATTGAAAGTGACCCGATAGCGGCAAGTATCGCTATATTTAGCTTACTTTTGCGATAGTGTGATGTGTTGGTCTTTGGCATTATCTGTTTTCCTAGGTTCTTTCCTAATTTGCTTAGAAAGTTATTATTTTTGCGAGTACTACACTCTACAATTATGTTTATGAACACAATTAATAAAAAATCTGCTAGTTATAGCCTATGGTTATGGGCTGACACACAAAGGCTTCCAATAATTGACTTGGTGAGTATTGCTGTCCGCGGTACGCTTATGATTATTTTTGAGTGTTATCGCTGGCTATTTTTCAATTTTTTAAAGTTTAAAATAGGGGTTGGGGCACGCTAAAATTTATGCTGCCAGATTATCCCCTATGGTATCCTAAAATTTATTCAACTTGGAAAAATTAATGCGTTTACGTCATATCGAAGTCTTTCATGCTATTTACACTACAGGCTCAATTACTAATGCGGCTAAATTACTTTATGTATCTCAGCCTTCGGTTTCTAAAGTGCTATCTCATGCAGAACAACAATTGGGGTTCGATTTATTCCAACGTAATAAAGGTAAGCTTATTCCAACGAGTGAAGCGAAAACACTTTTTCCGGAAATCGATAAATTATACAAACAGCTTCGTTCGATAAACGCATTAGCAGAAAATATTAATCGCCGTGATAGTGGCGTCATCGATATTGCATTAACCCCTGGCCTTGGTTTTGGTGTTATCCCTCGTTCGATTGCTAAATTCAGGGAAGTGCACCCCCATGTTCAGTTTAAATTACAAACTATGCACAATGATGACGCACTGCAAACTTTGTTAGAACATAAGTGTGACCTCGCGCTACTTTATTCATCACCTCCTCTACCAGGAATTGAAGAAGTTGAATTAGGCAGCAGTGAAGTGGTTATTTTATATCCCAAACAATCGTTTCCTGCAGACACTAAAATTGTTAGCGTTGAATCTCTGGCGGAACAGGAATTAATTAGTATCTGGGATAGTGGCCCACTCGGTGATTTAGTCTTAGGTCGCTTCGAGTCTTTGGGCATGGAAACTCACAGTAATATGCAGGTTGATACCTACTACATCGCTGCAAGTTTGGTCGATAAAGGAATGGGCTGCTGTACTATTGATAAACTCACAGCAATCAGCAATATCACTGATAATGTCGGTGTCTCGCCGTTTAATCCCCCTTTGGATTTCAAAATAAAAGGGCTACATTTAGAAACGCGACCGCTATCTCGGATTTGTGAACACTTTTTGGATTTTGTCAGGGCCGAATTGAACCTCGTCTATAACCAGCAATAACCTGGAGTTATGACTCACCTAAATCATACTAATTTAGTTCGCATAAAATATCTTTAATATGGAGTGATATCTATTTTAAAGGAATCTTGATGAATATTAACTATCCGTATTTGCTATTTGTAGGAGACGCTACGGATTCACTTAGCATTAAAATGGCTCGAAGTGCTGCTGATTGGAGTCCTGAAAAATGCTTAGCTGAATACCGCTTGCCAGGTTGCAGTGTTACTACAGGCTGCCCATCAATGAATATTCAAGAGGCGGCTAAAGCAGGGGCCAAAAGCTTTGTGTTAGGCTTCGCTAATAGCGGAGGATTCCTTGACTCAAGTTGGATACCTACAATACTCGAAGCAATGGATGCTGGTATGGATATTGTGAGCGGTTTACACGATAAGTTAACCGATATTCCAGTATTGCAGCAAAAGGCTGACGAGCTTAATCTTCAACTGATTGATATTCGTCATCCCGTCACTCGGTTTAGAACGGGAACAGGTAAAAAACGTCTTGGTAATCGCCTTTTGACCGTTGGCACAGATTGTTCGGTTGGCAAAATGTACACTTCTCTTAGTCTCACTAAAGAGATTCAGGGAAGGCAACTTCCAGCCACCTTCAGAGCAACTGGACAAAGTGGAATTTTGGTGTCGGGAACAGGTGTGGCCATTGATTGTGTTATTGCCGATTTCATTTCTGGCGCTGCAGAAACGATTAGTCCAGAAAATAGCGCTGATCACTGGGACATCATAGAAGGACAAGGTTCCTTGTCTCATCCAGCTTTTGCTGGCGTAAGCTTAGGCTTGTTACATGGCTCACAGCCAGATGCGCTGGTGGTTTGTCATGCTCTAGGTCGACAACATATGCGCGGGCTTACTCATCAAGCATTGCCTTCTATTGAACAAACCATTGCACTTAATTTAGCCGCTGCTCAACTTACCAATCCGCAAGCGCAGGTTGTCGGTATTGCAGTGAATACATCTTCTGTTGATGCTGATTCAGCATTACAAATATGCAAAGAGATCAGTCAGCAAACCGGTTTACCCTGTAGTGATCCAATTCGTCACGGAGTGACTTCTATCGTAGATAATTTGCTATGAGTTTAGATATTCGCGTTGTTACTGAAAGTTTTCCACTGATTACTCCTTTTCGGATTTCCCGTGGCGAAAAAACCGCCGCCGACGTAGTGGTTGTCTCTATAACTGATGGCAAATATCGAGGTTGGGCGGAAGCTGTACCTTATAGTCATTATGGCGAAACAATACAGGCTGTATGTAGGCAGTTAGAAAGTATCAAAGATCAGATTGTCAGCACACAACAGTTGCACCAATTGAGCAGCTTGTTACCCGCAGGTTCGGCAAGAAATGCCTTAGATTGCGCGCTTTGGGATCTGCACAGCAAACAACAGCACCGCAGTGTCGCTGAGTTAGCTGGTATGCCGCAATTATCGTCTTGTCACAGTGCGCAAACCATTAGCATTGATAGTGTTGATAATATGGCGAAAGCGGCCGCTAAGTTAGCGGCAAATAAAGTAATCAAAGTGAAGCTTGATGAGCAAGATGTGGTTGCAAGGATGCAAGCAATCCATGCAGTATGCCCAAACAGTGAGTTTATTGTTGATGCCAATGAAGCTTGGGGCATCGAGTTGTTAGAGAAGGTGGTTGAACCTTTAAGGGAATGCAATGTGGCCCTAATTGAACAACCTTTACCCAGTGGTGATGATCAGGCTTTGGCTGATTTTAAGTCGAGTATTCCAATTTGTGCCGATGAGTCTTGCCACACCAGCGATGACTTAGAGCGATTACTTCCTCTATATCAAGCGGTGAACATCAAACTCGACAAAACCGGCGGATTGACTGAAGCATTGAGGCTACTGCGCTTAGCAAAGCAACACAATCTTAAAATCATGGTGGGCTGTATGGTTGGCTCATCTCTGGCAATGGCGCCTGCTTATTTGTTGGCCGCCGAAGCTGACTTTGTGGATTTAGATGGCCCGGCTTTAATTGCTAAGGATCGTCCCGGTGGGTTTGGATTTGTTGATGGCAAGATGTGCATAAACTCGCAATCGTTGTGGGGGCAAGCTGAATAAAACCACGCAAATTCTGCTCTTGGGCCTAACCTAAGCGCGTCTAGCAAAGCAACAATAATCAATCTAAGCTAATCTACATCAGACAAGACCTCTGCTTTCAAAAGAGGTCTTATGCCAACTAAACACAGAACAATACCAACATCTATTGGATGGGCTATAGCCAACCTGACTTATTCGTTAACGTCTTTTGTGTGCTGTGCGCATTTTATTTCTCTGGGCGATCTGCTCGTCGTGTTAATTCCTTAACCCCCTAAATACTCGAATATTGACATTCTGTAATTTTATGTTAATTTAATTCAATAAACCGGTTTAGTAAACCGGTTTTGTTGTCATCTATACTCAATCAGATTGGTGACTTAGTATGAGGCCAAAATTGCTATGTATAACGAATACACAGTGCTCACTCAGCATACGCAGACGACAAACTGGTTGGCTCCGCCGTTACAACAATTTATTTACAAATAGCTAAGACATACACAATAAATATGACACTACCAAGTAAATGGAGACCACATGAAAGCGAAACTTAATAAAATAAGTTCTGTATTAAAGAGTCGTAGAACAAATACAGGAATATACAGTGCAGCGTTAGTTGCGATGCTGACAGCACCAACCATTTTGGCGCAAGAAGCGCAAGTTGATGAAGAGCTTGAAGTTATACAGGTAAGCGGAATACGCAGTGCGCTTACAAGTGCACTTTTAGAAAAACGCGAATCAAATAATCTGGTTGAAGTTATCGAAGCGGTAGATATTGGTAAATTGCCTGACCAAAACCTTGCTGAGGTTTTAGAAAATGTCACAGGTATACAAATTACGCGTTCTGCGGGTGTGGGCACAGGCGTGCAGATCCGTGGCACCAACGCAAACCGAACGGAAATTAATGGTGTTTCTACGGTTGGCTCAGGGGCTGGTCGAAGCGGCATTAACTTTGAAGATGTTTCTGCTTCAATAATTGCAGGTGTTGAAGTCACCAAAGCACCTGATGCAAAAACCATCGAAGGTTCTGTGGGTGGCACTATTAACTTACGCACCATTCGTCCCTTGCAATTAAATGAGACATTAGCCTCAGTAAGAGTGCAAGGTGAATCCAGTAGTCTTTCTACTGATGGTGTGAAGCCTCGATTGTCAGGAACCTACGGCGACAATTGGGAAACCGACATCGGTGAATTTGGTATTGTTTTTAGCGCTAGTTATGCTGAGCAAGACGTGACTGCATTCCGTCCTCGAGTTGACCGAGACAACGTTGTTACTTCAGACGGAGGTACTGTAAATGCGCAAGAGTTTGATTTTTTAGGAATTCAATTTCTTAACCAAGATTACGATAACCATGAATACGAAACAAAGAATTTTGCTGGCTCCTTAGAATGGGCTCCCAATGCGGATATGAAATTTTACTTTGATGCCGTTATCAATGATCAACAGCGCTACGCAGAAAGTATATCTGCACAGGCATCTGGGGTCAGTGACCTGATTGGTATTTCCGTGCCTAGTGAATTTGAAACCGTTAACTTTGGTAATTTAGATGGCCAAAATCTCGGCAGTATCCAAGCGGCATTAAAAGGTGTTATTCCGGTAGAAGATGGCGGTGCCGATCCCAACTTGCGCTTTGCAGGCGATACTAGTTCACGTGTAACCAAGAGTGAAATATTTAGGCTTGGCGGTGAATGGCAAGGTGAAAACTTAAAAGTCACTGTAGAGGTGGCATCCTCTAATTCTGAATCCACCAATCCAAGAATTAACACCACTCTTAACTTTATCAACCCTAATGCAGCGGTTAATTCATCTAATGAAAATGGAACCCCATTCGAATATGACTTAACCGGTGGCTCACTCGCTTTTGGTATTGCATTTGATGCGGCAAACGCACCAAGTGTAGCAGACATGATGGACCCAGCTAACTATATGTTACGGTCAGTAGACACAGCGCGAGATCTTACCGAAAACACTGAAGACGCTTTTCGAGCTGATTTTGTCTATGACTTAGATTGGTCTGTGTTTACCACACTTGACCTTGGTTATCGTCATAGTAAAGCCACTAGTATGACTGACCAAATTCGTGCCAACGTTAGTTTAAGAAATTATTCAGATAGCCCGAGAGGTGATTTGTTCGCAGAGCTTCTTACTGCAGGCCCTGATAACTTTGGTGATGCAGATGGCAGAGAGTTATTTGTTAAAGATTTCCTTATGGTAAATCCTGAAATGATAACGGCCGATCAAGACAAGGTGTTACGCATACTCAATGAAGCGGTTACTGCACATGGTGGTTCCATTCCCATTACTGCACCCACTTCAGAAGTTAACGCATTCTTTGATATTGAAGAAACTACTGACGCTATTTACGCGCAGGCAAACTTCTCAACCGAATACATACGCGGTAATTTTGGTGTCCGTTATTTAGAAACCGAAGTGGCTTCAACAGGTAACTCAATTACCACAGATGCTAATGGCGACCCTACTATTTCACAGGTCACAACCGTTGGTGACTATGATTTCCTACTACCCAGAATCAACATTGTTGCTGATGTAACAGACGACATCGTTCTGCGCGCGGGGTGGGGAAAAGATATTCGCCGACCTGACTTTAACGACCTTTCAACTTCAGTTACCTATTCAACAAGCCCTAACCCAGCCGTTTCAGTGGGTAATCCTGGCTTAGTCCCTGAAGAAGTAACCTCATTTGATATCTCTGCTGAGTGGTATTTTGCAGAAGCAAGTGTTGTGAGCATAGGTTACTTCCATAAAACACGTAAAGACTTACACGTTGGTCAACAAAACGACCCGTATGAAGATCCTGAGACTGGTTTTCGTGACATTATCGGTCCTGAGTGTGAGCAAGGCGGCATCTGGAATCCCATTGCTGATATCAATGTATTCGGTCCTGTTGGTGTAGGTGTTTGTGTGCCTTGGTCGACTACCATCAATGACACAGGGAAAACTACTCAAAAAGGGATTGAAATGGCTGTCCAGTATGATCTATCTGGCTTTGAAGATGAGTTAGGTTGGGCATCGGGCTTTGGTATTCTAGCTAACTACACCATCCAAAAGTTCGATGGTGGTGAAGCAATTGATAATGCCACAAATCGCGCGAATGCGGTCTTTGCAGCTTCAACAGGGATAGATGATATCGATGTTTCTGCTTTGCATGGATTACCGGATCTTTCTGAAAATGCGTATAACTTCACCTTGTATTACGAAAAGTACGGTCTTTCAGCACGTATGCGTTATACATGGCGTGAAGCTTATCGTTCAGAAGATTTTGGTAGTACATCTAGTTACCCTTGGGGATTCATGGTTGTACAAGAAGACAGAGGGCAACTTAATGCCAGCGTTAGTTATGATGTAACTGAGCAATTGAACATTGGCATTGAAGCAGTGAACTTAACGGAATCAGAAGTCGAGCAATCCTGTGTTACTGAGGGTTCTTTATTGTGTTTCCAAGGACTGACAGACCGTCGTATTACATTTGGTGCTAGCTACCACTGGTAAAATGTCAGTTCAATAGCCTTAACTATTTGATATTTAATTGAGAATAATCGGGTTCATATGAAAATGTGACCCGATTAAATAGTCATTTCATGAAGTTGAAATCGCACTTTATGTTCTCGAATAAATTGATATGGCCTAGAGGCGATACCTTCCCAACACTTCAAATACAGCTTACCAGGAGATCATAGAATATGAAGATGAGTAGAATGATATTCAGTGCAATCGTTTTGTTTGCACTCAGTTTTGTAGCCAATTCACAAACACCTTATACCCTCAAAACAACAGATGTGACGGTAGTCGATGGACTAATTACCTCATCTATTCTTACTGACATTAATGGCAATAATCATCAACCGGATATTATTATTCCTGACATGCTCGACGGACAAAAGATAAAGGGGATTGGCGGTAATGCCTTTCAAGCAAATGGCTTAACCAGTGTGGTTTTTCCTGCCGGGCTTAAATCCATCGGCGAATTCGCTTTTCAGAATAACCGCATAAGCAAAATAGAATTACCCGCTGGGCTGACATCCATTGGCGATGCTGCTTTTGAGTTCAACAATATAACCAGTGTGGATTTGCCTGAAGGGCTGACCACTATCGAACAAAGCGCGTTTGCCACCAATAGCATAATCAGCGTGACATGGCCTGCTGGGCTGACGTCGGTTCAGAGCAGCGCATTTCGAGATAACAGCCTCATCACCGTGGATTTGCCCGCTGGGGTTACATCCATTGGTGATTTTGCGTTCCAAAATAACCGCATAGTCAATTTAACGTTGCCTGCTGGAATAACGACCATCGAGGAGAGTGCGTTTAATGTAAACTTCTTAATCAGCGTAGACTTGCCTGCGGGGCTTACGTCGATTGCGGATAGTGCGTTTAGAGATAACCGCTTAACCAGTGTGGATCTACCTGCTGGGCTTACGTCCATTGGGCACAAAGCGTTTCTTGCTAACCGCCTAAGCCATGTGGATTTGCCTGCTGGCTTGAGGTTCATTGGGGAAGATATTTTTAAAATTAACAGTGATTTGAACAGCTTTGTTTTACCAAAGGGTTCCAGCACCGGTAAAGCACTAAAATGGCAAGCCAGCGATGGAACTGTTTTCGATGCGGGAGACGTTATTTTACCTGCAAATTTTGCTCATAGTTATCGCGCTATTGTTGGCGATTAGGGCAAGCTAGAAGCACCCAATAAAACACCGAGATTGGCGGTCATACCAAGGAGTAGGGTTGTTGTAAACATGACAACAAACCTACTGCCTTGAATTATTAGAGCAAAGCATTGAAAGCTTGCGTCATCCATCAATTTGCCAATGGCTTAATCGGTTAGTCTGTGGGTAGGGTGACTCTTGCCCGTAGCCCACCTTCAGAATGATTACTGAGTTCGATTTTACCTTTATGCAGCCCTACAATACGTTTGATAATTGCCAATCCCAGTCCAGAACCGCCACTACCTCTGGCTTTATCCCCTTGAGTAAAAGGCTGAAATAAGTCTTCAATATTTTCTTCAGGGATACCTGGACCGTAATCTCGCACCTCAAAAAATACTTGTCTGTTGCGTTTGTCATGTCCGCTGGTAATCAGTATATTTTGACTGCCATAACGAAACGCATTTTCAATCAGGTTATCTAGCACGCGTTTGATTGCGACTCGTCGAATCATCAGCATTGGTAATTCAGATAAGTGGGTATCGATATGGTGATTTTCTTGAATATTACGGGCTTGAACCACATCTTCAATCAATTCGTTTAACGACAATTTTTCACGACGCTCCCGCGTATCTTGTCGAACATAATCAATAAATTGATCGATAATGTCGTTCATGTCTTCGATGTCGTGAACAATGCCTTCTTTTATCCATAATTGTTCATCAGGTAGCATTTCACTGGCTAAACGTATTCGTGTCAACGGCGTGCGCAGATCATGTGAAATACCCGCGGTTAATAACGCTCTGTCATCCTCTAACTGCTTAATTCCCTTAGACATTTGATTAAATGCACTGGTTACCGCAATCAGTTCGCTTGCACCTTGCTCTTTTAATGGCGCTGGCACGTTACCTTTTGCCACCTCTAATGCGGCAACCTGTAAGGCGTGAATCGGTTTATTCAAGCGGCGAACAAAAATCCAACCACCTGCCACACTCAAAATACCGATTACTATCAAATAAATAGTTAAGGGGGATATATCGCCTTCAGTGAAGCTAGCCATGGGAATGGATATCCACACGTTAGCGTCTTGTGGAGGATTGACCCAAATTAAGAACGGCTCTGAGGCTGAGATCCTAACGTCTGCTTCTCCACCGAGTAAATCAGAAATTTGTCGAGAGAAAAATTGATAATAAATGGCCTGTTGAAGTCCACTTTCAATGGCTTGTTTTTCTGTGTAGATTCGAATGTTTGTGGCATTAAAGATATTGTCTTGGGTTTTCGGATTGAGATAATCAACCTCTTCCAAAAATACCATGTTAATTTGTTTGGCGATTAACGAGTTTATCTGTTGATAATTTGGACGAATAAAATAATAGGTCACTGACAGATAAGAGACTACCTGATTAATCAGTAACAATACGCCAATTAATAAAACGGTTTGGCCAAATGCGCTTTTAGGAAAGATTCTCACCAGTGACTATTCAACCCAGATATTAATGAGTTGGGGCAATTACTGTGCTTCGCCATCGGGAACAAACACATATCCTAACCCCCAAACGGTTTGAATGTAGCGAGGGTTAGCCGGATCTATTTCCAACATGCGGCGTAAACGAGAAACTTGCACATCAATACTGCGCTCCAATGCGCTGTAATCACGGCCTCTGGCCAAATTCATTAGCTTGTCTCTAGACAAAGGTTCTCTGGGGTGAGTAACCAAGGATTTTAACACTGCAAATTCGCCACTTGTTAGGGTGATCGCTTCGCCATCTGAAAACATTTCACGGGTAGCTAGGTTTAATTTGTATTTACCAAACTCCACCACCTGCATTTCCATCGAGGGCGCGCCAGGCGCTTCATTGGTTTTACGACGCAATACGGCTTTTGCTCGGGCTAATAATTCCCGTGGATTAAATGGTTTAGGTAGGTAGTCGTCAGCGCCCATCTCCAACCCAATTATACGGTCTACTTCGTCACCTTTTGCAGTTAGCATAATAATCGGTATTTCGTTTTCTTTTTGACGTAAACGACGACAGATCGATAGGCCATCTTCACCGGGTAACATTAAATCGAGTACCAACAAATGAAAGTTTTCACGTTCCAGAAGACGATCCATCTGCTCAGAGTTGGCGGCTGAACGCACTTGATATCCCTGCTCTACTAAATAGCGTTCTAGTAAGCTTCGCAGGCGCATATCATCATCAACAACCAATACTTTTTGTGTTTCTTGTCCCATGTCGAGCCTCAAAAGGAAATAAACCGAATATCACACCACTATAAATGAATAGTAGGGAATTCAAAAGATTAGCTAAGTAACAATGTTAAGTGGAGTGTTACAAATTGTTTGTGGAAGGGATATCAGCGCGGTAAATTACTGAATCGCTGTGATTGTTAAAGTCACTTTTTTACAATACACCCAAAATTTTGTCCATTATCCAATTGGTGTGGCTGGCGCTTACAGCTTGACTAGGATGTTTGCTTACGCCTCGTAAATGGTCGGCCATGGCTTGAACAAACGGACCTTGAATTGGATCGGGCGTCGGCATTGCTAGGGTTTCATTGCCATCCTTGGTATATATGTTAGCCGGCTGATTACCAAAAATGGCGAATTCTATGCTGCCCTTATCAGCTAAAACCTGCACCTTATCCTGATAAAGGTGACTAGCAAAATTCCAACTGGCGTTGCCTGTCACACCGTTTTCAAACAGCAGGTTAGCCACAATAGCGTCATAGGCAGTGTATAGCCCCTGTTGATTCGTACAAATCCCTTGTGCGTGTTGAACCCTTCCAAGAAGAAAGCTAAGGATATCTAAACCGTGACTGGCAAGATCTTCGAAGTACCCACCAATGGCAACATTTTTGTCTGTGCGCCAGTTTGGTTTTTGGCGTAGATCATTATCTGATGGCGGTCTACTGTAATGCCATGAAACTTGTCTAATTTGACCGATTTTGCCGCTACTTATTGCTTGTTTAATTTGCACAAAACCAGGTAATGAACGGCGATAATAAGCAACAAAAAGCGCCAGCTTTTGAGTTTCAAAGGTGCGCTCTATTTGTTGGCATTGACGGAAGTTTAATGCCATCGGTTTTTCTATACAGCAAATTTTATTTGCGCTGGCGACTTTTAATGCTAACTCACAGTGACTGTCAGGTGGAGTTGCTATGTAAACGGCGTCTATATTGGGATCATCTATGAGTGCTTGTGCAGATGTATAATGATTGGGTACATTATGTCGTGTTGCGAAATCTAATGCTTTTCCAGGTGTGCGAGCACTTACTCCTTGTAGCCTAAAGCCGTCGACCTGTTGGTAAGCCGGAGCACTTTTCTTTTCACAGACATTGCCACATCCAATTATTCCCCAACGGAGCGAATTGGTTGAATCGTCCACTACTTATTCGTCACCCAATCCATTTGGAAACCGGCTTTACGTTTACGTTCCAATAATTCTTCAATAAGTGGCGACAAGATCAATTCCATTGCCAGACCCATTTTTCCGCCAGGTACCACGAATGTGTTAATTCTCGACATGAAAGAGCCATCGATCATTTTTAACAAATACGGGAAGTCTACATTTTTCATTTCGCGGCGGAATCTAACCACTACAAAACTTTCGTCTTGGGTCGGAATTTCTCGCGCACTGAATGGATTGCTGGTATCAACTGTAGGAACCCGCTGAAAATTCACATGGGTATTAGAAAACTGTGGGGTTATATAGTGAAAGTAGTCTTCTAAACTTCGCACAATACTGCTCATCACAGCTTCACGGGTATGACCTCGGTCAGTGGTATCCCTAATAATTTTTTGGATCCACTCTAGGTTCACAATGGGTACCATGCCTACCAGCAAATCAACGTGTTTAGCCACGTCGGCTTCGGGAGTGGTAACGCCTCCGTGTAACCCTTCATAAAATAATAAGTCGGTGTTTGCGGGTAAATCTTGCCACGGCGTAAATGTTCCAGGCATTTGATTGAACGGCACCGCTTCGTCAAATGTGTGCAAATATTGGCGATGCTGACCCGAGCCTGTTTCTCCATATTGAGCGAACAGTTTTTCGAGCATAATGAAGTCATTGGCTTTTGGACCAAAATAACTAATATGCCGACCCTGTTCTTGCGCTTTACGTATTTCAACTTCCATTTCAGGACGAGTGAAACGGTGAAAACTATCGCCCGCCACAGAGGCCGCATTGACAGCTAAATTACGAAAAATATGCCTGATGGCATTGGTCGTCGTAGTTGTACCTGCTCCAGAGGAACCTGTTATTGCAATAATTGGATGTTTTACAGACATAGTGAACGTTTTGAGGAGTAAGGACCACTATTTATAAGCAAGCTAAGGCCAATGGTCAAGTCATTTACTTAGACAAAATTTAATTCAATTCGAATTTTGTCTTAAAAAGGTGTTGTCGTATTTTGCGTTCCTTGCCCTGGAGTGATAAACAATACGCGAGTGGGGGTAGATATCCGCGCCGTATGCCAATGATTTTTTGGAATCACGACATAGTCACCTTGTTGGCTCAAAACACGCTGTTGCTGTTTTTTATCAAAGCGGATGATTAATTCACATTGACCAGATAAAAGTATGACTATTTCATCCCCTGCTGGGTGCTTTTCCCAAGATTGCCAGTTTTCATTAAACTCATGAGCAGAGACTAATGAATGACCTTTAAAAGAGGAAAACTCATCGTCTAATTCTTGGTAAATTGAATCGCTAAGATTTTTTGTGGTGACGCTGAGATCTGGTTTTATAACAGCAAAGGTTTCAAATAGTGTTTTTGTTTGCACTTCAATTTCCCCTAGTGTCTTTATTTCTATTTACGTCTGGACTTACCCCAGGTTATGCCCATCAGCTCCACTAGAAATGCGGCGTTCAGTCCGAACACAAGAAGCCCATTTACGGCGCTGAGTGCGCCCATAATTCGCCATTGTTGGCTTAAAATCACATCTCCAAATCCTAGGGTTGTGAAGGACGCGATGGCAAAATAAAGGGATTCTTCCAATTCACTAAATTCGCCAACTAACAGAAATGCAAAAGCCCAAATCCACATGTCTATGGTCAGCCCCAGCACTATCCATAGGACCGACAGTATAATGATAATAGGGCTTCTAATATGTCTATAATCTTTGGAATCCATTTTACGTATTTGATCAAAACGAGATGATAAAATACCTAAAAAAATCACTTGAACGATAATCGTCAAAATGATGATGACAGAACCTATTACAATCTGGTTTAACATAATAATTTGACTTTGTGCATTTGTACTACATTATAAGTTTATAGACTAATTTAACTATATGCTCTGTGGAGATTGATGCAAGTTTTTGAATGTGTGCTTTTTGATACTGAATTTACCGCTTGGGTTGGGTCGAAACAGCGCAACTGGTCAAAAAGCTGGGAGCAACGGGAGTTGATTCAGCTGGCCGCAGTAAAACTCTCTGTATCCGCATCTTCAGTTTCCATATTAGCTAGCTTCAATGAGTTGATAAAGCCAACTATCAATCCGCAACTCAGTGATTACATTACAAACCTAACTGGTATTGAACAGAACATGATTGACGAACTGGGCGTAGACTTCGCATCTGCATTGACGCAGTTCCATCACTTTTGTGGGCAGGGGAAACTCCCAGTGTATTCTTGGGGCAATGATCTGTCTGTGTTGCAACAAAATTGCAAATTGTATGCTGTTGAGCTGCCAGAGTTTCAGCAAGGTTTTCATAATTTACAATTTATCGCGCGTAAATTAGGTTTGGCGGGTTTCGAGCAATCCAGCGGTGCGCTGGCTAATTTTCATGGATTATCATTACAGGGCCACATTCACAACGCACTCTATGACGTGCGAAGCGTAGCGGCGACCCTTAATATGTGGATTAATAAGCGGGCACTTACTATCGAAAATTTGTTATTTGCAGAAGGTCGATAAGTATAGCTCTTCGACTTTCTTACGAGCCCAAGGCGTTCTTCGTAAAAACTTCAAACTTGAGCTCATGCTCGGATTTTCAATAAAGCATTTCACTTTTATGCGCCAGCCTAAGCCTTCAAATCCATATTCTTTCTGCAGTTCTTCAAGCATTTTTTTCAGGGTGATGCCATGGAGAGGATCACCCTGTTTGCCTGGTTTGTTATCTTTAGTGTCCAATTTAACTTTGTTCTCTGGCAATGGCTCGGTAGGCAATATCATCACGATAAAACATACCGTCCCAGTTTATTTTATGGACTAAATTATAGGCATTCTTTTGCGCTTCCGTCACTGAATTTCCTAAGGCGGTGGCGCACAATACTCGTCCACCATTAGTGGTAACTTTACCATCTACTAGCTGAGTACCGGCATGAAACACTTTGCCTTCAGTTTGTGACGCTAGATCCAACCCCTGAATTTCATCACCTTTTGCGTAACTTCCAGGATACCCACCTGCAGCGAGTACCACGCCTACTGCAGCTCTAGGATCAAAATCGATGCTTGCTTGATCAAGTTTGCCAGCTGTAGCCTGCAAACAAAGTGCAACTATGTCTGATTGCAAACGTAACATAATGGGCTGAGTTTCTGGGTCTCCAAAGCGGCAGTTGTATTCAATTACCTTAGGCGTACCGTCAGCCATAATCATCAGTCCGGCATATAAAAAACCTGAATAAGGATTTCCTTCACTTGCCATTCCATTGACCGTTGGATAGATAACTTCTTGCATAATTCTTTGGTGAATTTCAGGCGTGACTACTGGGGCTGGTGAGTAAGCACCCATGCCACCAGTGTTAGGACCTGTATCGCCGTTGCCAACTCGCTTGTGGTCTTGGCTGGTGGCGAATGATAGGACGTTTTTACCATCTACCATAACAATAAAGCTGGCTTCTTCTCCGTCTAGAAATTCTTCTATGACCACACGGCTACCGGCATCTCCAAAGGCATTTCCAGCTAACATGTCGCGAATCGCATCTTCAGCTTCTTGCTCGGTCATAGCAACGATAACGCCTTTACCAGCAGCCAAGCCGTCGGCTTTGATGACAATAGGTGCACCTTTTTGTTTCAAATATGCCAGTGCAGGTTCAATTTCAGTAAAATTTTGATAATCACCAGTAGGGATCTTGTGGCGTGCTAAAAAATCTTTCGTAAAGGCTTTAGAGCCTTCCAATTGTGCCGCAGCCTTCGATGGTCCAAATATGGTTAACCCTTTAGCTTGAAATGCATCCACTACGCCAAGAACTAGAGGTGCTTCAGGTCCTACTATGGTTAAATCGATGGCATTTTGCACGGCGAATTCGAGTAAACCGTTCACATCATCTGCTTGGATATCGATATTGACCAATTTGTCTTCTATAGCGGTACCAGCGTTACCTGGTGCCACATAAACAGTATCTACATAGTCATTTTGAGCTGATTTGAATGCTAAAGCGTGTTCGCGACCACCGCCGCCGATGATAAGTATTTTCATGAATAGATTATCTTATTAACTGATTGAGTAAGGAGTAGAGCTTAATATTGCGATGAATTGTACAGAATAAAAGCGTAAAAAGCGTGTCTAACTGCACGCTTTTTATCTTCAATTGGCTTCGAGGATACTAATTAGCACTTTTTAATTTGGAAAATTCTTGATTGAGTTGATATTTGTCATCGGTAACTATTGCTTCAAGGGTATTGAGGCGCTCTTTTACTGATTTAAGTTCAGCCTCTAAAGCGGCTAGGTTGCCAGAGCCTGACTCTAATTTCACTTTAGCGTCCATCATTTTTTGTCTATGCCCAAATATCATTCCTAAAATGACGATCGGTAAAACAAATACTAGTAAAATCTCCATATATATTCCTCTTTAAAACTGTTGTTGTGTGCTTTAATGTCTACAAAAGCAAATTGAATACCAATTAAAATTCATAATAAAAACAGTTGGTTAAATATTACCGATGTTAATTTCTTGGTTTCTAGTACGATTTATTAGTCAAAAATACTACTTAGCTGTGTAATTTGCAAAATTCTTCATTTTGTTAGCCAACAGCAATGTTCCACGGACCAGAAGATTTCATTCTTGTAGCATGGCCTTCAGGCCATGGAAGGGAATACGATATGTCGGCGTAAATCTGCGGCGCTAAAGCACCCGCCTACAGGCCATGGATTATTATTCGAAAATGTGGGGTTGTAGCATGGCCTTCAGGCCATGGAAGAGGTTAGCGGGATGTCGGCGTAAATCTGCGGCGCTAAAGCATCCGCCTACAGACAAAAAAAATCCGGCTAATGCCGGATTTTTCGATTATTCGCGCTTAATGTCTAAAGTGACGCATACCGGTAAATACCATGGCAATATCGTGTTCATCTGCAGCAGCGATAACTTCATTATCACGCATAGAACCGCCAGGCTGAATGACAGCGACAATACCTGCTGCCGCAGCCGCATCGATACCGTCTCTGAATGGGAAGAATGCATCTGATGCCATTACTGAACCTTTTACTTCTAGGTTCTCATCAGCAGCTTTAATGCCGGCAATCTTAGCTGAATAGACACGACTCATCTGTCCTGCGCCCACGCCTATTGTCATGCTATCTTTGCAATAAACGATGGCATTTGATTTAACATACTTAGCCACTTTCCAAGTGAACATCAAATCTTTTAGCTGTTGTGCAGTTGGTTGGCGTTTACTGACAACGGTCAAATCCTGCTCTTCAACCATTCCAAAGTCGCGCTCTTGTACTAGCAAACCACCGTTTACACGTTTAAAGTCATAACCATCGGTTAACTGACCTAACCAATCACCACACTCTAATAAACGTACGTTTTTCTTCGTTGCGACAATCTCGATAGCTTCTTTACTCACCACTGGAGCTATAATCACCTCAACGAACTGGCGATCAACGATAGCTTGCGCGGTTTTAGCATCCAACTCACGGTTAAATGCAATAATACCGCCGAAGGCTGAAGTAGGGTCGGTTTTGTATGCTCT
Organism: Aliiglaciecola sp. 2_MG-2023; assembly: GCF_030548145.1. Lineage (NCBI taxonomy): Bacteria > Pseudomonadati > Pseudomonadota > Gammaproteobacteria > Alteromonadales > Alteromonadaceae > Aliiglaciecola > Aliiglaciecola sp. 2_MG-2023. Next base: position 109,006 of record NZ_JAUORY010000008.1, read on the forward strand.
ATCATAAGCCGTGTACAAATCATCACCTAGTGCAACGCCACAAGGATTCGCATGTTTGACAATGACACACGCGGGTTCTGAAAATTCTTTGACACATTCAAGGGCAGAATCAGTATCGGCAATGTTATTAAACGACAATTCTTTACCTTGAAGTTGTTTTGCTGTGGCAACGGATGCTTCTTGAATCTGATTTTCTACATAAAACGCCGCCGATTGATGGCTGTTCTCGCCATAACGAAGATCTTGTTTTTTGCTTAGTTGCATATTGAACGTACGAGGAAATTCACTGTGTTGATGTTCACAATCATCACCACATTCATTGGAATCGATACGCGCACCAAAATAGTTAGCAATCATGCCGTCGTATTCTGCAGTGTGCTCGAATGCTGCAATAGCTAAATCAAAACGTGTTTTGTAGGTCAGTGAACCTTCATTTTCAGCCATTTCAGATAACACACGCTGATAATCTTTAGCATTTACCACTATAGTAACGTCTTTGTGATTTTTTGCCGCTGCGCGAACCATTGTAGGGCCGCCGATATCGATGTTTTCGATGGCATCTTCTAAAGAGCATCCTTCATTGGCTACAGTTGCTGCAAAGGGATATAAATTGACGACAACTAAATCAATCGCTTGAATGTCATTTTCTTGCATAACCGCTTCATCAATACCACGACGGGCTAAAATGCCGCCATGTACTTTTGGATGTAGTGTTTTAACCCTGCCGGCCATAATTTCTGGATGACCTGTGTAATCAGATACTTCTGTTACGTTTAAACCTGCATCAGCAAGTAATTTGGCTGTACCACCAGTGGATAGTAGTTCAACTCCTTGTTCAACTAGAGAGGTGGCAAATTCAACTATGCCGGTTTTATCTGAAACACTTAATAGTGCGCGGCGGATGGGTTTAGCAGATGTCATTCTTTTACTCTTGATTGTGTGAAGATTAAATTGACCAAATAGTCAGGTATAGCGAAAACAAAAAGAGCACCCTGAGGTGCTCTTTAGATTAAATTGTTACTTGAAACATGATGTGGGTAAACCCAATCATTAGTTCATTCCGTATTGCTTTAACTTTTTACGAAGCGTACCACGGTTGATACCCATCATGATAGCTGCGCGAGTTTGGTTACCGCGAGTGAAAGTCATTATTTCTTCCAATAAAGGCGCTTCCACCTCAGCTAAAACTAATTCATAAACATTTTCGACGTCAGTGTTATCTAACTGTCTTAAATACTTATTAACAGCTTGTTTAACAGAATCTCTCAAAGGCTTTTGAGCTTGAGTTTGAGATGGAGTTGTCACTGTAGTAGTGAAAGGTGAAGTCACATTTTGATCGAACATAAACATCGTGCTCTTTAGTTGATAAAAAATTAAGCAGCAGGTGACATTGAATGACACTCTGCCAGTTTTTCAAAATACGTATTCAATTGGTCGAGTTGCTCTTGAGCATCTTCGATTACATTGAATTTAGCTCGAAATACGCGTTCCTTGTCGTGATCTGCTAAATACCACCCCACATGCTTGCGGGCTATTCTGGCTCCCATAAAATCACCATAAAACTGGTGAACATTACTGACGTGTTCAAGCATGACGCTACGAACCTCATCAATAGTTGGCGCGGGAAGCTCTGCGCCGGTGTTCAGATAATGTAATATTTCGCGAAATATCCAAGGGTTACCTTGGGCTCCACGACCTATCATCAATGCATCCGCATTGGTCATATCCAGTACTTCTTTTGCTTTCAAAGCACTGGTGATATCACCGTTTGCAACAACAGGTATTGAAACTGATTGTTTTATTTTAGCAATCGTTTCGAATTCCGCATTGCCTTTGTACATGCAGGCTTTAGTACGTCCATGCACTGCCAAAGATTGGATACCATTGTTTTCGGCAATCTTCGCGATTTCTACACCGTTCCGATTATCTTGGTTCCAACCCGTTCTAATTTTCAGCGTAACAGGCACATCGACAGCATTAACCACTGATTGAATAATTTCTTCAACCAATTTGGGGTATTGCAGTAAAGCAGACCCAGCCATCTTTTTATTCACTTTTTTAGCAGGGCACCCCATATTGATATCAATAATCTGAGCGCCATTACTAACATTTAGTTGTGCCGCTTGAGCCATAAGCTGTGGATCTGCGCCGGCGATCTGTACAGAGCGAATGCCTGATTCACCCGTATGATCCATCCGTTGCTTTGATTTGTCTGTATTCCAAACCTTAGGATTGGATGACAGCATTTCTGACACCACAAGCCCAGCACCCAAATGTTTACACATTTGTCTGAAGGGTCTATCAGTAACACCTGCCATAGGTGCTAACATGAGATTATTGTCTAATACATATTGACCAATCTGCATGAGTTAATAGGCCCTTTTGTTGAACAATAAATGTTCGGCTAGTCAAAACGGGCGCTATGTTACGGTTTTTTGAACGTTTTGAAAAGGCTAAATTTTAAACAAAAGTATAATTTATTTGCGTTCAAGGCCTTGACAGACATAGCTTTCCATGGCCTGACCAGTCTTTGAGTTATTTTTTAAACTATTGATTTGGAGAAATATTATTTGTTAAACAAAACCTTATGTTATTTCATATCAATTTGTGAAGTTTTGTTACAAATCCTTCGGATGGACTAATCGGTCTGATTTTATTTTTAAAAAATTTTTGAAAAAGTCGTTTTTGAAACCCGAGGGGGGATTAAAAGGGATTGCTGAGGCTCAAATTTAGCTAAAAACCAACTTGAACCTCAATTGATCTAAATAAATTATTTTTTCTTACCTGATACTCTGGCCCAGTCACCTTCGATGGCGATAGGTTCCATATCAAAGTCTGCCGAATAAAGTTGGTCTATTTCTTCAGCTTGGTTGGCCAATATACCGGATAAAACTAACAGGCCACCTGATTTGCAATAGTTAGTAATCACTTCGCGCAATTCTCTCAACGGACCCGCTAAGATATTGGCAAGTACGATATCTGCCTGCAAATCTGGTTGATCCTTAGGTAAGAATACGCTTATTTTATCTGCCACATCATTGCGCCCAGCGTTATCTTTGCTGGCTAAAAGAGCTTGAGGGTCGATATCTATACCAACTACAGATTCTGCACCTAATTTCAATGCGGCAATACCCAGAATGCCCGAACCGCAGCCAAAATCGACCACGGTTTTACCTTCCAAAGTGAGGGCGTCTAACCATTGTAGACACAAAGAGGTAGTAGGGTGAGTACCGGTTCCAAACGCAAGTCCAGGGTCAAGCATCACGTTTACGGCTGTTGGGTCGGGGATGTCTCGCCAACTTGGGCATATCCAAAGCCGCTTGCCAAACTGGATTGGGTGGAAATTATCCATCCATTCCCGCTCCCAGTCTTTGTCTTCAAGTTGATCTAATTTGTGGGAAAATCCTTTTCCTAAAATCTTAGACTTCTCAAGTTGCGATACAACACGCTGCATATCGAACTCTGCGTCATATAAGCCTATCACTTGAGTGTCTGGCCATAATATGACCTCTCCAGGTTTAGGTTCGTACATTGGTGTATCTTTGGCGTCAGTAAAGGTTACAGCTTGCGCACCATTGGCCGATAACATGTCGCCAATCTGTTCCGCATTTTCAGCGTGGGTGTCTATTATTAGTTGAATCCAAGGCATCGGGGTTTCCTATAAAGTCATTTTACAATAGTATCAAGGTAGACAAAGATCGGCTTGTTAATTTTCAACTAAATCGGAATCTAATGCTTTTAATGGTTAACCATAGAATTTTTATAGCGCTGTTTTGTCTGACGAATTTAATAGTGTCGAACTTTGTAGCAGCCCAGCAAAACTTATTCGTAGCAGTAGGGTGGGATAAGCCTCCTTATGTGATGAATAATGCTAGAACTGGGTTTGAAATAGAGTTGATACGAGATGTTATTAAAAGCATAGGCTATGACGCTCAATTTATTCAAATTCCTTACGGTCGTTCATACGACACCCTTAATATGCCCAATATTGATGCCGTAGCAACTTTGAGTAGTAAACGTCAAGCCAAGCAAATGACACTTTCCAAAGCCTATATTCAATATCAGAACGTCGTTGTTACATTGGCCGCTTCCCAAATCGAATTAACTGATGTGCAAGACATGTCTAATTTATCAATCGTTGGATTTCAGTCGGCATTTAGGCTTTTAGGTAATGGCTTTTTGAAAATGGCCTCGGCTAATCCTAACTACAGAGAAGTACCGGATCAGGCGCGCCAACTGAAATTGTTATTCAGCAAAAAAGCCCAAGCGATTGTACTGGATGTAAATATCTTCAATCATTTAAATAGGACATTATTAGGTAAAGTTGATGAACAACCTGTGGTCATTCATCAGCTTTTTTCACCTAGTCTCTATCGTGTTGGTTTTATCGAGCCAAAAATTCAAGAACAATTCGATAAAGCGTTGGTAGTGTATTTTTCTTCTGAAAGATATGCGCATCTAATTCAAAAATATCAATTCTACAACGCTGCCGTTTCAACTGGGTATCCGTCGATTGGTTCTTCTAAGGAAGAATAAAAGCTCGAATATCATTCACTAAGGTTTTCAGCGATGGTTCATGTATATACATCATGTGACCAGCCTCATAATATTTCATAGTGACACGGTTAAGATCTATTCCGTGATGGTTCATCGAGTGTTCAGTGGCAAAAAATGGTGTAGCCAAATCATAATAGCCATTGGCAACGAATACTCTAAAGTCCTTATTCTGACGCATACCTTTGGATATAAACGGCGTGACGTTAATAAATCCCTGACTGCGCGCTGAATTACCATATAGCCAATTCCAATTAACAAATACTTCGCCGCTCAATACGTGATAAGGCTCAGAACGCTTAACGTTAATATCGTTGGCAAAATAATGTTGTATCGCCGCTGTGTAGGCTCCATCAATGGCATAAGATGCTGGGTCAGCCTCAAACTGGTCGACGACAATGTTCGCGTCTTCGCCTAGATAACGGCTGTCCAATCGACCTACAACCTTACCTTCATCTCGCATCAATTCTTTCATAAACAAAAATTCATTAATGCGCAGTTTAGATTGTGTAATGTACTGCTTTTTGAGCCCCGTATAGGCATGCAGTTTGTTTACAACATTATCAATTTCTGCGGGTTTAGCCAGAGCACCTTTGAGTAACACTGTTGCGTATTCATTTAGCGCAAAATCTCGTGTCTCAGCAACGAATTCCTGCAAACTATTCCAGTTAGATTTATTCGGGACTTTATTGTGATACCAAGCCGTGGCAGCGTAGGTTGGTAAAAACGTGACGTAAGGTAGATCGTTGCCTTCGGTGAAGTCACCAGTTTGAAAATCGATTATCGAAGATATCAGTAAGATTCCGTTTAAATCAATCGACCCCCAACCTTCTTGGAGTTCCTTAACCATAGCCCCAGCACGAGTGGTACCGTAACTTTCCCCGGCCAAATATTTAGGTGAATTCCATCGATTGTTTTCAGTAATGTACACGCGCACAAACTCAGCGAGTATTTCAGCATCTTGTTTAACGCCCCAAAACGCTTTACCTTCATACTCACCAAGAGGCGTTGAGAATCCAGTGCCGACGGGATCGATAAATACCATGTCTGCAATATCTAACAGACTTAGAGGATTGTCTTTGAGATTAAATGGTGCAGCGCCTACTTGTTCTGCATCACTAGGTAATACCACACGTTTTGGGCCAAACAAGCCCATGTGCATCCATACAGATGACGAGCCTGGCCCACCATTGAATACAAATAATAGCGGTCTAGATTCGGAATTTTTCACGTCTGTGCGCGTGTAAGCGATATGAAAAATACTGGCTTTAGGTTTGCCCTTGGCATCTAAAAGATGACTATCACCAGCGCTAACCTTATATTTAATGCTGGTGCCATTAAATTTACCTTTATGCTCGGTTACGCTCATCTGTGCTTCAGGAATTTGCTTGATTTCTTTGTCGGATTCTTCTTTCGCATCCGCATTCAAGGTTAAAAACAACGTTGTGGTGAGGATCAGTATTATTTTTTTCATATTGTTCTACTTGCCATCTTTTTTTATTGAAAAATGTTATTTGATAAACATTTTACCCAACCAAATCAGATTTGGATATGGTTAATACTCGCTTACCTTAAGAATCGCTATGCTAATGGTAAATCGATGCCAATAACTCAAAATTAGCGATTTCAAATAGAACGTTAATTGTACGATTTTAGTGTGAAAATCGAATTCGAGAATGCTAATGATTCTGTACTAAAACTGTACAATAACAAATTAAATGCCAGATTTTATTGGATTAATTTACATATTTAATTTGACAGAATCTCAAAGTAGGGTATGCTTCGCCTAGCTAAGAAAACCTCGTTAAATATCTACATGTTCGTTGTTATATCGTTGTTCTTCGTCCTGTTGTTTTTAAGTTCGGTCTCTTTTTATGCTAAACCTGCCAATTTTGGCACCCAATTTAATTTTTACAGGAAGATATAATATGTCTGATAAAGTAGTAGGAACTGTTAAGTGGTTCAACGAAGATAAAGGTTTTGGTTTCATCGAGCAGCAAGGCGGCCCTGATGTTTTCGCTCATTTCCGTTCAATCGTTGGTGACGGCTTCAAGACTCTTAAAGAAGGTCAAAAAGTTGAATTCACTATCGGCCAAGGCCAAAAAGGTCCTCAAGCTGAGAACATTCAAGTTATCTAATTCAATTTATCGTTAGACTAGTCTAACGAATTGATAGAAAACTCAAAAAAGGCAATCACATGATTGCCTTTTTTATTGCCTTTTTATGCCATTCTTGACTGTTATTACGATTTAACTGGCACAAATGGACTAATCCGTTGCCAGACTTCTTCTGGTTCTAATCGAGATTTACTGCCAACTACACAGAAAAGCCCTGGGCAATCTGATGAAAAGCTTTTCGCCGTATCCCAATCTTCATATGGATGAGAATCATGGATTAGTAATAACTGTGGGTGGGTCTGACTTCCTGCGGTGATATGAAACTTATCTAGGTTTTTATTTTTCATCGAACACAGATAATACAGCGAATACTCTGTCCATTTCAGCATCAAAAATCGTGATATCCGCCAATTCCCAGGATGTTTAGGGTTGTGCAATGAACATAATGCCTTTACCCAATCTTTTTTCCAAAGTGTGGTTAATTCTTCGGTCAGTTGCTTGGCTAACTTAGTCGATAATATTGCCGGGGTTACGTGCATACCTTTTGAAGTATCACCTACCTCTGGAGACATTTTTAATAGGCGGGCAGACGACTTCCACCATTTAGGGTGAAAACTGCGGGGTTCGTATTGCAGTAGTGCTTTGCCTTGAACAATCAACTTTTCTATAGACAGGGGTTTCAAACAAATAACGTCAGCGTCGAAGGTAATGTAAAATTCGTCAGTGAATTGTGTGTGTGCAGCTATTTTGACAATTTGTTGTTTTCGCCAGCCGCGCATATGTTGATGTTTACCCAATTCTGGTACGAGATCCTCTTCAGACATCACCACGGGATTAAATTGTGCCCAGCGTCTTACTTTTTCAGTGACTATTTGTACTTCGTCTGGCGGGGTAACAATCAAAAACTTTGAGAATAAACCGGGTTCACAGAATGCGTCTAGAGTTTTGAAAAGGATTTCAGTTCTACCTAAGTCATCCACATCGTAACTTCCCCTAACACTCAATGGTAAAATTGCACCAATTGTCATTCTATTATCCTATTAAATTCTCTGATGTATTGATTAAACAACGACAAACATTGCTCAACAGTGGCAGTGACTATTCATCTGCGCTACTTTACTTGAGTTTTGAATAAAAAGGCAATCCATTGAATTGCCTTAAATTTACCTTATAGCCTTTATGTGATTATCTAGTTTATAGCTCAACTTGTTTGGTTGATGCTTCTTTGTGCAAGTAGGCCATCGCCAATTGCTGAGCTGCTTCTTTTAATTCAAGTTGCTCGATGTGCTCTTGCCTTAGCGAAACATAAATTTCGGCTAATCTTTCCAAGGCAATAAATAATGACTTTCTATCATTTTGTGCAACTGTTTTGGCTAACTCCTGAGATAACTTTGGTAGTTTGAACTCAATTTTACGTAGACCATTGGGTTCAAATCCATGATTAAACATACCTAAAGGTCCAATCACGGTTTGTCGTATAAACGACACGAAGTCTAGGGCTTCGTATAGTTCGCCGCGAGCTACTTTTGTTACACCATAGTGCATCCAAATCCAAAACCGATCTTCGAACCATTGAGGCGGTTGGATGGGATAATGTCCTTCGCCGCCTTGATATATTTGGCTTAAACAATTATCTACCTCCCATAATACGACAGGCGTATCTACCCGCTGATGGGCGTCTTCTATAGACACAAACTTCAAATCAACATGCAATGGCTCTTCGCTATCGAACAGACAAATTAACAGTCTAGGTTCGCCTACATGCTCTCCTGTTGCACAAGCGACTAGCCTTCCCATGTTTGCAGCTATTGCCTGACGTTGCTGCATTACCTGCTCAAGGTGGGATGGCAAAACGGCAATGACTAAATCCAGATCACTGAATCTATCGACTTTATTTTCTGCTGCAGATCCCGATAGGGCGAGACCCACAAATCGTTCATCTTTCGATATTTGAGAGGTCAGTTTAGTTAAAAAACTTCGTTGGTGCTCAAGTAAAGTAGTTGGAATATTTGACATGAAACCATGCTCCTTTGCTGGCTCGAATTCACTGAATCCAAGCCTAATTTTACAATCCCTTCGGCTTCTCCTTTCTACTTCGCAAAGCAGCATTTCAGAATCGCATTAATTTTCAAAGGAGTAAATAGATTGAAGGATAAAAAGGGGGCTACCAAAAACACCAATGTTTGCAGTTTTGTTGCTGGAGAAAGGTTTCTGCGTTTTGGCCTTGCAAGAGTGCCAAAGTTGCTAGCAAACCACTTTGAATGCAATGTTGAGCCGCGACGGTTACAGAGCGCGGTGCTTGTTGGATCGGGTAACCGGTTTTCGGATTTAGAACGTGACTATATCGAACTCCATTTTTAAGCAGGTAGCGGTTTGCATCGCCACTTGTTGCCAGTCCACCACTGGCAATATTAACCATGGCAATGCCCCCAGAAGCATTACTTGGGTCTTCGATTCCCACCTGCCAATATGGCTGTGATTTGCGCGCTTGGGTAACTTGTATATCACCGCCGAAGTTAACTAAAACAGATACATTTGGCGCTACTTGCTGGCATGCTTTAGCAACGCAATCAACCGCATATTCTTTTCCTATACCGCCAAAATCTAATTCAAAACCTACTGGTAAGGTGATTGAATCGGAGGTATAAGTAACATGTTGCCAACCTAAATAAGATAACAATTCAGTTACTTGTGCATGCTCAGGGATTTTATCTGAACCATCAAATTGCCAGGCCTTTCTTAGCACTCCTGAAGTGATATCAAATAACCCCTCACTAATTTGGTAACAGGTATTGGCAAAGGCAAGCAGTTTGGCTGTTTCCGAATCAATTTTTACGGCCTGATTGTTACTCTGATTTAGCCTATGCATCACATTGTTGTTTTGATAACGGCTATATTTATTTTCGATTCGTTTGCTTTCTGTGTAAGCAATTTTAGTGAGTGTTTTAGCGAGGTTTGTATCCTCACTGTCCAGCAATATCTCACAAGGACTGGCCATAGCAGAAAAGCGACCACAAATATGGTCGCCTCGTTGCTCTATAGTGAAAGGCATTTCAGTGTTTCGCATATCTTGTTCTCAAACAAGCCGCTAAAAACTGTAGCTTACCTGTGCTATCACTGCTTTTAAAGCGGGATACAGATCTTCATCGGCTAAAGAACCTGGTTGCTCAAATCCAGCATTTTCTGGGGTCTGTTGATAATACTCCAAACGAAACGCTAGTTCGTTACCATTTTCTAATTGCATACCGTACTTTAGTCCCAGCGTAATAGCTGTCATCTTACCTAAGCGATAATCTGCACTGGCATGCTCAGGAAGAGGCGTTGCTTGCGACAAAAATGGGTTGTAAAACTCCGCCTCATTTTGTTGATAATAACGAATATGCGGCTGGATATAGCTGGTTTCCGATAGGTTATATCGAAAACGAGTGTCAATCGTATGAGAGTCTATTTCCCAATCGTCAGTTGCGAAACGATAAGAAAAATCTAACACACCTTGATCAAGGGCATATTTGGTTTGCCAGTACACACTGTGCTTGGTTCGCTCTGTCGGACGAGACTCATGCACTATGTCTTGGGTTACTCCTTGCTGGTCAACTATGCTGAGCACTTTGTAGGGGTCATTGTGATAACCATCAGACATCGACAAGCTGTAGTTAAACTGCATCAACATACGGCGATTAATCACTTGAGTGACACCAAACAGCAAATCTATGGTGTCTTTTTCTTCACTACCTTGTATTCGAGTTGCATCAAATGCTTGTTGATAGGCTTCGGCGCTATCGAATTGTCCGTTATCTACGACCATGCTGGCAAAATCCACAGGACGGCCACCTACCGGATCTATGCTGTCAAAAGCATAGGACATTCCTGCTGACAGTGTCGTGTTTCTTTGATTTAGATCCATATCCAGCGAACCGTTTCCAACAATGGATAAATAATCATATTCTTTGGAAACTTGTAACCCGCCACTAACCCGATAGTTTTCACCTAAAGGTTGTGTCCATTGTCCACTTGCCTGTACCCGAGTATCTCTAAATGTATCATCTAGAGGTGTTTCACCCCCTTCTACAGTATAAGAATCGTTACCAGAAGGACGGGTAAATGTTTGTACGCCAGATTGCGCCACCGCGCCTGATGCCGAAGCTCCGGTTAGTGTATCGATTACCAACTTACCATTAAAATAGTGTTCATTGCCGAAGTCTTTATTGGCGTTGAATACACCTTCTACAAGTTGCACTCTGTCCGTTTCACCGTAGTACAAAATGGCAGTATCGAACTTCCATTCCTCGGCATTGTCTTCAGCTTGGACGCTTGTGCCTAATAAAGCGCAAGACGCCGCAGCAAGCAGGGCACTGACGTTTTTGCTTTGTTTTAGTTGCATCCACAACCTCCGCCTGCAAATGAACGTCCACCACTGGTCGCTTCCTTACTAAAATAAATATGATCATCTAGACCAATATCTACACCTTCGGAATCCAGTGCCATTTCATCTTTAGCTAATAGATCGCGCTCCCAAGGTTGGACACCTAAATTTGCACAACCAGCTAGTTGCAACACTGCGATCACGGCAATAAAAATCGTATATTTTCGTTTCATTTTTTACGCTCTCCTATTGGTTAAGTAGCGTGACAATTTCTTGTTCATAAGATGCGGATTTATCTACATGAAATCCCTTGTGAGCGACCACAAGTTCACCTTGCCTGTTAATTAAGTAACTAGTTGGCATACCTGGAATTTGATATTGGCTGGCTAAACTGCCTTGGGGGTCGAAGGCAATTTTGAATTGAGCCGGATATTTAGTTAAGAATTTTTGCGCAAGTTTGCCGTCTTTATCTAAATTTACTGCTAACACGACCAAGCCTTCAGACTCGTATTTGCGGGTCATTTCATTCATCCAAGGAAAGGATTTTCGGCAAGGTTTGCACCATGATGCCCAGAAATCCAAATAGACTACTTTGCCCTTGTAGTCACTTAACTTGATATCTTGCAATTGAAAGTCGGGTGCCGGTAAAGCACTCGATTGGAAGTGTATTAATAGAAACAGGGTTAACAGCAAAAGACGCATAAATTACTTAATCTAAACCACAATGGAGATAGAGTAAGTTATCAACCTTAAGCGAACCTTAAGCTTTGAGAATACAGATTAAGTTTTTGGATGGGGAATAGGGGTTTGCGTCCGAACTTTAAAATTCGTACTCGAGCACAAAGCGTAAAGTATGGTCTTTGCTATCGCCATTGAAACCGGAGATAAAACCTAATTCCCATTTTAATTGTTTTTGCCCTTGGTAGCGTTGGATACCCATAAATGCAGGGCCGATACCGACAAAGTTTTCTCCTGTATAGATTTCTACTGAGGGTTGAAGCCATGGGTGCCAACGATATCTGTATTTAAGCCTGAATTGGGGAATGACTTCGCTTTCGGTATCGATACCTCTATCGTTACCCCATACATAACTGAGTAAAAAGTTAGTGGTTAAACTAGTAGAACCAAATTCTTTTTCGATCAAAATACCAGACGTTGCTTCCCATAGGTCTCTGTCATGGGCTTTTTCAATTTCAAACAGCGCGCCCCAGTCAGCCCAATACTGTCCTTGTTCTGTCAGCATCCAGCGAGCTTCTACTTCATAAGATGCTAAGCCAAAGTCGTCGTTTTCGTCTCTGGCTGCGACTAAATAGAATTCTAGAGTCATGTATTCTGAAACTGCAGTTCCAAAGGCAAAACGTTGGGTTAGCAAGTTACCGTCATCATTCTGGCGCGAGGCAAATCGCCATTCTACTTCTCGCTCATTTGGTAGAACATAGGGGTGGTATACCTTGTCGACAGAGCCTTCATCGGCGAAGACCAGCGGGCAAAATATCAAGTTTATGAGTACACATAAAAAGCTGAAAAGCTTCATATTTTTTGCTCCATAAATACGCTTCTTGTTGTGTTCAGGAAACAGCCCATCAAAATCGGCACTATCAAAGCTGCTAAATAAATCAAAATATATAATCCTGTTGGCGATGACTCGTAACCTATCAATGTGGTAAGAAATTGGCCGATCTCATTTTCATCTGAAATGAATTGCTCAGTGCTCCAAATTTTTTGTGAGGTGACCAAGTCTGTCTGTTGCAATAAATTGGCGATGTGAGAGAACTGACCGACAGCAAATATTAAAAACAGATAGCGGGCCACTTTGACTTTTTGTAATGGTTTTAATAGCAGTACAAGTAACGTGGCAATGCTTGTACAGATTCCAATACCTAAAATTAACCCTAAAAATAACGAATTACTCTGTTCGTTGACTTGCCAGAAACTGACATAAAACAGCAATAGGTTGCTGGCATTTAGAATGATGATACAAGTAACAAAAGATGTGGCTAAAACACGGGCGGTCAAACTGAGTCTAAGGGGACGATTAACAAAAAAGCACAGCGCAAAGATGTAACACAGAATAAGCAAAATGATTTTTAAAAATTCAAATCCCAAGCCATCTGCTAATTCAGAGATGTAACCGATATTTTTGAATACGCTCAAGCAAACAATAATGCCGCAAGCAATACCAAGAGGTAGCCAGTGCCGCCAGTTCGGTATCAAGACGATTAAAATGGCTATCGCCCAAAAGATCGGTAACGCATCTTTTAAGAAAAGCACCACTGTATTACTTAACATCTTGATTCTCCTCAGTGGACACGACGTTAACAAAGCCAATTGCTGTATTGGGGTGATATTCTCCAAAGTAACGATACCTACCGGCATCTAAAGGACCGACGTAAATACTTGAGCGACTATTTGCAAACACTACTTTTTCTCTGTTGAGGTCGAAACTATCAATTTCTTCAGGAGTATCATCCTGATTGATAAAGGTGATTTTTACTTTTTTGTGCTGCGGAATATCAATTTCTGGCGGGTAAAATAGATGATTTCGAATCGTGATCGTAATTTCGTCGATGGCAAAGGCGTTAAATGATAGCGCAACAAACCCTATCATCAATTTCTGCAAGACGTTTTGAATCCTTCTGGTGAGCAAGTTTTTCATGCAGAATAAAGCTCAACAAGCACACTCAAACCACCTAAGTCGGATTTACCTAGTGTAAGCTTGCCATTGTGCATAGCGACTATTTGTTCGACTATGGATAAGCCTAATCCACTTCCTTCGATTTTACTTTTTTGATGATTCTGACCACGATAAAAACGTAAGGTAGATTTAGCTTGCTCATGTTCGGGAATACCGGCCCCTGAATCGTCAACGTTAATGTGTAAACATTTATCATCCAGACTTAAGTTTATCCGTATATCACTATTCTCTGGTGTGTATTTATTGGCATTACTAATCAGGTTTTGCAGCAAGGTGTAAAGCGCAAATTCATTTCCCCGAAATTCACAAGACTCACCATTGAGTTCAATATTTTGGTTTTTTTTATCGATATTTACATAAATATCGGAAATGACTTTCTGCGCTATTTTATAAGGATCAAAAGTGTCAAAGTTGGCTGAAATTATTTCAGGATTGGTACGACTTAATAGCAAAATTTGATTTACAACATGAATCATTCGATCAGTATCTTGTTGTAAATGTTTAATATCTTCGTAGTCTGAGCATTGACTCTGCTGTAAATTGTGCAAATTTATTTTCAGTACGCTCAGTGGCGTTCTTAACTCGTGTGCGGCATGACTGGCAAATTGCTTTTCCCGCTCAAATGCGGAATTCAACCTGGTTAACAAACTATTAAGAGTGTTCACCGTTGGCAATAACTCTTCTGGCGTTCGAGACAGCTCAATAGCCGAAAAGTCGTTTTCTCGTCGAGTAGACAACTGACTGGTTAGTTCCCGCAGCGGTGCTAAACCATAGGTAACGAGCAAGAAAATCGCTAACGCTAAAACTGGGATAGCAACAAAAAATGGTGTCATCGCTGAAATCATCATTTCTTCGGTAAGCTCAAACCGAGTTTTTAAAGGCTGAGCAACAAAAACCCAAGTAAAGGTTTGTTGATTGAAGCTAGCGTAAACCCGCCATCGTTGGGCATTGAAGTTCTGGTCGGAATAACCGATTTCAAACGGCGCTATTGGGGTTAATGGCACATTACTTGTGCGCAAAACTAAGTTGTTAGCTGACCAACTTTGAATCGCTAGATCTTCATTTGACGCGGGAATCGTATCGTTAATTTGATTAGGTAGGTTAGTAATACTCTGAGCGAGTGTTTTCAATTCAGCGTCGAATAAAACCGACGACATTTGCATTCCTGAACGATACCCTTGCAGTGCGGCAATGAAACTAATCAGCGCGATGGCACTGATAAGAAGTAAAGTCAGATATTTACGAATTGAATCCATTTAAGCAGGGTAGGCTCGCTGATTTATACTGTAGCCTACACCACGAACGGTCTTAATAAAATCTTCAGGTAATTTTTTGCGCAGATTGTGAATGTGAACTTCGATTGTATTACTTGCCACTTCATCGCCCCATTCATATAGCTTAGATTCCAGTTGTTGTTTGGATTGAATACGCCCAAGATTTTCCATTAAGGATTTCAGCAGGGTAAATTCACGACGGGAGGTTTCTATTGGTTGATTATCAATTATCAATAAGTGATGAGTAATATCTAGGCTGACTGGTCCGCAGGTTACTAAGGACTGTTGAGAGGTGCCTAACCGCCTTTCCATCACACGTAAACGGGCCAATAATTCTGACATTTCAAACGGTTTTGGCAGATAGTCATCTGCGCCCTTATCTAAGCCTTGGATTTTATCCGAGGTAGAGTCACGGGCGGTTAATATCAGTGTTGGAATCGGGTTTTTTTGTTTGCGGATTTTATCAAGTAAGGTTAACCCATCCATATCCGGCAATCCAAGGTCAAGAATCATTAAATTGCAATCGTCTGAGTTTAGCGCGGCTATCGCGTCTTTGCCGTTGAACACACAATTAACGGCATAGCCTTGGGTTCGCAATGATTTGCTTAAGGCTTCCGATAACGCGTGGTCGTCTTCTACTAATAAAATACGCATAATAATTGATTCTTTTTCATTTACAGCAATCGGTTGGGAAATTGACAATAGGTTAAGTCAGTTACAAATTGCATATTGATCTTCCCTATCATTATAGAAAGTTTACCTTAAAATAGTATTAACGCAGATAAATAGACGACAGAATTTTTAGCCAAAAAAAACGGGCACTTCAGTGCCCGTTTTGATCGTCGTTTGGGGTTGGTTTAAAATTTATAACCAACAGTCAGTGAATAAACAAATGGGTCAATATCCACATCCACTGTTCCAGCAGTCCCATTATTAGTAAATGTTGCTTCAGTGCTGATATCTATATAGCGCGCTGAAGCGTTAACAAACCAATTGTCGTCCAACATGTAATCAAAGCCGATTTGTGCAGACAAACCAACAGAGTCATCTAACTCTAAGTCACTAAAGCCCGCTTCTTGATTGGCTGCGGTGAAATCTTCACTGAAGAAAATAGTGTAGTTAACACCTAAACCAACATAAGGCTGAAATGCACTATCGGCATCTAAGAAGTGGTAATTAGCTGAGATAGTAGGCGGTAAGTGTTTTGTTGAGCCTAATGCGCCCACTGTGTCTAAACCAATATCATGTTCAAAAGGCGTTGCTGCTAGTACTTCAATCGCCCAATTGGGTGACAAGAAATACGCAAAATTTAATCCTAACTGAGTGTTGTTATCTACATTCACGCCAACACCAACATCCGTGCTACCGATAAAAACATTACTGCTTGATTCATCTGGTGCAACAGTGGTTACACCGGCACGTAAAATCATATCACCGGTTGTGTAGGCTTGTGCATTAGTAGCGCCAAGAGCGATAGCTACAGCAAGATAGACTGCTAGTTTTTTCATGTGTTTCTCCATCGAAATATGTGTTTAAGTTTGATGGGGAAAGCTTACGGCATTGAATTTTTCTGATATTGATCTGGCTCAACCAAAAACGCTCGAAACATTGATGTAAATCAAAGTTTTATAATACATGACTCAAGAATAGCTGAATTGCACAATGGGAATGTATTTTGCGCCTTTTAGTTTTGATATTCGCTGCTTTTTTTAATCTGCCAAATTACACCTGCTCCAAAAGCATAATTATTTTTATCCACTAATAAGGGGCTGTCGAGGTTGGCGGCTGCATTATGGAAATGATAGGTCGCACTCATAAACATGCGAACAGTAGGGGTCACATTGAACATGTAGCCGGTAGAGAGTTCCAGACCCAAATAGCCTTGTTTTGCATCGTATGCAGGCCGCTGTTGGGTGGCGAATTGGCTATCAACTTGGTAAAAATAGTCGTGCAGTTTTTCTGTGCCCCAACTAGGCGATACACTAATTCTAAAGCGATCTTCGGATTGCAATGTGCCAATGTATTGGTAGGTCAATTCTGGGTTCAACACATATCCTCGGTGGGATAATGATGAAAAATCAGTTGAGAATACCGCGCGACTTTGTACTTTTAATTGGATTTGCTGAAGACCAGTGGCTTTTTTACCGCTTTCGAAAAGCTTAAGACGAATTTGTGGGCCTACCTCGAAGACAAAATCCAGATCGGGCATACCGGCGCGCACTGAGTCGTCACTGGAGTCTGCGCTAAAAGCAGCATCAATAGACAAATCTATTTCTATCCAATCCTTTTCCACCGCAACCGCACGTATAACGCTATTTTCGCCTATTCTGAAAATATCGCCGCGATAAATAAAAAAAGGGACTACAAACCCATTGTTGTGATTCTTAGCTGCGCCTGGATATTCTGGGGTGCTAAATCCAGCACCGACGATACCTGCCTCCCAAAGTGGTTTTTTGGTGTGTTCATCGTCCATAGTGGTATCGATTTGAGCTAGGCAAGGAAGGCAAATAAGCGCCAGAAAAGGCAATAAGAGGCTTGGTGTTAGATTCACAAAAATACCGTTCGAATACATATAGTATCGAAAACTTACTACAGTAAATGGAATGAGCTCAAGTTTAATATTTTAAAAGTCGTTGAAGCAGTACAGAGATAGCAATACGGACACGAAAAATTATTGAATAGCAGGGAGAGGAATAATCAGGGCCTACCTAATTTAGACTAGATAGGCCCTTTACGTCATAGATTATGCGAGTTTAAGCTTTTTCTCTAAATAGTGGATGTTTGTACCACCGTTAAAGAAGTTTTCATCTGCCATAATGCTTTGCTGTAGGGAAATGTTGGTTTTAATTCCTTCTACAACTAATTCATCAAGGGCATGTCGCATTCTCGCAATTGCCACGTCACGATTTTCTCCATAAGCGATTAACTTACCGATCATAGAGTCATAGTGAGGAGGTACACTGTACCCGGCATATATATGAGATTCCCAACGAATACCGAAACCACCTGGCGAATGGAACATATTAATTTTTCCAGGGCTAGGCATAAAGGTCGCTGGATCTTCTGCATTGATTCGACATTCAATGGCATGACCGCGAATCTGAACATCTTTTTGTTCAATGGATAAAGGTTGACCAGCAGCAATACGAAGTTGCTCTTTAATCAAATCCACACCAGTGATCATTTCTGTGACAGGATGTTCAACCTGAATACGTGTATTCATTTCGATGAAATAGAAGTCGCCGTTTTCATAAAGAAACTCAAAGGTTCCCGCGCCACGATAGCCAATTTCGATACAGGCTCTACGGCAACGCTCACCAATTCGCTCACGGGTTTCTGAATTAATGCCCGGTGCAGGTGCTTCTTCCACTACTTTTTGATGACGTCGTTGCATTGAGCAATCACGTTCACCTAAATGAACTGCATTACCTTGACCATCAGACAGCACTTGAATTTCAACGTGACGTGGGTTTTCTAAGAATTTTTCCATGTACACAGTAGCATTACCAAAGGCCGCACCGGCTTCGCTTTGAGTCATGGAAATCGCATTGATTAGTTCTGACTCTTCACGCACAACGCGCATGCCTCGTCCGCCACCACCGCCAGCTGCTTTAACGATAATTGGGTAACCGATTCGTTTAGCAATGGCTTTGTTGCGCTCTGGATCGTCATTAAGAGGACCATCAGAACCTGGCACACATGGAACACCCGCTGCTTTCATAGATTTGATTGCCGACACTTTGTCGCCCATCAATGTGATAGTTTCAGGTTTAGGACCAATAAAAATAAAACCACTTTTTTCAACTGCTTCTGCAAATTCTGCATTTTCAGCTAAAAAACCGTATCCTGGATGGATAGCAACTGAATTAGATACTTCAGCAGCGGCAATGATTCGGGGGATATTTAAATAGCTTTCTGTGGCTGAAGCTTTGCCAATACAGATTGATTCATCTGCAAGCAAAACGTGTTTCAGATCCTTATCTGCGGTGGAATGTACAGCGACGGTTTTAATTCCCATCTCTTTACATGCACGCAAAATTCGAAGTGCTATTTCACCCCGGTTCGCAATTAAGACTTTATCAAGCATGATAATTGGCTCGCTTATTCGATTACGAACATGGGTTGATCAAATTCAACAGGCTCTTGGTTTTCTACCAAAATTTGTTTTATGACACCTGCTTTATCTGCCTCGATTTGGTTCATCATTTTCATTGCTTCAACGATACACAAAGTATCTCCAACATTCACTTTTTGACCCACTTCTACAAAAGCAGGTGAACTTGGTGAAGCTGAACGATAGAAAGTTCCAACCATAGGAGATTTAAGCACATGACCAGACACTTCTGGAGTTGCGGCTGGTGCTGCGGCAACTGGGGCTGGAGCAGCCGCGGCTACAGGTGCTGGAGCTGGTGCGTATTGCACGGGAGCTTGTGAAGAAGCGCTAGCCCTATGAATGCGTACTGACTCTTCACCTTCGGTAATTTCAAGTTCCGAAATACCAGACTCTTCAACTAGTTCTATCAATTTCTTTATTTTACGAATATCCATTTAAGCTCTCTTTAGTTACTCATTAAATTAATTTGGCAATGTTGTTTGGCAGCAATTAAAGCTGCTTTATAACCGTAATCTCCTAATCCACAAATTACCCCTTTGGCAATATCGGATAAATAGGAATGTTTTCTAAATTCTTCTCGTGCGTGCACATTTGAAAGGTGCACTTCAATAAACGGAATGCTAACACTTAATAAAGCGTCTCTAATAGCCACGCTAGTATGGGTAAATGCACCGGGGTTAATAATAATAAAATCTACTTCCCCCATAGCATCATGAATTCTATCTATCAGTTCATGTTCCGCATTGGACTGCAGATGCTGCAATTCAACACCTTCCTGATTTGCTAGAATTTTCAATTCATCTACAATATCTTGTAGAGTCTTCGACCCGTATATCGTGGGTTCACGCTTTCCCAGCATATTAAGGTTTGGACCGTTTAATAATAAAAATTTCACGAATTTGTCGCTATCTTCTTTTAAATTTCATTGTTGCGATACTCTTAACGTAAATCTGGTTAAAGTCAAATAAGAATCGCCTGAAAAACAATCAATTAAAAGTTGTTTGTAGTAATTATAGAGAATAGTGGTTAATTAGCAGCAAAATACTGGTCTTATCAGCGAAGTTTCCTGCATCTTTTTTAGGTTTTAGCGCAAAAGGTAATATTTATTGAATTATTTAGCCCATATTCATCTAGCTCATGTATCCCAAACGAGCTTAATGGGTAATTTTTTAGGGGACTTTGTAAAAGGAAGT
Source organism: Aliiglaciecola sp. 2_MG-2023 (assembly GCF_030548145.1). Classification (NCBI taxonomy): domain Bacteria; kingdom Pseudomonadati; phylum Pseudomonadota; class Gammaproteobacteria; order Alteromonadales; family Alteromonadaceae; genus Aliiglaciecola; species Aliiglaciecola sp. 2_MG-2023. The sequence goes on from NZ_JAUORY010000008.1 coordinate 129,316, forward strand.
AATTTACAACATCTTCCTGGCGCAGTGCAGCATGGTGTGCGTTTACATAGAAAAATTGACTCTTACACAGATCATCACCCAGTTGTTAGTGCGATGAGAAAAAAGTTTCCAGCCGATTTACGGCGTATTTCTGGTGTTATTATTGATATTTATTTCGATCATTTATTATCTGTACATTGGCAAAATTTTACCGCTCAACCGAAACAACAGGTGCTGACTGAATTTTATCAGCAATTGAAAGCAGAACCGCTTAAGCACAGTCAACACTTTGCGTCTGTTCGTGCAGGTTTATTAAAACATCGATGGTTACAAAATTATGATGACCGGGAAAATTGTTTTGGCGCTTATCAACAGATTGAAAAACGTCTAAATATGCGCATTAAATTCGCACAAGACGGTTATCAATTTATGAATTTGTATCATGATGAGATAGAACAAGATTTTTTGGAGTTCTATCCCGAACTCATACATTATGTGCAAACAGTTCAATTAGATTAAAGGATCACTTATGGCAGTACATGAAATTAAACACCCGTTGATTTTGCACAAAATTGGTTTGATGCGAGCTAAAGGGATTAGTAGCAAAGATTTTCGCGAGCTAGCCAGTGAAGTTGGCAACCTTTTAACTTATGAAGCGACACGGGATTTGAAAACCGAAAAAGTCAATATTCCTGGTTGGACAGGAGAATCAATCGAAGTGTCCAAAATTAAAGGTAAGAAAATCACTGTGGTACCAATCCTCCGGGCTGGGTTAGGAATGCTGGATGGTGTGTTGCAGTTGATTCCGAATGCTAAAATAAGTGTTGTTGGGTTATATCGTGATGAAGAAACACTAGAGCCGGTAGCCTATTTTGATAAAGTGGTGAAAGATGTCGATTTGCGTACCGCGTTAATTGTTGATCCCATGTTAGCCACGGGTGGAACATTAATCGCCACCATAGATCTGTTAAAAAAGAAAAAGTGTAAAAAGATACTCGGGCTTTTTTTGGTGGCCGCGCCTGAAGGAATCAAAGAGGTGGTTAAAAAACATCCTGATGTTGACATATATGTGGCAGCGATAGATAAAAAATTAGATCACCGAGGTTACATATTGCCAGGATTAGGAGACGCCGGTGATAAGATATTTGGCACTCGTTGATTGTATAACTGATTTTTAAAACAATGTTGATGGTTTAATTAGAATCGTTGATTATTAACTGATGTTGAGTATTAATCGCATATAGAACTTTAGTTTAGTTTGGCCTTTGATAGCCGGTTTTTTCTATTGTTCTTGGGCTAACCTGTGTAAACTCAGATTTTGTTCATTAATTTTACATTCTAAATCTATAACAGATTGAACTGTGGGGTACTTTTAAGTTTGTTTAAAAAGCTTAAAAATCGTGTTGTTGTTTGCGGATTAACTCACTTCTGTCAGTTTCTTAGACTCGTGTTGTGTGCAAGTTTTGCATTTTTTAGCGTATCTCAGGTTTCAGCCGCACCGTTAATCAACGAACCCAAATTTACTCAGTTATCAACTTCCCAAGGGTTGTCTCAAGACACCGTCAATGACTTACTAATTGATTCAAGTGGTTTTTTATGGGTAGCAACCCAAGCCGGGCTGAATCGATTTGATGGTTATCGAGTTAAGCATTTTGATGGTAATCAAATGCAACTTGCCGATATTTCTATCGACACAATCTTCGAAGATAACAATCAAAATATTTGGGTTGGTACTCGACGGTCCGGCTTATTTAAAATCGACACAAAAACCGGGGAGACTACCCTCATCGAGGACTTTTCTGAGGGTGAAAGTACTTGGTCTGATAGGGTCACTAGTATCAACCAATTGGCAAATAACCAAATTATCGTGTCCACAGAGCGCAGTGTTTATATCGTTAGCCCTGATTTGGGAAGAGCATCGCTGTTATATAAATTGCCCGAATATAAACAAGTCGCTAAATACCAAATCAATGCCACGCTGTTTTTAGAGGATAGACTTTTGTTGGGGCGCAGCGATGGTTTGTTCGAGATTGAGCTCAATACAGGTAACGAACGTCAGATAAAATTAAAGGACAAGACGAGTGATGAACCTATCACTAAATTGTTTTTAGCCAGTGATAACAAAATATGGATCGGCAGTGAAATAGGCCTATTTTGCTTAATGTTCGATGAGAATAATCAATTTGGTCTCATCGATCATGCTTTGAGCATTCCTATTTTAGAAATTTATGAAACAAGTTACGGTAGTTTATACATAGGTTCAGAGCAAGGCTTGTTCAGTTATGATCCGCCATCTGCACAACTGCAGCATTATTTTAGTCCTTCCGATAGTCGCTACTACTTATCCTCCGATAACGTTACTGCCGTTGATATGGATAACAAAGGGAACCTGTGGATTGGCTCTTCCTTCGATGGTGCGCTGTACTGGTCGACGCAAAGTGTTAAATTCGAAAACGTGAGTCAAAACAAAGATGAAACCATTCAGTTAAGCAGTAACAGTGTGAAGTCTTTTGCGCAGTTTAATGATGACGGTTTATGGATTGGTACCAGTAATGGCCTGAATTATTATGATCTCAAAGAACATGAATTGCGCGGACATTGGTTTACAGAAGATATTGTAGGGCTCAAAAGGGCGAGAATAAGAGACATAGAAACTTTTGGTGATACAACATTATTGTTGAATACTGACGGTGGGCTATGGTCTTTCGATACTATTACCAATACCTTTTCTCCACCGAAGAGTGTTAACTCAGACGTTGCTAAGCTTTTAAATAGCAGAATGGATAGCTTTGCCAAAGATAATAATGGTTTTTATTGGTTAAGCAATTTAGAAAAATTCTATAAATATGATGCGGTCACTGGTGTGGTAACAGAAGTCGATACTTTGAATGAGCAAATTGATGCTAGCGCGTCTTACGGCTTCTTGAGTGTTAGCAAACTGTTCAAAGACATATTATGGATAGCTCAAAGAGAACAGTTGTGGGCTTATAATACGCAAAGTGACTCGCTGCAAAGTGTGCACAAATTAGAACGAGCAAGTATGGGGCAACCTGTATATCCAGAAAGTATCGTTGAAGATAATAATGGGACGCTTTGGATCGCTTACCCAGGAGCTGGTCTGGTGGGGTTAGATTCGACGATCTATACACCTAAGTATGGCTTCGACAAAAAAGATCTATTGCCCAGTAATATGATTTATGGCATCCACCAAGATAAGAGCGGTTCGATTTGGATGAGTTCCCATGCTGGTTTGCTTAAGTTTGATCCCTCAGGCCCCTATCTCCAGCAGTACGGAATTTCCCAAGGACTAGACGGAAAAGAATTTAATGGCTTGTCGCATATAGTGTTGCAGGATGGACGCTTGGTATACGGCTCTCAGAAAGGGTTAACCATTTTTGATCCTTTAGCGTTTGAAGCACATGATGGAAACCCACCCCAAGTCAGCATTACGTCTATCAAGCTAAGCTCTAACTCATTAAAAATGCCTTTGGTGAATTTGGATAAACGGGTGGTGCTTCTTGATCATAAAGATGCAGGCTTAACCATTGAGTTTTCTACGCTGTCGTTTGAACATCAAAACACCACTCAATACCAATATAGACTTGATGGCACCGACAGTTATATTTATCCGGCAACGACAGACTCTCAAGTTACCTTCCCTAAATTAGATCCAGGCGAATACATTTTTTCTGCGATTGCTTTTGATCCTACCACTGGTGTTGAGAGCTCACCTGCTTCTGTGCATATTTTCGTAAAATATTCGCCTTGGTTGTCTCCCGCAGCGTACGCCATTTACATTTTTATTTTCGTGTCTTTGGTGTTGTTCTGGTGGTATCGACGGGATCTTCAAAATAAACAGGTAATGGCAGCTCACGGACAAGCTCTGCAGAGCAAAAACCGACTAACTTTGGCGTTAAGTGCGAGTAACAGTAATGTTTGGGAGTGGCGCTCAGATACCAACCAGTTTTATGCGCCGAGAATCTCTGATGAGTTAGATTACAAATCTGATGATAATTTAATGAGTTTTGATGCACATCTTGATTTGATTCACGAAGATGACCGAGCATTATTTGAATCTAACTGGCAGGCATTTATTGATAAAAATAGTCACGGTTTAGATGTCACTTATCGATTGCGGGCCAGAAACGGTGAATGGTTTTGGTATCGTGATGTGGGTAATGAAGTTGTTGACCATAGCGGATTAAGAAGTGTTGTCGCGGGAACCTATAGCAATGTGACAGAAACAGTCGCGGATCGAGAAAAGGTTAGATTATTTGGTGAGGCATTTAAACATACTCGGGATTGGGTTGTTATTTTTAATACCGAGATGGTGCCGGTAGCCGTTAACACTGCGTTTTGTGAAGCCTTTGGTATTGATGAAAATGGCGACCTAAAAACACAATTAAACCGCTTATTTAAGCTGAACGCTGAATATCCTCCTCGATTCTGGAAAAAACTATCCGAGCTTGGAGTGACAGGGCATTGGAAAGGGGAGGAGCAACTAGTAATCGACAACGACAAAGTGTCTAACGTGCTGATTAATATGACTTCCATTGCCAGTATGCGTGCGCAGGGTGAAATTGATTATTATTTGATGATCATGTCGGATATTAGCGAGCAAAAAGAGGCTGAAAATGAACTTCGCCGCCTAGCTAATTTTGATGGCCTGACTAACCTTCCCAATCGAACGTTACTGTTAGATAGAATTAAGCATGGTATTGATCACGCAGCCAGACACAAATCTAAAATGGGTATATTTTTTATCGATTTAGACCGCTTTAAACAGGTTAACGATAGTTTAGGGCATAAAGCCGGTGATGAACTACTCAAGGTTGTTGCTCAGCGTTTAACTAATTTATTGCGACAAGATGACACCGTGGCTAGGTTAGGTGGTGATGAATTTGTTGTCATGGTTGAAGAAGTTAAACACCCTGATCGCCTGAGTATTTTGGCTCAGCAGCTTATTGAGATTCTTGAAGCGCCAATACAATTGGGTAATCAAACTGTTAGTGTGTCCTCTAGCGTGGGTATCGCGATTTACCCTGGCGATGCAGACACGCCTGAAGAACTGTTGAGAAACGCAGACTTAGCGATGTACCACGCAAAAGAGCAAGGGCGCAGTGATTTTCAGTATTTCACGCAACATATGAATGAAAAAGCGCAAGACCGATTATTAATGGAAAATCGCTTGAAAAAGGCCCATCAAAGTAAGGCCTTTATCAATTATTACCAACCAATCGTTAATATCAATACCGGTGTGGTAGGTGGATTTGAGTTATTAATGCGCTGGCCTGACACTAATGGCATGGTTCCGCCGGATCAATTCATTCCTGTGGCTGAAGAGTTAGGACTGATTGAGAATATGACATGGGATGCGTTAGAGCGCGCTATGCCGGTGTTGAGCGAATGGCAGAGTAAAGGGCGAGAGGTGTATTTATCCGTTAACCTTTCAGCGCGACATTTTGAACGACAAATCTCCATTGACCATATTGTATTGTTATTAGAGCAGTATGGGTTACCGGTTTCGACGTTACGATTTGAAATTACCGAAAGTGCATTGATGAGAGACTATGAGCGCGCATTGCATTATATGGAGTCTATGCGCGAACATGGATTTATTATTGCGCTCGATGATTTTGGTACCGGCTATTCATCGCTCAAATATTTAAAAGAGTTTCCTATTCAAGTACTCAAAGTGGATAAAAGCTTTGTTGATGATATTGGTAAGAACAAGAGTAACGAAGCCTTAGTCTTAACTACACTGCGCATGGCTGAGAGCCTTGATATGTATTGTGTAGCTGAAGGTATTGAACAACAAGAACAAATTGATTTCTTTAAATTACATGGTTGTAATCACCTACAAGGTTATTTTTATTCTAAACCAGTGCCTGAAGATGAAACCGCTGCATTGCTTGCGAAAAGCTGGTTGCAGTAAACAAAATTAAATCCCTTTAATATTTCGCAGCTTAGATAAATAGCCTCTGCTAGTCGCCTACCCAAAACATGAAGATCCTTATTTGCCTTCATTTTAACAAGCATAGGAAAACGCTATAGCGGCGGACTAATAGTCAAAATTCAGCTCATCTCAGCATTTAACGATGCAGCGCTAAACTGACCCTTTGCTTCTCAGCAACCGTTAGTTTAATACCTGATTTACATGCTTTGCGAAGGGGCCGGCTTTCATAAATCCGGTTACCCTTGCAGAGGACAATTCATTGCCTTGTAAATCAAAAAATAGAATAGTGGGTAATCCCAATACGTCAAAGGCTTGTTGAAATTCAATATTAGTGGCAGTGTTATCCGTGAGATCGATTTGCATCCAAACTGAATCGGATAGGGCATCCACTACTTCAGGAGCTGGGAAGGTGTACTTTTCGAACTCTTTACAAGCCACACACCAATCGGCATAAAGGTCGACCATCACTGATTTTCCTTGTGCGTTGGCTGCAGTTAACTTTTCTTCAAAGTCCTGTAAGTTTTTCACCAGTATAAATTTAGGGTGATTACTGCCGTCAATATTTGTTGAAGATGTTGCCGCTGTTATTGCGGTCGAGTGGCTTTGGTTGAACTGGTGATAAGCATATAATACTGAGCCAATTAACCCCGCAAAAATAACTAGGCTGCGGATCCCCTTCCAAAGGGTCGTGGCAGTATTGAGGTTCATCACATAAAAGTACGTAAAAGCAGAAAGCCCTAACACAGACCACACATATTCGATCCAAATATTACTGACTAAGCGCTCTAAAAAGGTCAGAGCAACAACGAGCATCATAAAGCCAAATGCAACTTTCACTACGTTCATCCAATTGCCTGCTTTAGGAAGTAATTTACCGCCAGTTACCCCAAACAAGATCAGTGGAATACCCATTCCTAAACTCAATGCATACAATGCAAAGAAGCCTAGCAACTGATCACCCTGTTCGGCTATATATAATAAAATGCCAGTTAACGGTGCCGTGGTGCAAGGAGAGGCAACTAATCCCGAAATCACGCCCATCACAAAAGCACCAATAAAGCTGCCGCTCTTTTGTTTATTGCTCAATCCATTAAGTTTTTCTTGCCATTTAGACGGCAATTGCAATTCGTACGCACCAAACATCACGAATGCAAGAGACACAAAAATAACGATTAACCCCCCTAAAATATAAGGGTTCTGTAAATACGCGGTAAATTGAGCACCTGCGGATGCAATGACTAATCCCAATATTGAATAGGTGATTGCCATGCCCTGCACAAACATAAAAGATAAACTAAATGCTTTTGAGGTACTGATTGATTTACCCTGACCAATCACAATACTGGATAGGATTGGGTACATAGGGAAAACACAAGGCGTAAAGGCTAAGCCAATCCCCAACAATAAAAAAGCAGCTAATTTGAGGATAAGTAATTGTTCACCTTTGAGTAAGTCTGCTAACTCAAATTGTTGAGAAACTGGCACTGAATCATTGTTTGGTTTGGCCCCACTACTTTGATTCATTTGGGTGTTTAGTGTTGTACTTGCTGCTTCAAGCACCTCGTCCAAATAAACCACTTGAACCGTTGGTGGATAACATAAACCCGCATCAGCACAGCCTTGATACTGAAGTTTTACTACCGCATCTTTTTCCGACCTGAGTACGCTATAGTTGATCTCTACTTGGTCGTAAAAAACAGGCTGAGGCTCTTCGAAGAACTCGTCTTCTTTGATAAGTGCTTCAGGGTAAATTGGCTGACTAATTTCAGCGTTTTTTACCACTGTCTTAAATTGGTTTTTGTATAAGTAATATCCCGGTGCAATATTAAAACGCAAAAAAAGCTGGTCGTTTTTCTGGTCAAAATCAAACTGAAATGCTTGCTCTACAGGCAAAAATGTCGGTTCGTCTGCGAATAAATCATCAAAAGCTTGGTTGCTTTGAGCTAAGCTCATCCAAGGTAATAATACAAATACGGTTAACAATATAAGACGTCTAAAGTTCATTTAAGGCTACTTTCAATCCAATTTAAATATGCTTCACTAGCGGAGGCATTATCAAGAATAATCCACTGAGGAATATCATAGGGATGCAAGCTTAAAGTCAACTTAAGTGCATCATCTAATTTATTCGACATTGTTTTTATTATTAAGTGCATTTCTGCGTCAGTAACGACTTCATCTTCCCAATGATAAAACGATGTTATCGGCTGAGATATCTGCACGCAAGCAGCGAGCTTAAGGTTTACCAACTCACTAGCAATTTTTTCAGCTTGTTTCTTCGTTGGGCAAGTGGTTAAAACTATACAAAATTGCGAACTCATTATTACACCTTTTATACTCTGTCCATAGGAGACATTAATAATAAGTCATGTATTTCAAAAAAAAGTGTTTTGATCTTTTAGCACTGTATAGAATTCAATACTTGCTTGCTTGTAAAAGGTTCTTGTGAATTGACAAAACGACCCCAGATCAAATGTTTAATCAAGGAGCGTATTGTGTTTGGTAAATTGTTTATTTTGTTCGCTATCTTACCCATAGCCGAAATTGCGTTGTTAATTAATGTCGGCGAGCAAATTGGTGGTTGGAATACAGTCGCTATTGTTGTGGTTACTGCCTTTATTGGTGCTTATTTTGTACGACAGCAGGGGATTGCGACCCTAATGCAGGCTCAATCAAAGATGCAGTCAGGCGCTATGCCTGGGCAGGAGATGGCCGAAGGTTTATTGTTAGTGGTAGCCGGAATTCTATTAGTTACCCCAGGTTTTATAACAGATGCTTTAGGTTTTTTATTGGCACTACCTATTACTCGTCCATTTATTGCCAAAAGTTTACTTAAGCAAATTTCCGTTAACGTTGTAGCTGGCCAACCAGGTCAGGGGCAACACAGTTATTCTCACACCAGTTACACGCAAACCAGCTACTCAAATCGTGGTAATCAAGCAGATGGTGATATTATTGAAGGGGAATATGTTGACAAAGATGAGGCTGAGAACCGACCGAAAATCGATTCTCCATCAGACCGTTAACAGCTTAAAATTGGCGTTTTATTTTTGTTTCGCTTTGACGCCACCGGTTAACGCAATTCGCATGGCCTCTTCAACACCAATATCTAACTTAGTTATTTGCTGGCGTTTTACGTACAGGGTATAGCCACCTATTTGGTAACTAAGCGGAATATACACTCCGATTTTATCGTCGTCTTGGAAAATCTCTACTGCAACTTGGTCGGCAGTCACGAAGCCGATTAAATGCATGTCTGGTTTAATTTCTACTGAAACGACAGCTTTGGAATTTTCTTTATCGCTAATTTGAAATACTGTTAGGGTATCTCTTATGGCTCCATATACCGATTTGACTAGCGGTATTTTTTCAACCTGTCGGTTTGCAGTTGATACCATCCATTGCACAAAAAACAGATTAACCACAAGTCCAGTGAGTAAAATAACTGCGCAGGTTGTTAAAATTCCCATTCCGGGAAAATAGTATTCTTGTGGGACGTAGGGAAATAACAGTGCTTCAGCGCCCGACATAAACCAGTATATAAAATACAGGGTTAATGATAACGGTAAAATGGCGGCCAAGCCCTGAAAGGATAAAGACAACAGCTTTTTCATTAATTAACAACTCATAGTAGTAACGAAATACGGGGTATAATGACAGAGCTTCATCCAACTGGCGAGAACATAAGGATTAAAACAAATGAAAGCAGGTGTATGCCATATATTGGTCAAAGATAAACAGCAAGCGGAAGAACTAAAACACCAACTTGCGAAAGGTGCCAATTTCCAACAACTGGCGAAAAAATACTCACAATGTCCTTCCGCTAAAAAAGGCGGCGATTTAGGTGAGGTGAAACCGGGGCAAATGGTTAAAGCGTTCGATAATGTGGTATTTAAAAAACCAGTTTTGACAATTCATGGCCCGGTAAAAACCCAATTCGGTTTTCATTTAATAAAAACACTTTATCGCTCGTAAACGCCTCAAATCCTTCAATTTGCAAAAAAATCGCAAAAAACACCACAAAAATAGATTTTTTTTAACATAAACCCTTGAAGTCAGTAAGGCTATCCCCATCTTTGCTCGCAGATACTCATTCGAGTTGAGGTGAAAGCCGCAACTCACCCCCCGACGTTCGGGAATTTTAACTTTAAAATTGGAATTTTCAGGAGATTTGAAAATGGCAATCCGTCCTTTACACGATCGCGTTATCGTTAAGCGCCAAGAGCAAGAAAGTAAATCTGCTGGTGGCATCGTACTAACTGGCTCTGCGGCCGAAAAATCAACTCGTGGAGAAATCGTTGCTGTTGGTAATGGTCGAGTTTTAGATAATGGTGAAGTGAAAGCGCTTGACGTTAAAGTTGGCGACGTAGTGATTTTTAGTGATGGCTATGGTGTTAAAACCGAAAAACTAGATGGCGAAGAAGTGCTTATCATGAGCGAAGGCGACATCCTAGCGGTTGTTGAATAACAGCATAATCAATTAGACAGAATTAAGAGGAAATTAAACATGGCAGCTAAAGAAGTACGTTTTTCTGATGACGCTCGCAACAAAATGCTTGCAGGCGTTAACATTCTTGCTAACGCGGTAAAAGTTACTTTAGGACCTAAAGGTCGTAACGTTGTTCTAGACAAATCTTTTGGCTCTCCTACCATCACTAAAGATGGTGTATCTGTTGCTAAAGAAATCGAGCTTGAAGATAAGTTTGAAAACATGGGCGCACAGATGGTTAAAGAAGTTGCGTCTAAAGCAAATGACGAAGCCGGTGACGGAACAACGACTGCAACTGTACTAGCGCAAGCGATTGTAACTGAAGGTTTGAAATCAGTTGCTGCGGGTATGAACCCAATGGATCTTAAGCGCGGTATCGACAAAGCTGTTTTGTCTGCGGTTGAAGAACTTAAAAATCTTTCTACTAAATGTGCTGACAGCAAAGCAATTGCTCAGGTTGGTACTATCTCTGCAAACTCTGATTCAGAAGTGGGTAACCTTATCGCTGAAGCAATGGACAAAGTAGGTAAAGAAGGTGTTATCACTGTAGAAGAAGGCCAAGCACTTCAGAACGAACTAGAAGTGGTTGAAGGTATGCAGTTTGATCGTGGTTACCTATCTCCTTACTTCATGAACAACCAAGAAAATGGCACTGTTGAATTAGACAGCCCATACATCCTTTTGGTTGACAAAAAAGTCACTAACATCCGTGAATTGCTACCAACTCTAGAAAGTGTTGCTAAAGCATCTAAGCCGCTATTAATTATTGCTGAAGATGTTGAAGGCGAAGCTCTAGCTACATTGGTTGTTAACAACATGCGCGGTATCGTTAAAGTTGCAGCTGTTAAAGCGCCTGGCTTTGGTGACCGTCGTAAAGCAATGCTACAAGACATCGCTACACTAACTGGCGGTACTGTTATCTCTGAAGAGATTGGTCTTGAGCTAGAAAAAGTTCAACTAGAAGATTTAGGTACTGCAAAACGTGTTGTTATCAATAAAGACAACACTGTAGTAGTTGATGGCGCTGGTGACGAAGAAGCGATTAAAGGTCGTTGTGCTCAAATCCGTGGTCAAATCGAAGAATCTTCTTCTGACTATGACAAAGAAAAACTTCAAGAGCGTCTAGCTAAATTAGCTGGCGGTGTAGCAGTCATTAAAGTTGGTGCTGCAACTGAAGTTGAAATGAAAGAGAAAAAAGCACGTGTTGAAGATGCACTTCACGCTACTCGCGCAGCGGTAGAAGAAGGCGTTGTAGCTGGTGGTGGTGTTGCGCTAGTTCGTGCAGCAGCTAAATTCGCTGACCTAAAAGGTGACAACGAAGACCAAACTCACGGTATTAAACTAGCACTACGTGCTATGGAAGCTCCTCTACGTCAAATCGCATCTAATGCTGGCGCAGAAGCATCTGTAGTAACTAACGCAGTTAAAAACGGTACTGGTAACTTCGGTTACAATGCAGGTAACGACACATACGGCGACATGCTAGAGATGGGTATTCTTGACCCAACTAAAGTAACTCGTTCTGCACTTCAATTTGCAGCGTCAATTGCGAGTCTTATGATCACCACTGAAGCGATGATCGCAGATGCTCCAGCTGATGACGCTCCTGCTATGCCTGATATGGGCGGCATGGGCGGCGGTATGGGTGGAATGGGCGGCATGATGTAAACTGCCCACTATACCTTTCATGGTATTTCATGAAATTTCAAAAGCCCTGAATATCAATATATTCGGGGCTTTTTTCTAGCTTTTGCTATTTCAACCAATCTCATTTGATTGCAATGAATTTCATAAAAATAGGGGTGCAAGTTGGGGTACCACTCTGTCAATGCTTTTTAAAATTAGGTATATTCCAAGATTGTAACGGTATGATTTAACTAGAGACTTCGTTAGAGGTAAAATTCCATTAACTAACGAGGTCAAAATGCCAAAGAAAACATTAACAGCAGAATTTAAACGTGAATGTGCAGAGCTAGTCATTGTTCACGGTTATAAGTATAAAGATGCAGCCGCAGCGATGAATGTGGGATTATCATCAATTCAGCGTTGGGTAAGCCAATATCGAAAAGAACAACATGGTGTCACGCCCAAAGCCAGCGCATTAACGCCAGAGCAAATAAAGATTCAAGAGTTAGAAAAGCAGGTTAAACAACTAAAAAGTGACAATGCCCTGTTAAAAAAAGCTTCGGCCTTTTTCGCTATGGAAATGAGCAACGGCAGCAAGTAGCTGCCAAGCTGAAAAAGGCTGGTAGTAAAGTTCAGCAAATATGCCGTTGTTTATCCATTGCTGTTAGCTCGTTTTATTATAGAGCTAAACCAAAGCTAATTTGTCCTGAGCGAGTCAAACTCGATGCTGCCATGAAACAAGTTCATGCAGATATGGACGCGACTTACGGTAAGGTACGTATGCACGGTGAGTTACAAGCACTCGGTTTTGATATTGGCCTTCATCGTGTACGCACTTCGATGAAGCGATTAGGGCTAGTTGCCAAACGACCTAAACAACATAAATATCCTACTGGTGGTAAGGCGTCTGTAATAGCTCCTAATTATTTAAATCGCCAGTTTAACCCTGAGCATTTAAACAAGTTATGGTCTGGTGATATTACGTATATTCGCACGCAACAAGGCTGGTTGTACTTGGCTGTAATCATGGATTTATGCTCTCGCAAGGTCATTAGCTGGGCATTCTCAGATAAGCCTAATAGTGAACTAACTACAAGAGCATTAAGGCTAGCTGTAAATAAACGGCAACCAACTGATGGCGTACTATTCCACTCAGATCAGGGTGTGCAATATACATGTGAGGCATTTCAGCGTTCATTGAAAGAGCATGGGCTCATCGCAAGTATGAGCCGAGCAGGGAATTGTTTAGATAATGCGGTTACTGAACGCTTTTTCCGAAGTCTGAAATCGGAACGAATTAACTACCGTCGTTATCAGACAAGGCGTGAAGCTATGGCTGATATTATTGATTACATCGAACCGTTTTATAACCAGAAGCGACGACACTATAAATTAGGAAATGTCTCACCAGCAGAATATGAGATGAAATTAAAGAAAAGTGCCTGAAGAAGTCTCCAAGTTTATTTGACCGTTACAGTCTGAACGCGGTGTTTCATGTAGGCTTTCATCTAAATTTAACTCTTTCAATGCTTGCTTCAGATAATTCTGATGAGCCTCTTTCCCCGAAGCGCTTAAGGCTGTCGCGATAACGTAGACATTCAGCTTGACGTTTCGAGTAGTATTCCTACTAACAATCGCTGACAATGTTAACAGTGCCACGATTGGCCTTAGCTCTGGTAACGCTCGATACTCGATTCTCTCCAGATCTAGGCATATATCACCGGCCAATCCAGGTGGTTTCGATAGGTCAATTTCACTCAAACACTCGTTAACATATGACGGTAGCAAATTATAATTCACTGCCATCTTAGACCCAGTTTCCCGTGGTGCCGTTTTGTTTGCAAAAATATTACTTTTATTGCGCGGTTGCTTTTTGTTGTCTTGGCGACTTTGGTTGAAACTTAACATTCTTTTAATAAGTCGCTGAAGACGGATGAACGCAAAATCAGTCATGATTATGCCTCCCTATCTACGCGCTGTTCTTCTAACCAACTTTCTATCTCAGAGCGACGCCATCTCACTGACTGACCATTGAACCGGAAAGGTAAAGGTAGCTGAGATCCTTTCCTCCACCGCCAAATTGTCACCTTCGATACACCCAACATTTCGCCCAGCTGGTTAGCATTAATAAACCTATCGTCCTGTGGTTTCATGTTAATCTCCTTTTAAGTCTTTGAAACACACAGTGTATGGTTGACGATTATCCTAAAAAGGTAACAACGAATCTAAATTAACTTGTAACTCCATGTAATATAATGTTATTTAAGCGTAACAAACTAATTGAATTAAAGGTGGAGAGGGCTTAAATAGGCAGTCAATGGCCGTAAAAAACATTCGTTATCTCACTAGCGGGAGTATTTTTGATAACTTGGGTGAATAACAATCGTAAGTTAGAGTTAAAAATGATCAAAATGTTAGTCTATTAATAAAGGATCTATTTTAGGAAAATCAACACCCAAATTTCTTGTTTATTCCCTAATTTTCTCATATTTTATATGCAATAATATTAGGGACTCAAAATGTCTGACGAAATACTTACTCTCAAAGAGCTTGCCGAATATCTCAAACTTAATGAAAAAACTGCTTATAGGCTGGCAGCTGAAGGCAAATTGCCAGGATTCAAAGTTGGGGGAAGTTGGCGTTTTAAGGTCGTGGATATTGAAGCGTGGATAGAAGAAAAAAGAATTAAAAATAATTAAGGTTTAGAGCAAAAAATGGAATTAAAAGAAGGTTATATTTTAGACTACATTAGCGGTTTACCAGTTAAGGCTACTCCAGAAGAGATAGACGCCGTACAAGTTTTTTCTGAAATTCTAGTTGTTGACTATGGTTATCCTGTAGAACACATTCAAACAAGGCCTCAGTGGCGAGTAAAAGTTAGACCTTCAGATAATAAAAAAGAGTACCCCATAGATATTGGTGTATTTGGAGGTGAAGAACATACAGAAGAAAATGTCGAAATTATTATTGAATGTAAGAAAAAGAACCGCAAAGATGGCCGAGGACAGCTCGAAGACTATCTTCGATTTTCTAAAGCAAGAATAGGTGTTTGGTTTAATGGAGATGAAAGAGAATATATATACAAGACCGAAGTTGATGGTCGAATTGAATTTAACCAAATACCCAATATTCCTCGTTATGGAGAAAGAGTTGAAGATATTGGTAAGTTCAAACGTAAAGATCTTAGACCTGCAACTAATTTAAAGTCGGTTTTTAAAACTATTCGAAATTATCTTGCCGCAAACGCTGTAGGGATAACACGTGACGAAGTGTTTGCTCAACAACTAATCAATTTAATTTTTTGCAAAATATACGACGAACGTTTCACAAGAAAAGACCAGATGGTCACATTTAGATCTGGTACTGGTGAAAGTCCAGAAAATGTAATGAAAAGAATTGTAGCCTTATTTGAAAAAGTTAAACAACAATACGACGATGTTATTGAAGTTGCCGACTCAATAATATTAGATGAAAAAAGCTTAGCCTATGTAGTTGGGGAATTACAATTGTATTCTTTGCAGGATAGCGCAAGAGATGCAGTAGGAGATGCTTTTGAGGTATTTATAGGCCCGTCACTAAAAGGAGGGCAGGGTCAATTTTTCACGCCTCGAAACGTCGTTAAAATGGTTATTGATATGGTAGATCCCACTGTTGATCAAAAGATTATTGATCCTGCTTGTGGGAGCGGTGGATTTTTAGTTGAAGGATTGAGACATGTCTGGGCAAAAATTGACAAACAAGGAAAAGAATTAGGTTGGCCAGATAATGAAATTGAGGCTGAAAAACAAAAGGTAGCTATCAAAAACTTTAGAGGGATAGATAAAGATTACTTCCTCAGTAAAGTTGCAAAAGCATATATGGCTATTCTTGGAGATGGGAGGGGAGGAGTCTATTGTGAAAATAGTTTGGAAACCCCTACAAACTGGTCTAATGCAACAAACGATGGCATTCAAATGGGAAAGTTTGACTTAGTTGTGACGAACCCGCCCTTTGGAAAAAAATTAGCTATTGACTCCGAGGATATGTTAAAAAAATACGATTTGGGTCATAAGTGGAAACACAATTCGAGTAACGATAATTTTGAAAAAGGAAAACTCGAAGATAAACAACCTCCACAGATCCTATTTATAGAGCGTTGTTTAAACCTTCTCACTGAAGGTGGCACCTTAGGAATTGTCCTATTAGAAAGTATATTCGGAATGCCAAAATATAGATATGTTGTTGATTATATTGAACGCAAAACAAATATTAAGGCAATCGTCACAATGCCTGAAGACTTATTTCAACCACACACTCATGCTAAATGCTGTGTTTTGATTTGTGAAAAAAAGTTCACTGGTCAAAAAGATAAAAAAACGCCAATCTTTATGGCTGACGTTAAGTGGTGTGGCCATGATAGTAGAGGAAATCCTACAATAAGAAAATCAGCAGAAGGAGTTGACGAACTCTTGGACGATATTCCAAAGGTTGCGGACATTTATAGAAAAGGGTTTTCAAACAAATGATTTCTTATTGGCTAGATGTCTCGAGTATTAAAGAAAGAACATATATCCCAAAATACTATGATCCGTCTCTTACTGAAAAACTAGATAAACTGAAAGACACACACGATATTATTCAAATATCGGAACTCGTAAAGCGAAAAGTTCTATCAATAAGTACTGGTAACGAGATAGGGAAGTTAGCTTATGGCACTGGGGATATACCGTTTATCAGAACTTCTGATATTTCGAACTGGGAAACTAAAACCTTTCCCAAACAAGGTGTTAGTGAAGATATATATGCTCTTTATAAATCGCAACAAAATGTTCAATTGGGAGACATTCTACTGGTAAGAGATGGGACTTATCTAATTGGTACAAACTGTATAATTACTGAGCTTGACGAAAAGATAATTTATCAATCTCATATCTTTAAGATAAGAGTCAATGATAAAGAAGCTCTTGATCCTTATCTATTGTTTGTTCTTATCAATTCACCACTATTCCAAGAACAAATACGAAGCGTACAATTTACTGCCGACACAATTGATACAATTGGGAATAGATTTATGGATTTATATCTACCTATTCCAAAAAATGAAAGAATAAGAAAAGAGGTCGCCGAATCAGCCTTAGATAGTATGAAATCTAGAGAGATTGGAAAGGCATTCATTAAACATGCTCCAAACTTAATTGAGGAAGTCTTACACTCAAATTCGACTATACCGATAGAAAACTTCTTGAAAAGCACATGGAGTGACATTCTAGAAAATATGAATTCAGATACTGTTACGTCAGAGTTTGGACAATTCGAAACATTTTGGATTGATTCTACAGAAGTTAAAGATCAAATTTATTTGCCTAAATACTATGACCCGGATGTCGCCAATGAAATAAAGTCTTTATCCGAAACTTGCGACTGCCTAACAGTACAGGAGCTTATCGACAGGAGATTAATTCAAATAAATACTGGTGACGAAATTGGGAAAATGGCTTATGGCACCGGTGATATTCCATTTATTAGGACGAGTGACTTCTCAAACTGGGAAATCAAACACGATCCAAAGCAGGGGATTTCTGAAGAAATTTATCAGGAATACGCCACCAAGCAAGATGTTAAATGCGGAGACATTATTCTTGTGAGGGATGGAACATATTTAGTTGGTAGCTCTTGTATTATAACCCGTAGTGATGAAAGAGTTCTCTATTGTGGTGGGCTCTATAAGATACGAGTCCTCGAAAACAATGAAATTGATGAGTGGATGGTACTAGGCCTGCTTAATTCTTATATAGTTAAGCGACAACTACGCACTAAGCAATTCACCAGAGATGTAATTGATACGATAGGACAACGCTTAAAAGAAGTTTACTTACCAATTCCAAAATCTGCGGAAGTGCGTCAGCAGCTAAGTTCAAAAATTAAGTCAATTGTTGAAGACAGAATAGATTCACGTGTGAATATTTCCAAACTTGCCAAAGAAATAGCGTAGCATGTCAGGGGTTTGGGGAAACTCATAATTCAACGACAAAAAGTATACACATGGGGTATATAGTGGGGTTTCAATATTAATTAAGAAATTAATTTAGCTTAAAATCAATAACTTGAGGTGCGAATGGGCGGCATGATGTAATAGATTTTTCTATTACCGCTTAATCTACTGAGTTTTTTGAAAGCCCGAATAGCAATATTTGGGCTTTTTTATTATTTGTTAATCAATATCTAATACCATTGTTGTTATGTATTAATTCGGACAAAGCGAAAACTATCTTCCAAACAAACCTACTGACTTCTTCGATACGAAACCGGACGCTAACATCAATGGATTTATGAGCTGTTTTTAGTGTTCATAAAGCCTCCATGAAGATGGTTGTACTCCTCTTTAAAATGCAGTGATTGCAGTTAAATTGTCATTTATAACACTTTTCATACTAAAACAGTTGTCCTTACTACCGTGGTAAGCTTTAACCTCAGCTTAGTTCTACAATTCAATTAAGATGAGAAGCTTATGAATACAACTACACAATTCAAAATTGACGGTATGACCTGTGCTTCATGTGTAGGTCGTGTTGAAAACGCGTTACTTAAAGTGGTGGGCGTGACTAATGCTACCGTCAACCTAGCTACAGATACGGCAACGGTTCAAGGTACCGCCAGTCATAGTGAATTAATTACCGCTGTTATTGAGGCCGGTTATCAAGTGCCAGTAAAGGTAAAGCAATTTGGTATTGGAAAGATGAGCTGCTCCTCTTGTGTGAAGCGGGTCGAACAGGCATTGCTAAAAGTAACCGGTATGGTCAGTGCATCGGTAAATTTAGCCACCGAGCAAGTACAAGTAAGGACTTTATCCTTTGTAACCGATGAACAATTAGCCCAAGCCGTGACACAAGCCGGTTACCTTTTTATCCCGTTAAACAATGACAGCGTGATACAAAAAACCAATAAACATCAGCCTTTTTATACTAAAGCTTGGTGGCCCGTATTGGGAGCAGGCTTACTTACCTTGCCATTGGTGTTGCCGATGTTCGGCATGTTATTTGCGCAACAGTGGATGTTACCGCCTGTTTGGCAATGGTTGTTAGCTACGCCAGTTCAGTTCTATTTTGGCGCTCGTTTTTATCGTGCAGGCTGGGGGGCATTAAAAGCTGGCATGGGCAACATGGATCTTCTTGTTTCCATCGGTACCAGTGCAGCCTTCGGATTATCTTTATATTTGTGGTGGAGCTTTGATAGCGCTCATGGCATGCCCCATTTGTATTTTGAAAGTAGTAGCGCAGTAATCACCTTGGTTCTGCTGGGTAAATATTTAGAACACAAGGCAAAGCGCCGAACAACTGATGCACTTAGAGCATTGGAAAATTTGAAACCTGTTGAGGCGACAGTGCAACGTTTAGGTAAATGGCAAAAAGTGGCCGCTTCATCAGTGCAATCTGGTGAAAAAGTAAAAGTAATACCGGGCGAAAGTGTGCCTGTTGACGGTGAGGTTTTACAGGGGCAGAGTCATCTGGATGAAGCGTTAATTAGTGGCGAATCGATTCCGTTAAGTAAAAAAGAAGGTGATATTGTCACGGGGGGCTCACTTAACTTGGACGGTATTTTGGAGATCCGTGCCACTAATGTTGGTACCGAATCTACCTTATCTAAAATCATTGAACTAGTCGAGCAAGCCCAAGGAGCAAAAGCTCCCGTCCAAGCAATAGTGGATAAAGTCAGCAGTATCTTCATTCCTGTGGTGTTATTGGTCGCACTTACCACTTTATTGGTGACAGGTTTAGCGTTTGATGACTGGACCAATGGCATTCTCAATGCGGTAGCCGTTTTAGTTATCGCTTGTCCATGCGCACTTGGTTTGGCAACTCCGGCAGCTATCATGGCAGGCACTGGAACTGCTGCCAGATTAGGCGTATTGGTTAAAGATGCAGTGGCGTTAGAGCAAGCAAAAGAAATCAATTTAGTCGTATTTGATAAAACAGGCACCTTGACTCAAGGCAAACCTGTTGTAAATAAGATGACAGTCATCAGTGGCAGTGAAGAAGCTGTATTGCAGTTGGCCTATTCCTTACAAATAAATAGTGAGCACCCATTGGGCAAGGCAGTGGTTGAAAAGGCATTAACCAAAGGGACACAACCAATACCTGTCGATGAATTTCAGGTTGTCGCAGGTTATGGTGTCAAAGGCAATATTGCTGACAAGTTAGTATTGATGGGCAGTAGTCATTGGATGCAAGAATTAGGTGTAAAACTACCAACTGATCAAATAGAAATACTGGGTGCTTCTGTTTCTTGGTTGGCTAGTCAGCAACAAGATCAAATAACATTACTTGGCCTGTTTTGTTTTAGTGATAAATTGAAGTCTGATGCGCTGCAAGCTGTGAAGCTATTGCAACAACAAGGTATAAAGGTGGCTATGCTTACCGGTGACAATCAAGCGAGTGCAACATCGGTGGCGACAGAATTACAGTTAGACGATTTTAAAGCTGAGGTGCTGCCAGCAGATAAAGCAAAATATATTATGGAATATCAAGCGCAAGGTTATCAGGTTGCCATGGTTGGTGATGGCATTAATGATGCCCCAGCGCTAGCCCAAGCAGATTTGGGTATGGCAATGGCGTCTGGTACTGATGTTGCCGTTAGCGCAGCTTCTTTCACGTTAATGCGGAGTAAACCAAGCCTAGTACCCACGGCATTAATCATTGCAAGGATGACTTATCGTAAAATACAGCAAAATCTTTTTTGGGCCTTTATCTTTAATGCTGTGGGAATTCCACTCGCAGCCTTTGGTTATCTTGACCCCATTATCGCCGGTACTGCAATGGCATTTAGTAGCTTATTTGTCGTCAGTAATGCATTGTTATTGCAACGTTGGACTCTGAAGGAGAAATAACATGGATAAACTTGTCACAATTGGCAAAGCCGCTAGTTTAACGGGGGTGTCAGCCAAAATGATTCGATATTATGAAGAAATTGGCGTATTGAAAAAAACGAGTCGCACAGATGCCGGCTACCGACTATATAATCAAGCACACATTCAACAATTGGGGTTTATCCGTCGTGCGAGAAAGTTAGACTTCTCCATGGCTGAAATTCAGTCACTACTCAAGTTCTGGCTCGATACTGACAGAGAAAGTCGTAACGTGAAACAACTTGCACTGAATCATTTACACGAGATTAATGAAAAGATACGTGAGCTTGAGAAAATGAAAGAAGTGCTACAGAAACTAGCGGATAAATGTGATGGTAATGATAACTCTGACTGCCCTATTTTAGAAGGCTTAGCTCAACTTTCATCCGAATAACGAAGGTGAATTGCAGTCAATATCTATAGTGAGAAAAGTTGGTCAATTGAATTGGATGTTACAAACCGATACTGTAATTTTACCCATTAAACTTGTACTTAGATAACGACCTCTTCAGGTATATATTTATCTCGATCCTTAAACAAAAAAACGCTGTTTTTGCCTGTGACTGAATATTGAATTTCACAACTGCTAACTTGCGCATTGCGCATCAAATAAGGATTAAAGAACTTTGCATTGATCAGTTGAACTCACAGCTTAAACCAGCCCCACAAACGAGCAGTAAATGTCGGTTAGTATTGCACTAAATATCATCATGGTATTGCAAAGGGTAATGTCAGCTATTGGCTAAAAGCCGTCCATTGAGAAGGCTTTTAGTATCTAACGTTTGTCTGCCATGGTGGCTAAAGCTAACTAATTATTTGGAAAAATAAACTTCTGAGCTAGAACTGCTTTGAAAACTGATATAACGCTGTGAATATTAAATGAAACAAGAAGTAGCGAAAGGTTTTGAACAGCTAGCTGCGGGCGAATTGTCAATCATAATGTCATGGATAAATTTGAACAAGCTTCTCTTTCAGTAAATAAACAATCTGAAAGTAAGGGCGATAATGCCAACCTATAGGCTTTCTCCTATAGTAGAAGAAGATTTATATAAAATAATCGCTACGACAATTAGTTCATGGGTAATGAGCAAGCAAAGTCAGAGAGTCGCGAAGTCAATGTTATAGCACTGGGACATCTGGATGTAATCCTGAGCCATTCACATACACATCTGGGCCATATACTTATACAAGTGGGACATAGGGCAGAAGATGGTCGAATTTGTAATGGTCAACTTTTCTTGGACTCTTTGTTAGGCACTTTTCATTAATTTCATCTCATATTCGACTGGTGAGATGTTACCCAGTTTATGATGTCGTCGTTTTTGGTTATAAAACGGTTCGATGTAATCGATAATATCTACCTTGGCTTCTTGTCTCGTTTTATATCTTCTGTAATTTACTCGTTCAGACTTTAGACTTCTAAAAACACGCTCTGTCACTGCGTTATCTAGGCAATTTCCTGCTCGACTCATACTAGGTTGAATGCCTAATTCACGCAAACATTGCTGAAACGACTCACTGGTATATTGAGCACCTTGGTCTGAATGAAATATAATCCCAGTTAACGGCTCCCGTTTATTCACGGCTAGGCGTATTGCTCGCATTGTTAATTCTGTATTTGGTTTATCTGAGAACGCCCAACTAATTATTTTTCTGGAACATAGATCAACGATGACCGCAAGGTACAACCAACCTTGACCTGTTCGTATGTACGTTATGTCTCCTGACCAATGGGTGTTCAGTTGCTCAGGGTTAAATTGTCGATTTAAATGATTTGGCACAATGATTGATGCTTTTCCTGCCCACGGATACTTATGTAATCGAGGGCGTTTAGCTATCAGTTTACACTTTCGCATTAATCGTCGTATTTTATAACGACCCACTCGGTAACCTTGATGATTAAGCTCTATCATCATTCTGCGACTACCATAAGTCGCATCCATTTCGTTGTGAAGATGCTTTACCGCGGCTTCTAAACGAATTTCATCTGGTTTTAACGGTTTAGGTTTTGCGTTAAAGTAAAACGAGATACGCGCCAATTTAAAACAACGACAAATATGTTGAACACTAAACCCAGCCTTCTTCAACTTTAGCGCGACTTGCTGCCTTTGTTCATTTCGATAGCGAAGAAGGCTGACGCCTTTTTTAATAAGTTGTTATCACTTTCTAGCTGTTTAACTTGTTTCTCTAACTCTTGAATTCGTTTTTGCTCAGCTGTAATTGCTGAGGCTTTTGGAGTGATACCACGTTGCTCTTCTTTATATTGTCGTAACCATTTCTGTAATGTTGAATAACCAACATTCATAGATTCAGCGGCTTGCTTAACTGGATACCCTTGAATGGTGATCAGCTCTACACATTCCAATTTAAATTCAGTTGTAAACTTTTTCATTTTTACCTCGTTGGTTTTGGTTATGATACCTCCAACAAAGTGTCTTGAAAAATTAGACCATTACAATAGATGTGACGCAACGTCATCCAGAGCAAGACTATCCTGACTTGAGCCAAAATATTCGCTTGTTGATAAGCTTAATGCAAACTCAAATGCCAAACGATAGCGTACAAGAGTACGTTGAATATTTGCACAAGGTAGAATCTACAGCGTCCGACACCTAACCGAGTATTCAGGGTATAAAGGATAATCAGGGAGCAAACAAAGCAAATTGAAGATGATTCAATTACTAATGCAATTCTTTCACAGTTTCCAGCTGCAATATTCCGCTCATGTATGGATTAATCTATGTTTTTAGCGTTAAAACAGCCACTTAGTTTAGCTGGTAAGAAGTTTGCTACATACAAACCGTAAACAAATCATTATTTAGGTTAGGTTGGTTAAACAGAATAATAATACAGGACACTGTTGAGCTAACCGTTTTTATGGAGGTATAGAATGAAGAATACTAAACTTTTAGCAGGCGAAAAATTTCCAACAATACAAATCACAGATACTAACGGCAATTTAGCAAGTCTTTCGGATGCAGCACACCTTGGTGAGGATAAAGACAAGTGGTCTTTGGTTGTTGTTTACCGCGGGTATCATTGTCCGATTTGCCTCAAATATCTAAATTCACTTACCGATTATACAGAAAAACTAAAATCTTTGAACATCGACGTAGTTGCCGTTTCTGCTGATACACCAGAGCAATTAGACAAGATGAAAGATAAAGGATTAGATGTTAACTTTCCGGTTGTTACTGGTTTAACCTTAACTCAAATGCATGCACTGGGGTTATACATTTCAGATCCTATGAGTGACTCTGAAACCGACCATGCTTTTCCAGAGCCTGGCTTGTTTGTAGTCAATCCAAAAGGTGAAACCGTGATGATTGAGATTGCAAATGCACCTTTCATTCGTCCAGATCTGGAACAGTTCGTTAGTGGACTTGAGTTCGCACTCAACAAAAATTATCCAGTGCGCGGTACTCACCAAAATTAATGTTTAAATAATCGTTCAGATTAGGTCGGCATTGGCTTCTATTGCTATCCAATTTGGAAAAGGCAATTGCCAATGTCGACCACACTTAACTTCAGCTTAGCGTCCCTCATCAGCCTAATTTTGATTCCTACCTGCGAGTTTTCGCTTGGTTTTAATCGATAAAACCGCTAATCATCAGTCACCTTTGTTTTACCTTCTTTGCAAGACGAAGGGCGTCTCACCTTTAATATCCTACGATTGCCTTTCTTTGTCTTAACAATCTAGTTGCATAAAAAAAGAGCCGATAAAATACCGACTCTTTTGGATTTCAATGGATTTTACATTCAATCCGCAGTTTAGGTGACTAGGTTCTATTGTTGATTGATTACGACCGATTTAATATTCACGAATTCTGCTATGCCAAACCCACCATGTTCTCTGCCATAGCCACTGGATTTCACGCCACCAAAAGGCAGGTTGGGCTGAGCTAATCCATAGCCATTAATATTGACCATGCCGGTATCAAATTCTTCAATGGCCATTTTCACCGCCTTATCTTCATCTGCTGAAAAGATACCACCACCTAAACCGTACCTTGAATCGTTAGCGACCTTCATTGCTTCTTCGTTGTCTTTAACTTTAATCAGAGCGGCAACTGGACCAAATAACTCATCGTCATAAGCGGGCATACCTGATTGCACATTTTCAAGAACTGACGGTGGGTAAAAATAACCCGTCATATCTGGGATTTCGCAACCTATCAAAACTTTTGCCCCTTTATCAATGGACGTTTTAACTTGCTCATGTAATTCGTCTCGCAAATCTTCTCGTGCCATAGGGCCTAAATCTGTTTCTTTATCGTTAGGATCACCCATTTTCATATTTTTAAGTTGGTCAACGAAGGCTTGTTTGAATTCGTCATATTTCGCTTCAGTAACAACGAAACGTTTGGCGGCTACACAGGTTTCCCCATTGTTGATCATTCGCCCCTGAACACAGGCTTGCACCGCGGTTTCAATATTGGCATCATCAAGTATCACATATGCATCGTTACTACCTAATTCCAAGACGGTTTTCTTTGAATGTTTACCTGCTGTTTCAGCTACTTTTTTACCTACACCGTCACTGCCTGTAAAAGTAACACCACGTACTTTGCTGTGTTCAATAAGCTGGGTTGCCATAGACCCTTTGATGATGAGAGATTGATAAACGTTTTTTGGAAAGCCTGCCTTTTTGTACATCTTTTGAATTTCAACAGCCATGCCAAATACATTGGAAGCATGTTTCATCACTGTGGTGTTGCCGGCCATAATGTTGCTGATGCTGTATCTAATGACCTGATATAGAGGAAAATTCCATGGCTGAATACCTAAAATAACACCTATAGGTTGGTAGCTGATTATCGCCTTGCCACCTTCAATTTCCCGCTCTTCGTCTTCCAGAGCTTTTATCGCTTCGGTGGCAGTGTATTCACAAATGCCTGCACAAAGTTCAATTTCTTGTTCACCCTGGGCGCGCACTTTGCCCATTTCTGCGGTCATTAATCTGAGCAATTCACTTTTATTTTCGCGAATTGTGCTGGCCAAGCTTAATACCAGTTCCGCACGTTGATCTTTAGGTGTGTTTCGCCAAGATAAAAATGCCTCATGACTTTTATCTACGGCTGCATTTGCTTCTTCTAAGCTCAAAAGTTGGAACTCGTCTAGTACCTGCTCAGTAAAGGGATTAATTGTTTTTACTGTGTTCGACATGATATTTCCTCTTTTTAATTCAACGAAGCTGTAGGTGCAAAACCTTTACCAACTTGTAACCTTATGAATTTAAGATGAAATTTGATTTTTCGAATTTAATTTTGTGAACTTGATTCAATACCTTTGCAAAATATTCACAGTCAACATGCAAGGTGATTGGTCTTGAAGAAGTAAATAAAAAGCCCGTAAAATTGATATTTACGGGCTTGTTAATAGAGCAATTTCAGCTTAGTGTTTTGTGAACTCTAAAAAACGTCTATTACTGCTGATTGAAAAGTTTAATGGAAGCTAACTTTTAATAATTCCACTGAGTCTGCAAAGGTCAGAGTTTGCAGTTCGCCTTTACCTTCAACATTAATCGTGTTGACTTGTTGTGGCCATAAATCGCGTAAGGCATCATGACGTATACTCAGATTCTCTAACTTAGCAGGCTGTGTGGTTTCCTGATAAACCCAGAAAAACTTCCCCTCTATTTCATGACCAACCACTTTTAGAGGCAAGGCTTTTTGCTGACTATCAAACAAGTAAAAGCGTTTGCTTACATAGTCGCTAAACTCATTTTGAGTCTTTTCTGAATCGAGTATATCCGCGTCTTTACCAAATATTTCTTTTACCGCATGCTCGGCATCATGAACCCTAAAGCGGTGCATGATTTCAATATTCTCAGTGCGCGGATTAAACAACACTGTGCTTATCGAGGTCTTTTGTTGATGTGCACTTAGGGAAAACGCTGTTAACAACAGCGCCCCTAAAGCTAGTTTGATGAAATTATTCATGCTCAATTATTGTCGTCTTCTTCAATATCGTCTTCATCATAGGTTTTTAGTTCGGTTTTTATATCTTGCATAATGTCCCGATAAACCTTGCCGCTACGCTTTTTGGTTTTGTAAGCTTCAATCCGCGACGGAATAATTTTAGGTGGATAATGGTTGTTGCTTATATCCACGTCAGCTGTTTCCCAGTGGGGGTCAACAGTCACACTAACTAGCTCTTTGTCTTTGTCAGTGATAATCAGTTTGCTAACCGCTTTAGGGGTACGACGCCAGATTTCTGCTGGAATATACTGGTTTTCAACACTGCCGTCAGCAAAGGTTAGCTCCAGTATAATTGGCATGACTAGACCACCTTTATTGGAAAAGTCCAATACATAGTAGTTTTTGTCTTCTTTCACAGCGCGTTCTAAGGCTGTTTTTTCCCATGGTTTGAGTTTGCTTAAGAACTTCTGATAAGCATTGCGTTCTTTGTTGGTTACCGTGAAACGATCATTCTCGTCATAAAAATCGGTAATATCAGGGAAACGCTCAATCCAAAGTTTGCGTCCTTCCGCTTTGTTACGGATGTCCGTTAACGATTCAGGTTTATCCAACTCTTCTTGGCGCTGACGAGCAAAATCGATATCTGGATCATGGGTGTCTAAACGTAGTTTATAGATTTTATCTATGGAGATATCAACATGGTCTGTACTGTAAAACCAACCACGCCAGAACCAATCTAGATCAACCCCAGAGGCTTCTTCCATAGTGCGGAAAAAGTCTGATGGTGTAGGGCGCTTATACTTCCAACGTTGCGCATACTCTTTAAATGCAAAGTCGAATAATTCACGGCCTAGGATAGTTTCGCGCAGAATATTGAGGGCTGCGGCAGGCTTTGTATAAGCATTAGGACCTAATCGTAAAACGCTGTCTGATTGAGTCATAATGGGTACTTGATTTGATGACTTCATGTAATCCACAACATCTCTTGGTTCAACACCCCAAGGAATACTAGGATCCCATTCACGACCGGCTACACCGTCTAAAAAGCTATTTAATCCTTCGTCCATCCAAGTCCACTGACGTTCGTCTGAATTGACTACCATTGGAAAATAAATATGACCAATTTCATGGATAACTACGCCTATTAAGAAACGCTTTTCAGCTTGCGAATAAGTGCGGCTACCATCTTTTTGCAATTCAGTACGAGGACCGTTAAAGGTGATCATCGGATATTCCATTCCACCTACAGGGCCATTCACTGATTGTGCAACGGGGTAGGGATAATCAAAGGAAAAACGAGAATATACTTCTAAGGTTTGGATGATTGATTCGGTGGAATACTTTTCCCATAATTTGCCGCCTTCTTTAGGGTAAAACGACATCGCCATGACTAACGGTTGATCATCTCCACCTTGCTGGTGGCCACGGGCATCCCACATGAATTTGCGTGACGAAGCCCATGCGAAATCACGTACATTGTTAGCACTGAATTTCCATGTTTTTGTTGCGTCTGTGCCTTCTTTCTCGTTTTCTAGCGCTTCTTCAGCCGTCACCACGAAAACGATACGCTCTGCATCTTCAGCTTGCTTTAATCGTTTGCGTTGGGTAGAAGTGAGTACATTTTTGGGGTTTTGTAACTCGCCAGTGGCGCTGACAATATGATCCGCAGGTACAGTAAGTTCCACCTCGTAGTTACCAAACTCCAAGGTAAATTCACCTCGACCAATGAACTCTCGGTTAGTCCATGCTTCGTAATCAGTATAAGCATGTAAACGCGGGAACCATTGGGCTAATAAGAAAATATCATTTCCGCCTTCTCGTTCATCATCAGGGAAATGTTCATAACCTGAACGTGCTGTTACGGCATCTTCTTCGACAATATTAAACGCGTAATCAATATTGAATACGGTTTTTTTACCCGGCTTCAGGTGACGAGGTAAGTCGATACGCATGTTGGTACCCACTATTGTGAATTTGAGCTTGTTACCGTTGCTGTCGGTCACTGACTGAATATCAAAGCCTAATTCGTGGTCATCGGTAAATTGCTGGCGACGCAGTGCACCTAAGCTAAGCTGTGCGGGTTTATCAGATGATGCAGTTGCCGTTGCTGGACCACGGTTACCAATACCACCAAAGGTGGTGGTCATGGCCGACATTGAGTCGTTGCGAAATTTATTCTGCTCTAATTGCATCCACAAATACTTTAACGTATCCGGTGAATTGTTGTGGTAAGTGATTTGTTCACTGGCTTCAATTCGACGCTTTTGTTCATCTAATTTTGCCTTGATTTGGTAATCTACTTGCTGCTGCCAATATTCATGACCGGGTTCACCTGCGGCGTTGCGATACACATTGGGAGTAGGAAGAGATTCATCTAGCTGACGAAATTTATCTTCAAAATCGCCTTTTGTTTGATTAATTGCTGCGTTTGCAAAGCCAATCGCAAAACATGATAGCAAAGCTACCATAGAGAGTGGTTTAAACATTGTGTTACCTGATTGTTGTATAGAAAATTTGCAATGTGAGCAGAGTTTTAATCGACACCTTCAACGACATGCAGTTATTATTATTTAAAGAATGCTTCTTTGAGTAACAAATGAGGGGCTGTAAAAGCTACAAAGTTACTTGAAACATCATTTAAATCTTACAACAATGAGCTGAAAAACTGAATGTTATAACTTAGTGATTGTTTTTTTGATTTAGCGAAGTTTGTATCAATATGCTTACATAGTTTGCTAAATTTGTTTAATTAAAACACGAAGATAATGGCTATATGGTAAAAATAGCGAAGGTGACTAGCTAAGTTTGGTTTCACCGATGAGCAATCAAAATGGCTGAGATGTTGTCTTTACCACAATCTAAGAAGCGTAAAGCAGCGCAAAAAACCATCAAAAAAATTAAAGAAATAAAAATTTACCCAGAGATTGGTCTGTATGTGTTTTAATTTTTTGTGTTTTAATTTTTAAAAAGTCAGGAATTGCTTTCTAAATTTGTAGTTGCTAGGATCAAACTTCAAAACTGGATGTGGGGACGACCTCACCGCTCTATTTTATTTTTTGGGGACGACCTCAACTTAATAAGAGCGTTATTATGTCTTGGTTTATTCTCATTATTGCAGGGTTTTTGGAAGCTGGTTGGTTAGTCGGTATTCAAAAATCTGAATCATTTACTCATATTCCCTACGTTATACTTGCTGTGTTATCTATGGCACTGAGTTTACTGTTGTTTTCAATTGCAACAAAAGACATTCCCATTAGCCATGCATATCTTGTTTGGTTGGCTGTTGGTGCGTCTAGTATTTCAATTATTAATCATTACTTCTTCGATCAAAGCCTTTCTATTAAACAACTTATTTGTTTAATTATCATTGCGTTGGGAGTTATTGGTTTGAAGTTGAGTAGTTAATTTCAAGAAGATTTACGATTATAAAAAGAGTGAGATATTTATGTCTGGTGAAAAAGATTTAGCCAAACTTATTGCTTCAATGGAACCCGTTTTGTTGCCACAAGAGTATGTGTTTGCGACTTTTGAAACTTATGATTACCAAATGCTGCAACAGTTGAAACCGATAAGCACGTTTTTAGAAAAAGAAGGTATGTCGGTGATTATTGAAAAACACCTCGCCGATAAGCAAAAAATTGCTTATTCAGGGGTATTTAAGTGTATTACCCTAAATGTGCACTCAAGCCTTGATGCCGTTGGTTTAACCGCCGCTATCTCTAAAAAACTTACCCAATCAAATATCAGTGCAAACGTGGTTGCTGGTTATTATCACGATCATATTTTTGTCAGTACCAAGGACGCCGCTCAAGCTGTTAAAGATTTAAAGGATTTGGCAAAGAACGGTTTAGTCAACTGACAAGGCTGTTAATTGTAATGAGCCTGTTTAGTTGGAGCTGTGTTCATATTCAGCTTCAGCTTTGACCTCAGACTCATCTTTTCCACTATTCTCCACGGGGAGGCGGATGATCATTTGGCGGACCACCTGCGCCATTAGGTCCGCCAGGAGGGCCGCCAGCGGGGCGAACGGATTCGCCGTGCAAGCAGCCTATGAACATATTCTCACTGGGACTGGCAGCGTGGTAATGATAACCTCGTGTTTGGTCGGTAATTCCCCGACACTGATCAAGTCCTTCTGTTTCTTTACCTTGGGCATCTTTCATTGCGTAAATACCGTATCCATCAGACGCGTAACCAATTAAAGGAGCATGACCATCATCGGTGTCTTCGAGGGTATCAGTGCAGCCGGTGGTCGAATGGTAGTGATAGCCTTGATGGACGTTAATATGTCCACCACAATAGTCAAAAGCTGCGATGGTATAGGCTCCTAGAATGGCATTAATTGGTGCTGGACCAGATAGTTCAGTGCCGTCTAAGGCAATGCCTACCGTATGAACTCGTCCGGTTTCAGCTGCAGGAATAGGTTGGGTAGGAATTAGATAAGTCAGTGAAAAATCGTCATCAAGGTATTCTAATTCGCATTCAATGCAGTTTTGCATATATTGTTCTTCAACGTCAGGCCGTGCCGCCCCTAAACAGGCTGCTTTGGTCGCGGTGTAGCGCACATTTCCAGTGTTGGCTTCATACACCATCCACTTTTCGTCACCGTAATATTCACCTAGCTTTAAAATAAACTCACCGGTGATATCTACCAAATCGCCAGTTCCCTCTTTACTAAACCAAGTTCCGCCTTTATCTGCCCCATCGGTGATTTTTCTCGGGCAAAAAGGACCAGGTTCACGTCCTGCTGGCGCCCCAGAGGTAACTAATTTATAGCAGGTGGTTTTTGTGCCTTCAGCTGTTTCACAGTCAACGATTGTCGGCGTTTCGAGAAACGCTCCTTCGGCAAACATGGAAAGGTCTATGCCCTTGGCACTGGCTGATTGCGTAACATTCTTTACCGAAGCGTCGTTGCATCCTGTTAATGCAATCGCAGCAGACACAGCCACCATCATTAATGGCCATTGATATGATAATCCCATGCTTTAACCTCTGAATTCTGATTTTACTAAGCTAACTTTTCATTAAGTATACTCATTAGTCTACAGAATAAATGTGCAGATATTATGAAGTGAGGCGGTTTAAAGTCTAAAAACAGTAACACTAATTATAGAGAATGTGCGCTGTTAGAAATAACTAGTTACTCCTACTTAATCCCCTGACAACCAATATAAACAATAATCGTAAAGATTTATGAACATATTTTAAAACAGCATAGATACGTTAACCCTACCTTAACCATCAGCTTGTTAAGCTTTGCTTCAATTATAGGCCAATACAATTTATCGATAGTGCATTGCACAATCATAAAGTGGCTTTCGCCTCATCTTATTTTGTGTATTTAATTAGGAATGCTTAATTATGAAATCTTCAATCAGCATCGTGGGACTGCTTACGGTAGTAACTTTGCTAAGTGGTTGCCAGCAAGAAAGCGCACCCCCGAAAACCGCCTCTGTGCCAGTCGTATCTTATGTTGCAGTAACAACGGGTGAGCATAAAATTGATACTAAAATGCAAGGTCGTGTTGTTGCTTCCTCAATTGCAGAAGTACGCCCACAGGTAGGTGGCATTGTGCAACAGCGTTTATTCAATGAGGGCAATACCGTAGAAAAAGGTGAATTGCTCTATCAAATTGATCCGGCTACGTATCAGGCAGCTTACAATGAAGCAAAAGCAAATTTGAACAGTGCTAAGGCTTCGCTAGAAACGGCTAAGTTGAAGGATGAGCGTTATGCGAACTTGTTGAAGTTTGAAGGTGTTTCACAACAAGATGCTGACGATGTTCATGCGACTTATTTAGAAGCGAAAGCCAATATTGAAAAGTATGAAGCCGCATTAGCTTCTGCGTCTATCAATCTTGAATTTACTAAGGTTACCGCTCCTATTTCTGGGCATATTGGCATTTCCAATGTGACTCAAGGGGCATTAGTTACTGCGCAGCAAACTACCGCCTTAGCGACTATCCGCAAACTTGACCCTATCTATGTGGATATGACAAAAAGCAGTAAAGAATTGCTTAAATTGCGTCAAATGTTGGGTTCCAAGGGGATTTCCGAAGGCACAACTGAAGTTTCACTTACCTTGGAAGACGGCTCTGAGTATGACCACAAAGGCCAGTTGAAAATGCAGGAAGTGTCAGTAGATGCGTCAACAGGTACTGTCACCCTTCGCGCTGAATTTCCGAATCCAAATGGTTTGTTATTACCTGGAATGTTCGTAAGAACTCAAGTAAATGAAGCGGTTAATCAACACGCAATACTCGTTCCACAACAAGGTATTTATCACTCAGCCACAGGCGAAGCTTATGCCTATGTTATTGGTGAGAATAACTTAGTCGAAAAACGCACTGTTGAAACCGTTAATGCCGTTGAAAACAAATGGTTGATCTCAAGCGGATTGTCAGAGAACGATAAGCTCTTAGTTGAAGGGGCTGGTAAAGTCCGTCCGGGTAGTGAAGTTAAACCTGTATTGGTTGAAATGACCGAGCAAGGCACCATGATTACCGTGGTTAAACAAGACCAAAATAGCTCCTCTGTACAAGTGGGAGTGTAGTTGATGTTTGCTCGCTTTTTTATTGATCGCCCAGTATTTGCTTGGGTTATCTCAATCATCATTATGCTTACGGGTATTGCCTCTATTTTATCGTTGCCTGTAGCGCAGTACCCAAGTGTGGCACCGCCTGTAATCAGTGTAAGTACTAGCTATACAGGGGCAGATGCGGCCACAGTTGAAAACAGTGTTACGCAAATACTAGAACAACAGTTAACAGGGTTAGATGGGCTTCTGTATTTTTCGTCTTCTAGCACGTCTGATGGTGCAGCTTCGGTTAAAATCACCTTTGAAGAAGGGACTGATCCTGATTACGCGCAAGTACAGGTACAAAATAAAGTTGAGCAAGTTAGTACTCGATTTCCTGAGTCGGTGCAAGCACAAGGTGTCACAGTTACTAAATCCAATTCAGATTTTTTATTGGTAGTTGCACTGTATGATAAAACCGATCAGGCGACAGCCTTTGATGTAGCAGACTATATATCTTCCAACCTACAAGACTCTCTAGCACGAATTGAAGGTGTTGGTGACGTCAGAGTATTCGGTTCGCAATATGCCATGCGTATTTGGTTAGACCCGAATAAATTAGCGGCTTATGAGCTTATGCCGTCAGACATTAGCAGTGCATTAAGCGCACAAAATGTTCAGGTTCCTGCTGGTAAAATAGGTGCCGTACCTACGCTGGCTAATCAAGAATTGAATGCTACTGTGACTGCCCAATCGATGATGTCTACGCCGGAAGAATTTCGCAATATTATTGTTAAATACAATTCAACGGGGGCGAATGTACGCTTAAGTGATGTCGCTCGAGTGGAAATTGGCAGTGAAAGTTATAGCGCTATTCCACGTTTGAACGGCCATCCAGCCTCAGGTATTGCAATAATGTTGTCACCTGGAGCAAACGCCCTTGATACGGCCACGCGGGTTAAAGATAAAGTGGCTGAACTGTCGGTCAACTTACCTGACGGTTACGAAGTGACCTTCCCCCGTGACAGCACAGCGTTTATTAAAATATCCATAAGTGAAGTGGTACAAACCCTGATTGAAGCGGTTATTTTAGTTGTGCTGGTTATGTGGTTGTTTTTGCAAAATTGGCGGGCCACATTGATCCCTGCTATTGCTGTGCCGGTAGTTTTATTGGGGACATTTGGCGTGCTGGCGGCGTTTGGGTTCTCAATCAACACACTGACTATGTTCGGTATTGTCTTGTCCATTGGTTTGTTGGTAGATGATGCCATTGTTGTGGTAGAAAACGTCGAACGTTTGATGCGCGAAAAGAACCTATCGCCACGTGATGCGACCATAGAGTCTATGTCGGAAATTAGTACGGCACTGGTGGGAATCGCGGTTGTGTTATCTGCTGTATTTTTACCTATGGCGTTTTTTGGTGGCTCCACAGGTGTAATCTATAAACAGTTCTCTATTGCTATTGTCTCTTCTATGACGCTATCGGTTATTGTCGCGTTAACCCTGAGTCCTACGTTATGTGCCAGTATGCTTAAACAAAGCAACCATAGCAGTGAAGGTAAGGGCTTTTTTGCTCGTTTTAATCGCGGTTTTGAGCGCATGACGAAGTCTTATACTGGCCATGTCGAAAGCATTATTGCGCGTAAAGTTCGCTGGGTTTTGGTGTACGGTGGCATAGTTGTTGTTTTAGGTTTGCTAATTGTTCGTCTACCTACTGGTTTCTTACCTCAAGAAGATCAGGGCAGCACTATGTTTCAAATTAATTTGCCCCCAGGTGCATCCATCAAGCGTACACGGGCCGTGGCAGAGCAAGTCGAGCAATACCTGCAGGAAAAAGAGTCTGACATTGTTATTCGTTCCTTTTCTATTTCCGGTTTTAATTTCGCCGGTAGTGGCCAAAATGCGGGTATGGGATTTGTTGCATTGACGCCTTGGGATGAGCGACCTAACGAAGAGCAAAGTGCAGATGCGCTAATTAATCGAATGAATAAAAACCTGTCTAGTATTCGTGATGCCAGCGTATATTCTATGTCGCAGCCGGTGATTCAAGGGCTAGGGCAAAGCAATGGTTTCACCTTTGAATTGCAAGCCGCAGCGGGCACAACTCGTGATGAGCTTACCCAATTGAAAAATGAGTTGCTCGAAAAAGCACGACAAAGCAGTTTGCTTGTTGGGGTCAGAGAAGGGGCGTTAAGTGATACTCCTCAACTGAAAATTGATATTGATAATGGCAAAGCCACCGCACTTGGATTGTCATTATCAGATGTATCTAGCACCTTAACCTCAGCTTGGGCCGGAACTTATGTAAATGACTTTATTGATAATGGTCGGGTGAAAAAGGTCTATTTAGAAAGTGATGCGCAGTTCCGTTCGAAACCTGAAGACCTGGGTGAATGGCATGTTCGTGGCACCAACGCTGATGGTGAAACGAGTATGACGCCTTTCTCCGCTTTCAGTACTATTTCTTGGTCAAGCGCACCACAAAGTTTGTCGCGTTTTAATGGAATTGCGTCTTATCAGCTTCAAGGTGCGGCAGCCAGTGGCGTCAGTTCGGGTCAAGCTATGGCTGAAATGGAGCGCTTAACCCAAGAAGTGGGGCAGGGAAAATTAAATTTCTCATGGAGTGGATTATCTTACCAAGAGAAATTATCTAGTGGACAGTCCTCCACCCTCTACGCTATTTCCATTTTAGTGGTTTTCTTAGCGCTAGCGGCGTTATATGAAAGTTGGTCGGTGCCGTTATCGGTGATTTTAGTTATCCCGCTTGGTGTTGTAGGTGCAGCATTGGCAGCCAGTTTAAGAGGTTTGGAAAATGACATTTATTTCCAAGTAGCTCTGGTTACTACCATTGGATTGGCTTCAAAAAATGCGATTTTGATTGTGGAATTTGCAGAGTCTTCTTATCAGCGCGGTATGTCGTTGATTGATTCTGCTGTGCACGCTGCCAAGTTGCGTTTAAGGCCAATCATTATGACGTCTCTTGCGTTCATTTTCGGAACCATACCATTGGCTATCTCATCCGGTGCAGGAGCTAATAGTCGAATTTCCATAGGTACAGGAATCGTTGGTGGAACCTTCACCGCAACTGTTTTGGGGATTTTCTTTGTACCTTTATTCTTTGTCATCATCCGTGGCTTATTCCCAAAAAGGCGTCCGGTTTATGATGATGCTGTTAATACAGGGGAGAAAGCTGATGCGTAAATTCTCTTTACCTAACAAGGGTGTCGCTCGTTTATTACCTATTGCTGGTGCTTTGATATTGGCAGGTTGTAGTACTTTATCGCCTGAATATACACGTTCAGAACTGCCTGTTGCACAGACATGGGAAAATGCTCCCCAAGCGCAGACTCCGGGTTTATCAGACCAACAGGCCGCGCAGGTGCCGTGGAAAAGCTTTATTAAAGATCCACGCTTAACTCAGGTTATTGAACTTGCCCTGAAAAGTAATAGAAGCTTGCGCCAAACTTTAGCCGATGTAGAAGCTGCCCGTGCAACTTATCGAATCCAAGATGCCGAACTGTATCCGCAGATAAATGCAGGATTAAGCGGTAATCGTACTAAGGCCTCGTCAGGAAATATTAGTACGACCTACCAAGCTGAAGTTGGTTTAAGTAGTTACGAAATAGATCTGTTTGGCAAAAACCGCAGTTTAAGTGCGGTGCAAATGGAAGCTTATTTGTCGAGTCAAGAAACGGCAA
Organism: Aliiglaciecola sp. 2_MG-2023; assembly: GCF_030548145.1. Lineage (NCBI taxonomy): Bacteria > Pseudomonadati > Pseudomonadota > Gammaproteobacteria > Alteromonadales > Alteromonadaceae > Aliiglaciecola > Aliiglaciecola sp. 2_MG-2023. Next base: position 166,382 of record NZ_JAUORY010000008.1, read on the forward strand.
AGGCGGCAAAAATTTCACTGATTGGTGAAATTACCAGTGCTTGGTTAACCTTGGCCGCTGATAAAAACCAGCTCAAATTGGCTCAGGAAACGGCCACTAACGCGCAAAAAACCATGGATATAACCAATAAAAGGTTAGAAATGGGAATCGATTCTAGAATCGATGTGGCCAGCGCTGAAACCATTTATTATAACGCCCGTTCTGATATTGCTAGTTATACAACCCAAGTGGCGCAAGATCTGAATGCACTGCGTTTGCTTGTGGGCGAGCAACTAGACGACAGTTTATTGCCAGAACTATTACCAAGTAGCGAAAGTTTAGTCACAGATGTACCTGTTGGCTTGTCATCATCTGTATTGTTGCAGCGTCCCGATGTATTGGCAGCTGAGCATACTTTGAAATCGGCCAATGCCAATATTGGTGTAGCTAGAGCAGCCTATTTCCCAACGTTATCTTTAACCGCAACCGGTGGTTTGGCTAGCTCGGTACTCGCAGATATATTCAGCGGCGGTGCAAGTTCAATCTGGACCCTTGCACCTAGTATCAGCTTGCCAATATTTGACGGTGGATCTAATGATGCCAACTTAGCGTACACAGAAGCTCAGCAACAGAAGTACTTAGCCGCATATGAATACACTATTCAAAGCGCGTTCTCAGAGGTCGCCGATGCGTTAGCACGCAGAGCAACTATTCAAGAGCAGCTAAATAGTCAAAAATCCTTGGTGTTGGCTGCAACTCGCAGTTACGTTTTATCCCTTGCCCGCTATAAAGGTGGTATCGATAACTTTCAAAGCGTTTTAGAAGCACAGCGAACAATGTATCAAGCCAATCAATCGCTGATTCTGACCAAACAAGCCGACTTGGAAAATCGTATCACTTTGTATCGAGTTTTGGGTGGCGGACTAGCTGAAGAGAAAACTGCGTAACACAAATGTCTATACTCACGGGTAAGACAACTGGCGGTTATTAAAGCAAATTAGGAATAGTTAAATTAATCATGAACGTATTGTTAGTTGAAGATGATATCGACCTTGCCACAACCATAGTTGATTATCTTGAGATCGAGTCTATCGAGTGCGATCACGCAAGTAATGGTTTAATGGGATTAAGTTTAATCGAAAGTAATCATTACCAAATGATAATACTTGATATTAACATGCCTAAAATGGATGGTTTAACGCTATGCAGCACCCTACGGGAAAGAGGCATGGATATTCCTATTTTGATGTTAACCGCCCGAGATAGCCTTGATAACAAATTACAGGGTTTCGAGGCGGGTAGTGATGATTATTTGGTTAAACCCTTTGCCATGAAAGAGCTGGTGGCACGGGTACAAGTGCTTGCAAAACGGCGAAGCGGAGAAGTTAAAAAGTTAGCCGTTGGTGATTTAAGTTTAGATTTAAGCCAACACACTGCACATTTAAAGCAGAATACGCTAAAACTTTCGCCAATCGCATTTAAGATACTCGAGGTCTTGGTGCGGACCAGTCCGCAAGCTGTGAGTCGGCAACAACTTATGCAACAGGTTTGGGGCGACGAACAACCAGACAGTAACAGCCTAAAAGTACATATCCATCATCTACGAAAGCAGTTGGATGTTGAGCAGAGTAATGTAAAACTTGAAACTGTGTCAGGTGTTGGTTTTGCCATTAAAGTGGATAGTGAAGGAAATTAATCGTGAAAATCAGGCCAAGTCTTAAGCTACACTTTTTTTTTAGCGTCGTATTGCTTGGCTCCTCTATGGTCATTGGTTTTTCGTTTTTAAGTGTTAACTACTTTGTGGATGGGCTCGACAGGAGTCTAAATGGCATAATGTTCGAAATCGCCAAAACCACTGAAGTTGAAGATCAACATCCTAAAATTATCGCCGGCATTCATGTTGCTAGTCGTTGGCAAGATACCCCTGAACTCATACGGCAACATTTCCCCAATCCACCGTCGGAAGTAGGACAGTTACTCAAGATAAAAGACCAAGCCACTATTTTATCCATGCCTAAAAATCTGTACTTTGTGGTTTTGTACCATGGCCCTAATGGTGAAGAAAGATTCATATCTAAGGTCATGCTAGAAAAAGACTTTGTGCCAAATTACTCCGATCTGCATCCTACTAACCGCTTAATATGGACGGCTATAGTCGCTATTATCGCCATATTATTATTTGCTCTTTTACTGGTAATGATAATGCTAAAAGTCACTAAGCCTCTTGAATCATTAAAAAGTTGGGCTAAGTCTTTAGATAAATATAATCTTCATTCGCCGCCCCCTGATTTTACCTTTAACGAACTCAATGTATTGGCTTCGTTGGTGCAGAGTAGTCTGGTGTCAGCACATCAAAGTTTAGAACGAGAACAGCGTTTTCTCAGCTATGCCAGTCATGAATTGAGAACACCTATTGCAGTTATTCGAAGTAATGTTGACTTATTGCAGCGCATAAACGAGAAAGTTCCCACCAGTGAAAAGCAGAAGCTTACGTTAGAACGAATACAGCGGGCTGGTCTTACTATGACGAATCTGACGGATACATTTCTTTGGTTGAGTCGGAATGAAGAATTAAACGTAGCGCCAGAAACGGTCAAGCTGGATGAAAAAATTAGACAGGCCTGTTGTGACTTAAACTATTTGCTCAGCGGCAAAGATGTAGAGGTCAAAGTGGAAACGGAAGAGTGCGAGGTAAATACCGTCGCCGTTGCCTGCCACATTGTTATCAACAATTTAATTCGAAATGCCTATCAGCATACTCAACACGGTGAAGTGAAAATTGAACAACAAGGCAGTCGAGTGATAATCATTAACACCAATACCAGTAATGATAATACTTCACCTATGGTTGATTCGAATGATAGCAAAGTAGCTTTTGGTTACGGTTATGGATTGGGGTTACAATTAAGCGAAAAAATTATTAATCACCATGAATGGCATTATGAAAAGACCAGCACTCCTGGATTTTATCAAGTTACAATAGACTTTAACGGTCACAATTAGTTGACCTAGGTTAAGGTGATTAATTTACAATACTTAATTCCGCCCTTTTTTGCCTAAAGCTTTGGCGTTTCTAATGTCTCAATTGGACTAATATGCAGTACAAACAGAAAAGATGGATCAAGATGTTCATCGGCATCATTCTGATATGTTCAGGATGTGCAACTATCGCAAACCTTGATTTAAACCGACTTTACGGTGAAGAAAATACCGATAACCGGATCAATGCAACACCTGAACAATCTTCGCCAGACAGCGCCGCCACAGTTTTTTATGAGACCGAAGTTGCACCTGTTATAAATGCGCGTTGTGTGGTTTGTCATGCTTGTTATGACGCCCCTTGTCAGTTAAAAATGACACACCCTGAAGGCATCGAGCGAGGTGCAAATAAAGAGAAGGTCTATCACGGCTCACGTATTATTGCCGCCACGCCTAATCGACTTTTTATTGATGCGCAAAGCTCAAGTGAATGGCGAGAGCGGGGATTCTATCCAGTATTAAATGAGCGCGAACAGTCAGCTGTGGCTAACACTCAAGCTTCGGTGTTAGCAAAAATGCTCACCTTGAAAAAGCAAAACCCGTTACCAGCCGATAAATTGTTAGATGAGCGCTTTGATGTCAGTATCGACCGCAGCCAACAATGTCCCACAGTGCAAGAGTTCGAAGGTTATGCCCAAAGCCAAGCATTTGGAGGGATGCCTTATGCGCTGCCTGAATTGAGTGATGATGAACATAACACCTTAATCAATTGGATTGAACGAGGTGCTTACATGCCAGCGCCAGCGCCTATTTCGGTTGCAGAACAACAGGCGGTGCAGCAACTAGAAGATTTTTTAAACGCTGAGAGTTTGAAAGAGCAATTGACCGCTCGTTACATTTACGAGCATTTGTTTAGCTCTCATCTGTATTTCAGTGAGCTAAGTGATGACGATGTTCAACCGCAGTTTTTCAATATGGTACGTTCTCGAACGCCCTCTGGGCAGCCGATAGAAGTTATTGCTAGTCGTCGTCCGTTTGATGATCCTAAGGTAGAGCGGGTTTATTACCGCTTGTTCCCAGTGCACTCAACAATAGTCAATAAAACCCATCAACCTTATGCCATCAACAAAATTCTGACCGACAAATGGCAAAAATGGTTTATTGAAGCGGATTATACAGTCACAAAAATGCCTAGCTACGAGCCGCAAATCGCAGCCAATCCGTTAACCGCGTTTAGTCAATTACCGGTCAACGCTCGTTATCGTTTTATGTTAGAGCGTGCACAAAATACTATTATGGGGTACATCAAAGGTCCCGTTTGTCGCGGACAAGTCGCGTTGAATGTGATTAACGACAGGTTTTGGGTGTATTTTGTAAAGCCAGAAGTAGCCGCTTCCCCTCAGATCAATCGATTTTATGAAACACAAAAAGACAACCTGCGTTTACCTGCTGAAAAACAAAGTACCGCTTTTGCTGTAACTTGGATCGAATACGCTTCTCGTCAAGGTGATTACATGCGGGCCAGGCAAAACTTCATGAACACTGAACTGGAAAAAGACTACCACTTTAGCCCTGACGATATTTGGGATGGTGATGGTGAAAATCAAAATGCCACATTGACGGTATTTCGTCACTTTGACAATGCTACCGTGATCAAAGGTTTAGTAGGTGAACCGCCTAAAACAGCGTGGGTTATTGACTATGCCCTGCTGGAACGTATTCATTACTTGTTGGTCGCAGGCTTTGATGTGTATGGTAACTATGGTCATCAACTGATGACTCGTTTATACATGGATTTTTTACGTATGGAAGGGGAAACTAATTTCTTAGCATTTTTACCACCAGATAGTCGGCGTGAAGAGTTGGCTTCTTGGTATCAAAAATCTGGTCCCGAATTGACGTCATTTTTTGAAGGTAATGTGCATATTTTTGATCAACCAAGTGGCATTGAATTTAAGACCAAGAATCATAAACAAGAGCTATTTGATATTTTTGCGGAACACTTAAAAAAGGTGCAACCTGTTCGTTACCAATTGAAAGAGAGTGAGCTAACAGGCAAAAGCAAGGCGCTGCTGGCTCAGTTAGCCAATATTAAAGGAAAAAGTGCGTCTGTATTGCCGGAATTAAGCATGATTATGGTTGAACCAAACGATGGCAAACAACCAGAAATTTTTACTCTTGTACGTAACAGTGCGCATTTTAATGTGAATAGCTTATTTTCTGAAAGTGCCAATCGAGATCCAAAAAATGATGACGTAACCTTAGTGCATGGATTGCTCGGTAGTTACCCAGATGCGTTCTGGCGAGTCAAAGAAACTGAGCTTGCTCCCATGGTCGCATTGGCGCAAAAAATTGAAACAGAACAAGATTATGCCGCATTTTTAGACTCATTTGCAGTGCGTCGAACCGCTGCAGACTTCTGGCAATTTAGTGATAAGCTAAACCAAATTTTCAAGCAGCAGAACCCTATCGAAGCAGGCTGGTTAGATTACAACAGGTTGGAAAATCGTTGAGCCAATCGTGGTCATAACTCCAGTTATTCAATACAGTAGCGCACACAACAATATCTGAATAGGTCAAAAGTCATCATTAAAAAGGTGACTTTCTTCACCTGTGCGCTTCACTGTCTGTCGCTATATTAAGCTCTCTTACTTAATATCTTTCTAAAGGATTAATCATGAGCTTATCAATAACTGCACATACTAAAACAATCAATGCGTTTATCGTCTGTGCGCTTGGGGCCCTATTCTGGCTTGCCGCTCCCAGTGCTTTTGGCCAAAACCAACAACCCAATGGTCCTGCTTTTACGGCTCAAATGAGCAAGGTGGACTTGTTTGATAAGTCTCGGCAACGACCGATTAAGGTCACGGTGTGGTTTCCTTCTGAACAAATCGCTGTATGTGAAAAAGCGCCCATTTGTATTGATAAGCGAGGGCATAAAAATAAAGTGTTTGTCTTTTCACATGGTGCGATGGGCGATCCCATGGGGTATAACTGGATAGGGTATGCATTAGCATCTCAAGGGTTTACCGTTTTAGCTCCCTCGCATTTTGGTGAATCTTGGATATATGGCCCAGATAATATCGATCCTCAAGCGGCTTTGCGTATGTGGGATCGTTCCTTGGATATATCCTATGTTCTCAATCAGTTTTCCTCTGCCGAGTATTTAAGTGAACAATTAAACTTCAATAACGTCACTGCCATAGGCCATTCTTCAGGTGGCTTTACAAGCCTAGCGTTGGCGGGTGCGACCTTGGGTAAAGACATGACTCAGTACTGTCAATCAACTGCTGCGCAAAAAGATTTAAGTTGTCAGTATGCAAAGCTATCAGAAGCAAAAAATGATAAGGAAACACTGTTATCTGCAAGCTACAAAGATGAGCGGATTACTGCCGTCATTGCTTTCGATCCTGCTCTGGGTCCATCAGCGGATGTCGAAAGTGTCAGTGAAATTTCTGTCCCCGTGCTACTGATTGCTCCACTTAATAACGACTTTTTAGACTTTGCAGGGCACGCTGGTTTTTATCATCAGCAATTGCAAAATAGCCGCTTGGTGAGCTTACAAAATAATGAAGGTCATTTTGTTTTTTTAGACAGTTGCAAGCATACGCACAAAGCGATGGGAGTTTCCCTGTGTAAAGATAGAGTTGGTGTTGATAGAGAGGCGGTACACAGACAACTGTATGCTGACATCTTTGGATTTATTTTTAGGTCGTAATTGACTTGTATGTTGCGACAAAATAGAGCTGAAATTAATTTGCGGGTTTTCCTGTCTAATACTGAAGATAACAATGGAAAATTGAGGGAGATTGAAATGTGCAGTTCACCCAAAAGCAGCGGTTCAAGCCGGCCGCGCCGTGCTCCGATTAAAAGTATAGCCGAACGTTTAACCTCAGAACAAAGAGCACGATTTACTCTAGTAGCGAATCGTGCACAAGAACGACGTGATCAGCGACAGGCTATCAATAAGCGCTGGGAGCAGAGGAATTTAGATAATTGCCAACAAAAGGCTAGGGCAATTAACAGTACCTCCAACTCTTCGCCTATCATAGCGTGGTTTACTAAATTGTATTTTGCTATTCGGTAAATTCAAACCCCTAGCATGGCCTTCAGGTCATGGAAATAACCAAAACCTCACAAAGTTGTAGCACGGGCTTTAGGCCGTGGAAACGGTTGCCGTATCCTCGCGGGGCTAAAGCACCCGCCTACACATTCAAACCCCTAGCATGGCCTTTAGGTCATGGAAATAACCAAAACCTCACAAAGTTGTAGCACGGGCTTTAGGCCGTGGAAACGGTTGCCCTATCCTCGCGGGGCTAAAGCCTCCGCCTACACATTCCTACCGTAGCATGGCCTTCAGGCCATGGGAAACCACAACAACCGCGGGGCTAAAGCACTCCAATAATTATATTTCTTCAATTATGGCGTTTACTTTCTCCAAATAAACTTGCTCTGGAATCTGCCCATTTAAATACAACTGTTTGAGTTTTTCTAAGCGCACTTCAATTTCTGATTTTTGTTGTTGATTAGATGGCTGTGAAACTCTTTGTTGCTGAATTTCTTTAAAGGTTAAATTACTTTCATGCTGATTAGCTGTTGCCCGAATTTCCCTTGATTGATTTGGCTGTTGGTTATTTTGCTTAGATTGTGCTGCTTGCATAGGTCCATCTAATGCTATTTTAATCCAATCTTTTCGCTGCTTTACCTGAGTTACACCATCGGACAACTGGAGTTGCCATGAGTGATCCGTCTCTGAACTGTAATCACCAGTTGATAATTTAAATCCCTTTAATTCCGAATTGGTGGCAAAGCGTGAATTATTGACACTATTTCCAGCTCTAATGTACTTTTTTTGAATATCGACCTGAGCTTCTGCCAACAACAAATACAGGTCATTTCCACTAACATACACAGAACCGCTGGAATACAATGTCTCTGCGCCTATACCAAGAAATGAGGAATGTCTGTCAGACACCGAAAATATCAATAGTTGATTATTGGCAAGGGATTGTAAGGTGCTAAAAATACCCTCAGATAAAACCTTTACCTCTCGTTCTGTAAAAACTGTTTTTACCTCGTCGCTGCTTACCAAAGAAGACAACAGGCTATCTGAAGATTTAGGCTCGATGCTAATTTTAGCTAAAGCTGAAGCTAAAATGGGTTGAGAAATCTGTGCTGCAGGTTGGTTTTTTGTCGGTATATTTTCAACTTCTTGAATGGCGATATAATCGAGCTTATGCTGCCAAATGGTTTTTTCAAAGCCATGCAGATTGGATGTGTAACCGATCAACATTAAAATTGCTGTAAAACACTGTAAGTTGCTCATAATTATTCGCCGCCAAGTCAGGTTTAGTTGTTTTATTAGTAGCATTAGATACAGCAATATACATACCATAGCCCTAATTACAGAGCGTTATATTCCATTGAAAAGCTAAGGTCATTCTGGATGTGTTGATGGCATTGAGTCTACCGACGCTTTAGGGCGAAATCGGCTTTTAAGATGGGCGACACGGCAACTGTCTTAAAAATCACCAAACTGTATCATCTGCGACACTTGGACATGCAACACTTGATGCTTTTTCTCCTTTACGAAGTTTGTTTTTGACTAAATAGCTTTTGTCATTTTTCTCCCATCTAAATAAAAAAACACTTTCATAACATTGGCTTAACAATAAAGTGAGGATAGTTATAACAGCTGGTGTGACGCTTGCACTAAGTCTTAGGTATTGTTTTTTACCCAACCATATTACAAAGCTAAGGGGTTGCTTGGTATTAGACAATCATTCTGTTTAAACGGATTAGATTATTCCGAGCCGGTGCAGTCCTTGAAAGGAGTCTCATAGAGACACGGCGTAATGATTTATAAACGACTTGAAATTAAAACGTGGGAGTAATTCAAGCATGTCTGATATACCAGTTTATCGTAATTATATTAATGGTGAGTTTAGCGCTGAGCCAACATCCACCATTGAGGTGTTCAACCCTGCAAATGGCCGTTTGTTGTCTAAGGTTCCTAACTCTTCAGCTGAAGAAGTTGAACAAGCTATTCATGCTGCTCGAAAAGCGCAGTCTTCATGGGCCCAAAAGCCGGCTATCGAACGCGCAGGTTTTTTAAAGAAAATCGCCGATAAAGTAAGACAGAATGCTGAAAGACTAGCTACTGTCATCGTAAAAGAGCAGGGAAAAACAAAAGAGTTAGCGAACGTAGAAGTTAACTTTACGGCCGACTACATTGATTATATGGCTGAGTGGGCACGTCGCATTGAAGGTGAAGTTGTTACTAGTGATCGACAAGGAGAAAACATCTTTGTCTTTAGGAAGCCCCTTGGCGTAGTCGCGGGAATCTTGCCGTGGAACTTTCCATTCTTTTTGATTGCAAGAAAAATGGCTCCTGCACTTATCACCGGCAATACCATTGTTGTTAAGCCAAGTGAGGAGACGCCAAACAACTGCTTCGAGTTTGCTAAACTTGTGGCTGAAACCGATCTGCCTGCTGGCGTATTCAATGTTGTTTGTGGGACAGGGCACGAGGTGGGTAATGCACTGTCTACCAGCCCTAAAATAGATATGATCAGCTTTACTGGCAGTGTAGGTACAGGTTCAAGAATAATGGCCGCTGCAGCGCCAAATATCACCAAACTTAATTTGGAGTTAGGTGGTAAAGCACCTGCAATAGTATTGGCGGATGCAAATGTTGACTTAGCTGTGGAGGCAATAAAGAACTCGCGAGTGATCAATACAGGGCAAGTTTGTAATTGTGCTGAGCGAGTCTATGTTCAGGCTTCTGTGGCCGATGAATTTACTGCCAAATTGAGCGCTGCAATGTCTGCCACACGTTACGGCGATCCCTTAGCACAACCCGATATTGATATGGGACCATTGGTAAATAAAATTGGATTAGATAAAGTTGCTAAAATGGTCGAGTTTGCCAAACAGCAAGGTGCTGAAGTGGTGACTGGCGGAAATTTAGCAGATCTAGGTCAAGGTTTCCATTATCAACCAACAGTCTTGACAGGATGTAATAGCGATATGGAAATTATGCAAAAAGAGATTTTTGGCCCGGTCTTGCCTGTTCAAATTGTCGCAGATTTAGATGAAGCGATTGCTTGTGCAAATGCATCAGAATATGGACTAACATCTTCTGTTTATACTCAGAATTTAAGCCTTGCCATGAACGCGATTAGCGGCTTAGATTATGGAGAGACCTATATCAACCGGGAAAACTTTGAAGCTATGCAAGGTTTCCATGCGGGTGCTCGTAAATCAGGCATCGGAGGTGCTGATGGTAAGCACGGTTTATACGAGTATATGAGAACTCATGTGGCCTATATTCAGTCTTAATCTTATTCGCTGGGTCTCGTTAGTCGAGGCCCTTTGCCATTAAGATCAAAGTTGTATGGAATATCATGGAAAGATTAAAGCGAAAACTCAAAAATCGAGGCGTGAAAGTTGTTGAACTCAGCAGGGAAGAATACGCTAATAAGGGCGTAGCGCTCAACAATACTACAACCTCTTTGACTAGCAACTGCACTGAAGAGTGTGGCGAGATTGCAAACTTTAGTGCTATCTTAGCCGTTGACGAAGGTGGTATCTTTTATTTTGTTGAAAGCACCCTGAACGATTACTTGTTGTTACCTAAAGGTTATCCCTCCAGCATAACCGTTTATGAAAAAAATATATTTGAAAGTGTCGAAGTTGCGACATTTTTTATACAGAACATTATCCCCAAAAATCAATTACCGCTGCACATCATCAATCCCGCTGAATTGTCCAATCTGCGTCGCGTTTATATTATAAAAAACTAGCTTAATTCAGATGCTTTTTTAGGCTTATTTTGGTGATTAAAAAGGGCATATCGAGTATGCCCTTTTACCTACTTCAGTTAATAATTGCAGTGAGTAAGTCCTATTTAGAAGGTCACTGATGCTTCAGCAATTATGCCGTCCCATTCTGCTCCGCCTGCAGCACCAAACTCAGTAGCACCACCGCCAGAGAATTGTTCTTCTTCTTGTTTCACATATTCAATTTTAAATAAGGTTGAATCATTCATCCACCAACCGGCACCAACCTGCAATCTTGTTGCATCATTTTCCGTCTCGATTCCTTCACTATCGTTTGTCGATTCTTGATAGCGCACCGCTAAATAGGCACTAGCGGTAAGATCGTATTTACCTTCAATTGACCAAAATGCCATTTCTGATTCTTGTTCGATATAGTTGGTCTGCAAGCTACCTTGACCATCTGCCCAACTAAAATCGTCGTTGGCTTTGCCGTATAAAGCATGGATCATGAAGTTATCGGTTTTGTATTGCACGTCGGCTTGCCAGATAAAGGCATCAACGCCGGGTATGATCAACGTATGAGTGCCTCTAGCACTTACCGCCGTACTAGCGAACTGATAGTTGTCACCATCACCTAAGCCTATTGCAGAACCAAATGCTTTGCCTGTTACGGCATCCATATCATGATTGGTTTTGAAGGTACCTGCACCGAAAGAAAGTCCGCTCTTGAAATTCAACGTCCCTCTTAAACCATAGTTATAACCACGACCGTCACTGAAATCAGCAAAGAAGTCAGGTGTAGAAACAACTGCATCCCAGGTGATGTTTGTGTCGTTTGAGACATCATGAACACCGTAAACCCAAACACCTTCTTCAGCGGTGATCATGTCAACTAAGCCATTTCCTACAAATGGATTGGCTTGAACCGCGGCACCATCTGAATAACGTAAGAATGTCTGAGTGGTGGAAATGAGATTACCTAAACGCAAGCCCATGGTATCGGTCATATCAAATTGAATCCAAGCCAAATCTTGCGAGATAGCAGCACTGCCGTTATTCCAATCATTTGGTTCTTCCGCAAGCTCTGCAAATATCGACACTTTTTCGGAAACCTGTGCATTAATGTTCAATGCAAAGCGCAAACGATGGAAGCCTGAGTCAGATTCTGCATCCGCCGGATTTACCGCAGCTCCGTCAACTTCCATTCCTGTCTGCCAAGACTGCATGACGGCACCGCTAAATTGAATTTTACTTGTATCAGCAGCGAAGGCTTGGCTAGCTAATAAAGAGGTCAGAATCGCTGATGCGACTTTTAATTTTTTAAATTTAATTTTCATGATTATTTTCCCATTGTATTGTGGCCTGTGAATGGTTAGCCATCGACTATTTCGCAATTCGCATGCCATGGTTTTTACATTTCGATAACAAAATAAAACCAGTTAAAACAATGGGTTGTGCTTTTTGTTGAAAATTGTGAGTGACGCTTATGTTGCAATGTTGCATTAGTGATGCGACAAGTGAATGATACCTGTGATAAACATGCTACGAGCGGATTTGAGGTATCAAAAAAAGCCAACGCAAGGCGCGTTAGCTATTTTTAATCGAGGCTAATTTAGGTTAGTTAAGTGGCGCAATAAGACTGTGGTTTTTTTAGTCGTTTGCTAGTAAATTTCGTTAGGTTGAACGATGTTATATTTGCGCATTTTTCGATATACAGTGGAGCGGCAAATATTCAACTCTTCTGACACTTGAGTGATATTCCAACGATACTTTTTAAGGGTTTCTAGTAAATGCTGTCCTTCCTGATTTCCCACATAATTTGAAAGTGTTTTATTTTGCTCAACAGAGTCTTCAATTGGAGCTTTGTTTTCTAATTGTATGTTGGCACTTACTATGTCTTTGGGGAGGCAGTCTACTTCAATTTTATTGTCTTCGGATAACGCTTCTGCAAACTTTAGAGCGCTGACTAACTGGCGGATATTGCCAGGCCAATGATAACTGTGCAAAATACTCCGTGCCTGCTCGGAGACTTGGATTTGTTGCTCAGAATTTAGATTGTTCAACAGATAATTAATTATAAAATCTTTGTCTTTTCTATCTCTTAAGTTTGGTAATTCGATAGACATACCGTTTAAACGATAATAAAAATCTTCCCGAAACAATTTTTGGCCAATTAATTCGTGCAAATTTTGGTGGGTAGCTGAGATAACTTGAATATCGATATGCGTCGGCTCAGAAGCGCCTAGTGGGATGGTCTCCCTCTCAGCTAAAACCCGTAACAAACGGGTTTGCAGTTGGATCGGCATATCACCTATTTCGTCCAGAAATATAGTGCCTCCGTGGGCCAACTCCAATTTACCTTTCATTCCCTTTTTATTCGCACCAGTAAAAGTACCGCTGCGGTAACCGAATAATTCGCTCTCGATCAAAGATTCTGGAATAGCTGCACAATTGAGGGCGATGAAAGGTCCATCAGAACGGTCGCTTGCACGATGAATTGCGCGTGCAAAAGCTTCTTTTCCTGTACCCGTTTCACCGGTAATCAGGAATGGAATATCTTTATTAATGACCCGCATGATTTGTTTAATTTGCGACTGTGCAACGGGGTCTTCCCCCGCGAGCTGTTGCAAAGTCGGGTGCGCTTTCATTGCTAAGCTTTCTGTGGGTTTTCGTTCTGCAACAGTGTGTACGCTGTTTAACTTGCCAGATGGAACCCGTAAGCCAATCTCAATTTCCTCTAGCATCTTAGGCGAGAAGGATCGCACGACGACGCCGCCACCTTTACTTTTGGTAAGCAACTCATCAATTGATTGACCAACGATATCTTCTATTTGACTGCCCGGAAGTTGTTGATCTGCAGGCAATAATGAATCGTATTCAGCGAAAGCAGAACGATTTGCACCTACGATGATACCTCGTTCATTCACTGCTAAGAGTTGTTCTTGAATGAGATCTGCAAAGCTTTCTGTTGGTTTAATACTCATGGTGATTTGATTGCGATATGCTTGTCGAAAATAACTATTTTCGATCATTCGTCCGTACATCATTACCATTTGTAAGGTCAAAAATTGGTTTTCTTTGTTTTTCGAAGCACCTAAACAAGAGGCATTTAAGCAACCTCTTAATTCCCCCATTGGATCGAAAATAGGTGTGACTGAGCAACTCAATTGGCTTTGTTCCGCAAAAAAATGTTCGTGTTGATGAACGATAATTGACTCTTTTTCAGCTAAACAAGTACCAATTCCATTTGTTCCAACTTGTTTTTCTGACCATCCAGCTCCAATTCGTAATCCAGATTTCTGACATTTTTCACGAATACTATTAGGTATTTTAGCGTCTAAAGTTAAGCCTGTTTCATCGGTTAAAACAACAGAAAAACCGGCATTTGAAATTCGTTTTGCAAGGCCAGTAACACCATGCTTTGCAATATTTAAAAAGTCTTCTTGTCGCTGCAACTGTTGTTGCATTTCACTACTAGATAAAATCTCTACTTCGCTTTGTTTATGCGGGTCAAGGCCATATTTCAAAATACTTCGCTGCCAAGAATTGACGATCATTTCATTCGGTTTTACATCTCGTTTTTGAAAATTTCCGGTCATAAAAGCGATAACGTCGTTTGTCGATTTGAGCTGAGGTGCTTGTCTCATTTTATCCATTCTCCAACACAATTAAATTCCTAGCGTAAACAGCAAATTTTTCACTATTTTCGTTCTATTCATTTAGACCTTCCTTTTCACCATAACACTGAATTTTTAAATGTTTAACATTTATTTGACATATGTTGGCAATGTTCAATATATCCAAAATTTAGGTGTCTCATTTTCGCATTTATGCTGCAACACCTGTGTACTATTTAAAAATCATGTTTTCAAAAGGTTAAAGGCTAAAAATAATAATTCGTTAAAAATCAGCTGGTTATAAAATTATTTAAAGGGAAATGTTATTGGCATGTTAATTGATTCATAAGTTCGCCAATCAAAAAATCAAACAGGGGCACGGATAATAATGAAATCTTTAGTATTTAAAATGAAATATCTTAGTTGTTGCATAGGCGCTGTAGGGCTGATATCCGCTTATTCGGTATCAGCAGCAAACCTGACAACCCTTAACAAAAAAATTGAAAACTATAAAACGGTTACCCACAAACGATTAGTTGAAGCAGCACCCCAAGACTGGTTGTTGCCTAAAGGTAATTACGAAGGCTGGATGTACAGTAAGCTAAAAGAAATCAACTCTAAAAACGTTAGTAAGCTTAAACCGGTTTGGACTTACTCTACGAATTTGGACTCAGGTCATGAAGCACCTGCACAAATTAACAATGGCGTTATGTTTGTATCTACACCTTACAACAACGTACTTGCATTAAATGCCAAAACTGGACAACTGTATTGGCGTTATAAGCATGATAATCCGTATGATTTGAGTGTTATGCACAATACTAGTCGTGGTGTAGCCTTGTGGGGTGACAAAGTTTATGTTGCTGGCCTAGATGGCACACTTAACGCGTTAGATGCAGCAACGGGTGAACGTTTGTGTCAAAGCCAAATCGGTGATTGGAGCATAGGTGCATACATCACGTCAGCGCCTACTCCAGTGAAAGGCAAAATTCTAGTCGGTCCTTCAGGCGGCGAATATGGTGTACGTGGTTTCCTTGAAGCTATGGATGCAGAAACCTGCGAAACTGCTTGGAAAACCTATAGCGTACCTGGCCCTGGTGAGCCTGGCCATGAAACCTGGAAAAAAGAAGGAAAACGTCCTGACGCTTGGAAATATGGTGGCGGCAGTATGTGGATGCCTGGCAATTATGACGCCGATGAAGATATCCTTTATTGGGGCGTAGGTAACGGTTCGCCTTGGTTAGGTGACCAACGTCCAGGTGATAACTTGTATGTTGCATCTTCTATCGCGATGGATCCTGACACCGGCAAAATTAAGGGGCACTATCAGTACCACTATAACGACTCTTGGGATTGGGCTGCGATGAACGCACCTATGCTGATTGATGGCCTCAAAGACGGTAGAAAAAAGGTTAAAGGTTTAGTTTCTCCACAACGTAACGGTTACATGTATTGGTTAGAAAGAGATGGTAAAGGCAAGATTGAATATCTCGAAGGCAAACCTTTCGTAGCGAACAATGCGTTTAAATCTTTGGATCCTAAAACGGGTCGTCCTACCTATGATTACGACCACGTTCCAGTCACTGGCAAACGTGTCTCTTACTGCCCAAGTCTTTGGGGTGGGAAAAACTGGCCTTACGAATCATATAACCCAGATACAGGGATGATGTATGTACCAGCAAACGACAACATTTGTAATTCCTTCGAAGGTAAATTCCAAGATGATGTTGAACCTGCTTCAGGTCAATTCTGGGCTGGTATCGATATTCCTGACTTAGACGTGTATTTAGCTGATAAGAATAAAGGTGTTGGCCAGATGCAGGCGTGGGATGTGAACAAGCGCGAAAAAGTATGGCAGCACGATTACGGCAAAACCATGAACTGGGGACCTGTTCTATCTACAGCTGGCAACATTGTATTTAGCGCCGGTACCAATGATCGCATGTTGCGAGCATTTGATGCCAAAACTGGCGAAGTACTTTGGGAGTTCCCTTTGAACTCAACCGCTATTGCACCACCTGTCGCTTATGAAGTGGACGGTAAGCAATACATAGCTATAACCGCTGGCTACGGTGTTGATCCTCATTGGACCAATGG
Organism: Aliiglaciecola sp. 2_MG-2023; assembly: GCF_030548145.1. Classification (NCBI taxonomy): domain Bacteria; kingdom Pseudomonadati; phylum Pseudomonadota; class Gammaproteobacteria; order Alteromonadales; family Alteromonadaceae; genus Aliiglaciecola; species Aliiglaciecola sp. 2_MG-2023. Next base: position 182,835 of record NZ_JAUORY010000008.1, read on the forward strand.
TGTTTTGGCAGCAAAAGACGAAACCGGTGAATGGATATCAGATGTGCCTGAAGGTGGCGTAATCTGGGTATTCGCTTTACCTGACGCTTAAAAAGCTTGAAGGGGAGGCGAGTGTCTCCCCTGACTTTCATAAACCAATAAAATAAAAAGTCTATTTAGCCTGCTGAAGTTCGAGGTGTAGCAATGAAAGAAAAAATAAATAACAAGCATGATGATATCGATCAAGCAGCATGCTGTGGTTGTGCCCAAACCAATCAAAATCACGGTACCGATAGCAAGAGACGCAATTTGCTGAAATATCTTGCTTTAGCAATACCGGCAGTGAACTGTTTCACTGGAAATACAGCATTAGCTGCAATCAAGAAAAAATCGCCAGAAAGTAAATTGCCCCCACAAGTAGGTGATCGTTTTACCTATTTTAGCAAGCGTTTACAGGGACCTTTAATCAAAATATCTGATCTCGCAGAATCAGATAAACAATTGCTAGTGGTACCTGTGGATCCAAAAACCGGGGAAGTGCGAGATGGCTCTCGTTACAACCAAATTCTGATTCAAAAACTGTCTAAAGAATCGCTATCGACAGAAACACAGCAAATGTCTGCCGACGGCATAGTTGCTTACTCCGCCATATGTACTCACGCAGGTTGCCCAGTCACCGGTTGGGTAGAAGAGGAAGAAAACTATATGTGTCCTTGCCATCAGTCGGTTTTTAATCCTAAAGAAGGCGGCGGAGTGGTGTCTGGTCCTGCGCCAAGAAAATTACCTGCCTTGGCATTAGCCGCTGAAAACGATGAACTCGTGGTTGCCGCAGAGTTTAATAGTTGGATTGGGTTTGGAAAGCCACCACGGTGAACACGTTAATTCAAATTAATTGGTAGTGCGTCAAATGCTACTTAATAGATAACCAAAGAGAGTTAATTATGAAAAAAGTCAGTATTAGTTTAATTGTTATTTCACAAATGCTTTTGGGACTTGCTGCATCAACAACTGTGTCAGCCGCGGCGAAACCGATTACAGGAGTGAGTTGTAATGGTGGTTTTTTCGTAAGAACACCTGACAAACATATTCATTGGATTGATGAAGAAACCGAAGAGCATGTTCAGGTTTATGACAAAAGTGATGACATTTATGCCATGGCACAATGTGGTACGGGCGTGGTGACGGTTTTTGAAAAGCAAATCGATGGTGAGCAACAATACAATGCGACCTATAGCCCAAATTGCATGAACATTGGCAGTGAAAAAGGCTTGTCGTCACATATTTATGAAGGTAAAGAAAAGATAAATAAGATCGATGCAAAGGACGGAAAACTCGAAATTCGCTTTGTTAATAACACTTACCTGCGTGGTGAGACCTGTGCGTCAGTTAGTGCAGGAAAATAAAGTGTTAGCGCGCGCTTTTGGGCACGTTGCAGTGGTTAAGCAGTTAATCTGCTTTGCCACTGCTTTTTTGTTTCTAATCAGCTGTACTGGCACTAAAAGTCCGACTCACGCAACAGTAGACGCTGATCGAGTGATGCTCAGAGCAGTACTTGATAAGCTAGAACAATCTTATCCTCTTTTACCTAGCGTCGATGAAAAACCAACATCATCACCGCTTTTTAGGTTGGGCAAAGAATTATTTTTTAGCCGCTCGTTAAGTGGCAACAAAGACGTTGCTTGCGCTAGTTGTCATCATCCGTACCTTGCAGGCGGAGATAAACTTAGCTTGCCAGTTGGCGAGTCTGCTTATGATCCCGAATTGCTTGGTCCCGGCCGTTGGCATGACTGGCAGTCTTCTGCTGATCCTAATGCGGATGGCGCGCCAAACGTAGCGCGTCACGCACAAAGCACTTTTAATTCTTCATTATACAATCGAGCAATGTTTTACGACGGTCGTGTTTTTGTTTTAGATGACGAGTCTAAGAATGGCGGTCAAGGCCAAAACCATCGCACACCTGATAGTAATTTATGGTTAGGAGATATTGCTGCAGGCAATGATCTTTTGGCCAGTCAAACCCGTTTTCCAGTGGTCTCAAATGACGAAATGCGCGGCTATAGTTTCGCCACTGCACTAACTCATGAAGGCATACGTGACGCACTTGTAGCAAGAATGAAACAGCATGATAAAAATCAGTCATGGTTAAAATTGTTTCGTGCCGCATTTGGTGAACCTGATGCTAATGCCGATACGTTGATAAATTTTAGCAATATTGAAAAAGCCATTTCGTACTACCAATCTACCCAAGTGTTAATTGATAATGATTGGTATGCCTATATCAAAGGCGACGAAGATGCACTAACAGATTTACAAGTTGAAGGTGCATTATTATTCTTCAACCAATCGCAACAAGGCGGTGCTGATTGTGTTGCTTGCCACACTCCGCCAATTTTTTCCGATGAACAGTTCCACAATATTGCTGTTCCCCAATTTGGTAGAGGCAAGCAGCCCAATGGTGAAGATTTTGGACGTCGAGGGGTCACGCAAAAAGACCAAGATAGATTCGCGTTTCGGACACCCACTTTACTGAACGTGACCGCGACTGCTCCTTACACACACTCGGGGGCATTTACCCAATTGTCGGATGTTATTGCTCATCATATCGATCCTGTGAACTCCATTGAAAATTACGATTTTAGTTTCGCCAATAATCCGCAAATGCAGTATGTCAGTGAGTTTAATCCGCAGGCCAAAGCGCATTCTCAAAAGCCGCTTAAATTTTTATTAGAACAACAACAGCAAGGTTTGAGTAAACTACCCAGTGATGTGCATATTAATACCCATCAAAGGGATGCCATTCTAGCTTTTCTCAGTGCGTTGACTGACCCCTGTTTGAATAATCAAGAATGCCTTGCGGTTTGGGTGCCAAATGAAAATGAAGACGCACCCGACTCACTGCGTTTAAATGCAAAAATAGGTGATTTTGCTCCTCCTCCTAAACCTTTGGCTAGTCTGAGCAAAACCTTAATCACTGATAACCGCAGTACGCTAAAATCTTCAGGTCGGATAAAAGCCATCGTACTTGAATCCCACTTATTTGGTTGCGAAGTCGCAAAGGTGGACGAGATTGACAATAATCCCCATCAATTCAAAGAAGTGGCTTTAAGATCGGGGTTAACTAAGCGACATCACATTTCTTGGCCACTTTATAATCTACAATCTGCACAACGCCTAATTTTTAGTGGCGGTGTTGCCGCTGGCGATGTTGACGGCGATTGTTGGCCAGATATTTTTCAACCTACCGGAGATGGCTCGGCAGACGTTTTATACCGAAACAACCGAGATGGCAGTTTCACCGACATATCTAAACAATGGGGAATTACCTCTAAAGAATTATCGAATGGCGTTGCCATGGTAGACATCGATGGCGACAACGATTTGGATATTATTACCTCTAATTTGGTTCACCCTAATTTGTCTTCTATAGCAGGTGAGTTAAATGGTGATCAACATAGCCAGAATCCCACGTTATACATTAATCATAACAATCAAAAATTTATACCGATTAAAAACTCAGGTATTGCAGCACAGTTAACCAGTTGGTCATTTGCGTTTGCCGATTATGATTTGGATGGTGATTTAGATGCATTAACGACCCACTGGCGAGGTCCTGGATTGGGAGGTCAACAGCCCAACCATTTGTGGGAAAATGTTAGCTCTGGTACTACTTTGGAATTTGTCGCAGCGGATAAAAAAGCGCATTTAATGGAAATGATCGGCAGCACTGACTTTACCTTTACCGGTACCTTCTCTGACATTGATGACGATGGCTACCCAGATCTGTTGATGGCCGCCGATTTTGAAACTAGTCAGGTGTATAAAAATAGCGGTAATGGTCGCTTTGAAAATACCACCCACTTATCACAGATTACCGATAAAAACGGTATGGGCAGTGCTGTGGCTGATTATGATAATGATGGCGATCTGGATTGGTTTGTCAGCAGTGTATCTGACCCCAATGGTAAAGCTGAAGGAAACTGGGGAGTAGAAGGAAACCGTCTATACAACAATATTGATGGACAATTTATTGATGTGACGGACGAGGCTGGAGTTGCCGAAGGGTTGTGGGCTTGGGGAGCGTGTTTCGCCGATTTCAATAATGACCAATGGCCCGATACCTTTCACGTGAATGGCTTTGATTTGGATAGTGAGTTACGCAAACACTTGGGTAGCCCCTATGCCTATATGAAGTTAAAACGTTCAATGCGAGAATTTGAAAACACCCCAAGTCGTTTATTTATGTCTAATCAAGATGGCACTTTTAGCGAACAGAGCAGTGAGCTTGGGATTACCGATACGTTATCAGGACGCGGTGTTGCCTGTTTAGATTATGACCGAGATGGTGATGTTGATATTTTAGTTAGCAATCATCAAGACCGATTGTTGTTATATAAAAACAACGCATCTTCGTCTGCAGACAAAAGGTTCATTCATTTGACCTTACAAGGGCTGGGTAAAAATACCCAAGCTATAGGTGCAAAAGTATACGTCACCGCCAATGGCATAACGCAATTGCAAGAGGTTCGGTCTGGCGGAAGTTTTATATCTAGCTCTCCATCTGAATTACATTTTGGTTTAGCAGATGCCGATGTTGTCGATGAAATTCGTATTGTGTGGCCTGGCTCGGAACAGTTTGAAAGCGTTCATCGGAATGTTGCGGTGAATAAGTTTTATACCATTAAACAAACCCAAAAGCTGGATGATGAGTTAGGTAACTCGGCTCTTCAAGCAATGACAATATCTTCTAAAAATGCAGATAACATCAGTGAGTAAATCATTTCAAAACTCAACCATTTGTTATTTAAATCTTAGTTTCAAAATAGGAAAAAAGTGAATGAGATTAAGTCAGTGTCATAATTTTCACGACTTTAGAAAACTTGCAAAAAAACGCCTACCTAGCCCCATTTTTGATTATATCGATGGTGGTGCTGATGATGAGGTTACTATGCAACGTAATACTCAAGCGTTTAATCAATGTGACCTTATTCCGAGTGTTTTGTCAGGGGTACAAAATATCGATATGTCAGTTGAAGTGATGGGCACCAAATTACCTATGCCTGTCTATTGTTCGCCAACGGCATTGCAACGTCTGTTTCATCATCAAGGTGAACGAGCAGTTGCTGCCGCAGCTGATAAATTTGGAACCCTTTTTGGTGTTTCTTCCCTTGGTACTGTCAGCATGGAAGAGATTGCTGAAAAATTCAGTGCGCCGCAAGTCTATCAATTCTATTTTCACAAAGACCGAGGCTTGAATCGGGTAATGATGGAGCGTGCTAAACAGGCCAATATCAAAATAATGATGTTAACCGTAGACTCAATCACTGGCGGAAACAGAGAAAGAGATTTGCGTACCGGTTTTTCGATTCCCTTTAGATTGAATTTAAAAGGGCTTTGGGAGTTCGCATCGAAACCTATGTGGGGGATTAATTACGTCACCCACGAAAAGTTTTCATTACCGCAATTAGACGCGCATATCGATATGAAAGGTGGTGCCAGTTCTATTGGGGGGTATTTTACTGAGATGCTTGATCCTTCAATGAATTGGCAAGACGTTGAAGACATGGTGGCGTTTTGGGGAGGCGAGTTTTGTCTTAAAGGTATCATGAATGTCGAAGATGCTAAAAAAGCCGTGGATATCGGTTGTACCGGCATAGTGGTGTCGAATCACGGTGGTCGGCAATTAGACGGTTCTCGAAGTTCTTTTGATCATCTAGCGGAAATTGTAGAAGCGGTTGGCGATAAAATTGATGTGCTGTTTGATAGTGGGGTGCAACGTGGAACCCATGTGTTAAAAGCACTTTCATTGGGCGCTAAGGCGGTTGGTATAGGACGGATGTATCTATATGGATTGGCCGCAGCGGGACAGCCTGGCGTCGAACGCGCCCTCGGTTTGATGCGCACTGAAATTGAAAGAGATATGCGTTTAATGGGCTGTAAAAACATTCAGCAATTAAGCACCAAGAATTTGCGTTTCAGATAAGGTTTTGGTTTTTACAGCGGGTGGAAGTTTTGCCCACGATGGACATTTAAGCACAATAGAAACAAGGTGAGAAAATGAATTGTCAGAAGTTTAAGATTATTTGGTGCAGTATTTTCACTATTGCTGGGAGTAGTGTATCCGCTGTCAGTTTGGCTGAGTCATTAGCGATAGATGAACGAATTACAGTAACTGCAACTCGTCAACCTCTTGCAATTATGCAAGCCGATAGTAGCGTAAGTATTATCGACTCAAGTGAGATTGAAGAAGTTGGGCATCAGCATATCAATCAGTTATTTCATACTGTACCCGGTGGTTGGATAAGCCGTGGCAATGGTCAAGAACACTTAACTGCTATTCGTTCTCCTGTTTTTACCGGGGCTGGTGGTTGTGGCGCATTTTTATTTGCCCAAGACGGTATTTCCTTGAGAGCTCCTGGGTTTTGTAACGCTAATCAACTGTTCGATGTGAACTCTGAACAAGCTAGTAGAGTGGAGGTGGTTCGAGGCCCCAACAGTGTTTTTTACGGCTCTAATGCAGTTCATGGACTGATTAACGTTATTAGTGCCGATGTTGAAGGTGTGCAAAATACAGTTTCTGCTGACGTAGGCGGATACGGTTTCCATCGACTCAAAGGCACTTTTAGTCAAGGCACTGCAGAGGCGGGTTTTGCCTTATTAGCGAATATCACTGACGATGACGGTTATCAAAACGACAGTGGTTTCAATCAGCAGAAAATTGACCTTATTCATCAGCAATCTGTAGGTCGGTGGGAAGTTAAAAATGTGCTTAGTTATGCCAACTTAAACCAAGAAACCGCTGGTTTCATTGAAGGCGAATTGAGTTACAAAGATGAAGCTATGCGGCGTATAAACTTGAATCCAGAAGCCTTTAGGGAGTCTAAGAGTTTTCGTGCTCATAGTCAGTGGCAAACAGAACTAGAACAGGGCGTTTTTAAACTAACCCCTTACGTCCGTTGGACTGATATGCGTTTTCTACAGCATTATTTACCTTGGCAAGCACTTGAAGAAAACAGTCAACAAAGTGTTGGTATTCAGGGCCAATATGAAAAGCACTTTACCGATGTTGAATTCATTTCAGGAATTGACGTTGATCTTACTAATGGTGAGTTAACAGAGTCCCAAGGGGAAGACTTTTCGCCGACTATTCCCCAAGGTGTTCACTATGATTATGATGTGGACGCTACGCTTATCTCGCCTTTTGTGCATACAAAATGGAGTATTACAGAAAATACGCAGCTAAGTGTAGGCGCGCGTTTTGATATGACGAAGTACGACTACGATAATCATATAACCGATGGTGATGTATGTGCAGCAGAGGTGGAAAATTGTCGTTTTACCCGTCCCTCTGATCAAACTGTCGACTTTGAACAGTGGTCTTGGCGTGTAGGCTTATTGCATTCAATCACTCCTAATCAAACTATCTTTTCTAATTTAAGCAGTGGTTTTAGAGCACCTCAAAGCACAGAACTTTTTCGCTTACAAAGCGGCCAACAAATTGCGAATTTAGACGCTGAAGAAGTGCTTTCTGTTGAGTTAGGATGGAAAGCATCGTGGGATGGGTTTCAGGCAGAAGCCGTTGCTTATCAAATGGAAAAAGAAAACGTAATTTTCCAAGATACTCAGAGACAAAATATTAGCGAAGGCAAAACAATGCATACGGGATTGGAATTCAATTTTCGTACAGCATTAGCTGATAATATTCAGCTTGATGCCAATTTGGGTTGGGGACGACATACTTATAAATCCGATTTAACCCTGTCTAATATTAACATCGAAGGGAATTATATTGATACGGCACCTAAAGTTTTGGCCGGAGCCAGATTACATTGGCAAGCTATGGAGACATTGAACTTCCGTCTGGAATGGACTCATATGGATGAATATTATCTAGATCCAGAAAATACAGCCACTTACGCGGGACATGACTTGTTTAACCTGCATTCAAGTTGGCAAATGAACGACAACATAAGTTTGTCACTACGATTAAATAACCTTACCAATAGAGATTATGCAGAGCGCGCAGATATCGCATTTGGCAATTATCGATATTTTGTCGGTTTACCTAGAACCTTGTTCGCTAGCCTTAACTTCACCCTGTAAAAATCTGCGGGGCTAAAACCCCCGCCTACACATTCCTACCGTAGCATGGCCTTTAGGCCATGGGGAAACCCTTACAACCGCGGGGCTAAAGCACCCGCCTACACATTCTTGTTATGTTTCTTTGTTCTTGTAGCACGGGCTTTAGCCCGTGGAAAATATATATCGATCACTGGGTTAGGTGCATAAAAGTTGTATTCATCAGCATTCTAATGATAATTTCACGTCTACTAAAAAAATCATTAGAAAAATTCTTAGTTCTAATGATGTTGGGAATTTACATAGGAATAAAAAATGGATAATAACGAAAATAGCCCGTATCAAGCTCCCGAGTCTGATCTTACTTCAACAGAGGCACCTACTGGATCTTGGGTTTATACCGGCCCATCAAATAAAGCTGTCGGCGATGGAATGACATGGATATCAGAAGGTTTTAGTTTATTTAAGCAAGATATTGGTATGTGGATAGTGACCATGATTGTTGGCTTCGTTGTCGCAATTGTGATCAATATTATTCCTTTCATCGGCTCAATCATTAGCATGTTTTTGACCTATATTTGGGTAGGTGGATTGATGTTAGGTTGTCAGGCTGCAGCAGAGGGTAAGCCCTTTGACATCAAATATTTGTTTGCTGGATTCTCATATCGCGCAGGCAGGCTAGTGGGCTTATCTGCAATTGGTGCTGTTATCAGTATTGTCGTTATGTTTGTAGCTATGGGTTCGGTATACATGGACATCCTCGCAGGAGAGAGCAGTCCTGAAATGATGGGTGCGCAATTTTGGTTATCATTTTTAGTCGCAATGGCGTTAATGTTGCCAATGGTAATGGCAGTATGGTTCGCTCCAGCATTAATCGTATTACAAGATATGCCGGTTTTTGCTGCGATGAAGGAGAGCTTTATCGGTTGCTTTAAAAACGTGATGCCATTCTTAATCTACGGCATAGTGATGTTGGTGCTATACATTGTAGGCGCTTTACCATTAATGTTAGGTTTGTTAGTGGTTGTACCTTTGCTGTTCACATCAATGTACGCATCTTATCGTTCAATTTATTTGACCGAAGCTGCATAAGCTAGCAACAATAGCTGGAGTCATTCGTGACTCCAGCGTTCAAATCTAGGATATGTAAGTGCCCATAAGTGCGATCAAAATGATTAGTAAATGAGGAACTAAAACAGTTGGAGTTAAAGCGTTTGTCGCATAACTCACAATCAATTTCATGCTACTAGGACGGTTAAACTCCCATTGGCTATTGTATTGCATACCAGTGTCTTGCATCGGATTTAGTAATGCTTTTTCAACTGCCAAAAGTCGCTGACTAATTCTCCCCTGAAAGGTTTTCCAAATTCCATCGAGCATCCAAAACACGATACACAGTGAAGGTACGATAAAATCAAGCTGTACATGAAACACTAAAAAGCTGCATAAGATCACACTGAAAACTTTAATCAACAATGAAAATTTCTCATAACTGTCGTATTGGTACTGTAATGTTGTCCATTCTTGTTGCAGGGAGCTAGGGTTAACTATGTCCAAAATTTATTCCTATTTATACCGGCGCTAGGTTCAAAAGTATTTGTAATTCAACCTCAGTATTACAGACAAAAAAACGGCTCGCAATGGAGCCGTCAAATTTTGTTGTTGGTATTGCTTAGCTAATATTTATCTCATCATGTTGATGAATAATTAAATACGTTCGTTCAAAACGCTGGCAATTGCAGAATCCATCAAACCTTGTTCAGAAACCCAAGCTCGCAAGGTTTTACCGTCAGATTCAGGCGCATTCAACTGACTTTTTGGCATTTTTTTAACTAACAAAGTCCCAGTTTCAATTGCGCCGGCTTTAAATGCAGTGCGAATTAGGCTTTCTCCATTACAACTTACAGAAGCGTAATAGTCTTGAAGTTTAAGTCTGTAGTCGGTTTGAACGACTTTCATTTTTTTACGTAACTCGGTTTTATCATCCGCTTGAACAATAGTGCAGATATTTTTCAATGCTTCATTCACGTCAGCTTGAGCTTGCCCAGCGAACACAAATGATAAGGCAACAATAGACAGCGAAGTTTTAACTATTTTCAACATGGTTATTTCCTCAATAAATTAAAGTTTAAATTTTAAGCGTGTTTCGATGGCGCGCATTAAACGTGAAAACCCTAGTTGCCGATAGCATTGGGAGAATACATTCGTATGTCAGTGGATACCTTAAAAATACTATCTAGTCCTTTAATCCATTTGGTATTACTGAGTATGATAGACAGCATTTTTTTAACATGTTGATTTGTATGAATATTGAACAGGTGTAAAAGGTGATGATTAGCGCATAATGGTGAAATAAAGCTCATCAGCAACCACGAGAATTAAAATTATTTCTTCTGAATTTAGGCTAAAGCATCAATTTTCGTTAAGCGTTTAGGTAGTTGTTTGTTCAAATAGATAAAGCGTCCCCATGTCCCAGCTAGCACTAGGGTTTGTAAAATTACTTGCGTCAGCCAAAGACTCTCGCCACCTTGCTTGATAAAAGATAACCCTGCAAATCCAACCAAGCCTAACCACAGAGCAGTTAAAATCACTGCGCTGACTTTCCAGTAGTACACTTGGTTGCTTAGTTTTTTACGTTTGAATTCTAATAGCTGATTGATATCCAGACTGTGCTCGAAAGGTTGCGATTGACGTAAACGAAACGCCCAAAGGCTAAATGCCAAGGGAATAGGACTTAACGCCGCGAACAATAGCTTGCCAAGAGTTGTATCAGCATAAACTAATAAAAAGTACACGCAAAAAACGCTAACGCCGCAACCTGTAATTAAATCAATCCAGGCTTTTAGCTTTTCCCGTTGGTTGTTTCTGGCAACTTGCAGAGCTAATTTGTGTACGTCTATTTTAGGCGTATTTTGTTGAAAGGCTTGCTGCCATTGTTCAAATTTCGGATCCATGATTGTTCCTCTACAACAATTGTTCTAGTTGTTGCCGAGCTCTACTGGCGCGCTTGGCAACAGCGGCTTCAGACAAACCTAAAACACTAGCAATCTCTAATTGGGTAAAACCTTCCAATTGCATAGTAATAATTTGTCGATGGCCAAGGGTTAGTTGACGCAGCGCTGACATTAGGTCTAATTGTTTATCTTGATGGGTGGCATTTGACGACATTGTTTGCAAATCATCAATATTCTCATCTGACAGGTTGTTATTGCGTCGGCTTTCGCGCAGTACATGATCAACTGAACGATTGTGAGCAACTCGTGCAATAAAGGTTTTTATGCTGCTGTCACCCCTAAAAGTCTCCAGAGCTCGCCAAACCGCCAAACTAATATCTTGAATCAAGTCTTCTCTTAGCCCCAAATCGGCTTCATAAGTTGCTGCAATACGTGCCAATAACGGCGCGTATTGCGACAAAATATCTTCAATCCTTGCAGTTTGAGTCACGCACCTTCCTATTGATCGTTGGTGAGATCTTTAAATGCCACATAGTTTATACAAAGCAACCATGGACCGAGTAATAATGCGCTAAGTAAAAACGTAAATGGCACAGCCATTATTGCCAGTAGATTGATAGCGAAAACTACTGTTAGGGGTTTCCATGCGCGAAGTGCTAAGCGAATTCCGTTGTTAATTGAAGTCGGTATATTTTTGTTTTCTAACAAAAGGTATGCAGGTACAAACATCAACAATATGCTAACCGGGGTAGCTGAGGCAAATATAATGGATAACTGCGCAGGCGTCACATCTACCATTTGAGCATAAAACAATAATTCGAGGCCACTGCTCCCCAACATAGCAACAGCTGTGAGCACTTGCGCCGCAGTCGGGAGTAACAATAACAAACTCAACAATGGTAGTTTCGACCAACCTGTATAGAGTCTTAAACTTTTGAATGTAAAAGATTTATGCAGTGATATTTGATCTAATACTGGCCACAACGAAGCGATTAGTATGGCCATCACTAATTTAGATGTGATGACACCAAAAGGAGCGGGTAATAATTGAAATAGACCTTCAATAATGATTGTTGCCAACATTAAAAAGAATATCTTAAACGGTGCTTTTAAGCATAAATTTAGCCCTCGTTTTAACCAAATAAAACTTTGTGATGGTGTGGTTTTTTCATGCATTTTTAACGTTGCAGTGTTCATATCAAATCTCTCGTTTTAGTGAATTACTTAAATAGTCGAGACAAATGAAAATAACCTGACATTTTTTTTCAATTTTTTTAAAAAGTATTTTCCACGACATTAAAAACTGTTTTTATATACAGCTTGTAGATTGGTGTTATACTTATTTTTGGAATCTAAAAGAGACATGGAAATGCACAATCTTAAAACCATTTTAGTGATAGCTTGTTTCTGTATTTTAGGGTTGGTTGTTGTTCCTTATGCCCAAGTTGTTTATTCAGGAGATCCAAATTTGAATACTGAAAATGTAACAGGCGAGTTCGAAGTAATCATGCAACCGCAAACGGATGCCGAATTTTCAGTTGCAAGAATGACCTTGGATAAAACTTATCATGGTGAACTTGACGGCCAATCGAAAGGACAAATGCTAAGTCATATGACCGAGGTTAAAGGTTCTGCCGGTTATGTGGCATTAGAATCGTTCACAGGTACTTTAGACAGCAAACACGGCAGTTTTGTGTTAATCCATCAAGGCATTATGAACAAAGGCGAACCGTCTTTAGCGATTACCGTGGTACCTGATTCCGGCAGCGGCGAATTGACCGGTATTGTGGGTACTATGAACATTGAGATTAAGGACACAAAGCACTTCTATATTTTTGATTACAAGCTACCTTAGTTGATTTACTTGGTGTTGAATGAACCACCTTCAACACTTCTATCCTTAAGCTAAACGCCCTTTATATCTAATCCCTGCAAATACACCTATGTTTAATCGTCGTCTTTCTACTTGCATTTATATATAAGTGGTTATATAAATGCTTATATAGAGGTGCGTATGAACAAAGATTTTCTAAATGAATTAGGTGAACTGGCGTTAGGCAGTCGCTTAAAACGAGTCAGTGAACGAATGATGGCAGATGCTGCCGCGGTGTATCAGCATTTTGATATGAACATTCAGCCCAAATGGTTTACTTTGCTGGCTTTATTAGATCGAAAAAAGCAAGTAAGCGTAGTAGAAGCTGCTAATTTGCTGGGATTAACTCAACCAGCCCTGAGTCAATTCAGTCGACAGTTAGAATCTAAAAAATTAATTGAGATTCAGTTAGACACTGAAGACTCAAGAAAAAGAGTACTGAGCTTATCAACGCTAGGGCATCAAAAAGTCGCGGAAATGCGACCTGTATGGGCGGCCGTTGATAAAGCGGCCAAAGATTTATGCAGTGAGTTTGAAAATCACTTTTACGCTTCATTGCAGACTTTCGAAAAAGCCCTTGATAAACGCTCGTTACTTGAGCGCAGCAAAGATCATTTTGAGCCATTAAATACCTCCCAAAACACCAATATCGTGGATACAACTATGTTAGAAAACAGCCTCACTTTTTTAGATTTTGAACCGGATTTAGCGCCATTTTTTGAGCAAATTAACAGCCAATGGATAAAAAGCATGTTTGTGCTTGAAGATGTCGACAAACAAGTATTGGGTCAACCTCAGGAAAACATTATCGATAAGGGAGGCAAAATTTGGTTTGCTAAGCATTCCCAATTAGGTGTCGTTGGCGCTTGCGCATTATTAAATAAAGGAGATGGCGCATTCGAACTGACTAAGATGGGCGTGTTGGAGAACGCCCGCGGTTTAAAAGTAGGTGAAAAATTGCTTCAGCATGTCATCGCCCAAGCGAAACTATTGCCTATCGACTGCCTATTTTTATTAACCAATGCCAAATGCGAAGCCGCCATTCATTTGTATGAAAAAAATGGCTTCACACATGATGCGTTGATTATGGATAAATACGGTAAGAGTTATCAAAGGTGTGATGTGGCTATGCGTTGGAGCGACGCATAGCTTAGGGATACTTGCTGCTAGTTAGAGATTTGCGCACCACTGAGACAACTCGTCGGCTACTGGGCGTTTATGTTCGGCTAAAAAAGCCAAATAGGTTTTTGCATCACGATTTACAATTCGTTCAATGGGAAAATTAATTGATTGCGCATGACCAATACTCTTTTCGTAATTACCTAAATCAAAAGCGATATGCGCATCACTTGAAAATACAACTTTCCAATCATGCTTATCTATTAGTTCCAGAATGCGAACGCAATTAGGTTCGCTGCCTTGCCGTGAATGAGTGAAGGAGCTGTTATTTATCTCCAGTACAACATTATGTTCCTTGGCCGCAATAATTACTTCTTCGTAGTTTATCGGAAAGTTTGGGTTGCCCGGATGACCGATTATCTGGCAGTCTCCACCGGCAATAGTGTTTATTAGTGCTTTGGTGTTGATGGTTTTACTCGCTGGTGCGAATACCGGTTCATGGAAACTCGCAATAACAAAGTCTAAGTAAGGTTTCATACCATTTGGCACATCTAACCCCCCTTCAGGTGGCAATATATTTGCCTCAATGCCTTTAAGACAGGCTATTCCATCGACAATTCGTGGTATCACATTACGATTTCCAAAGTGCCAAGGGTGAGGCGAGTCAGGCATTTCAGGTCCATGATCGGTTAATGAAAACATTTGTAACCCTTTCACTTTAGCTTGCACAAAATAATCATGAACGGTGCTATATGCATGTGTGCTGGCGATGGTGTGTGAGTGGGTGTCTACAAGAATTTTCATTGCTTTTGTTATCCTTTTGGCGTTTAACTGCAGATAAATAACAACATCACTTTAGATGGATCTTGTTATTGTTCAGTAATTTATATAGCGAATTTATTGCGCATCAATGACAGGGATATTGGAAACTTAAAATACATGGAAATTGAGCGTTGATACGACGTTAAATGAATGCTTCAAAACTATACACTAGCAGTGTATCAATTTATGCTAGATTGGTGAAATAAAGCAGGGAGACAGATTAATTGTAAGGCTAAACAGCTAACCTCCTTGCTAACATTAAGTGCGCGAAACTAACCATAATGGGAGAGCAAATTGGACATATTCATGCGAGCAGCCATTGATGAAGCTATCAAAGGCAAACAGGAAGGCGGTATCCCTATTGGTTCAGTTATTGTTTATCAAAACCAAATCATTGGTCGTGGACATAATCGCAGAGTGCAATCTGGTAGTCCCATTTTACACGGTGAGATGGATGCCTTCGAAAATGCTGGGCGACAACCTGCAAGTGTATACCGTGAGTGCATTTTGTATACAACATTGTCACCCTGTTCAATGTGTTCAGGGGCAATTCTGTTGTATGAAATTCCTAAAATTATCATTGGTGAAAATCAAACCTTTATTGGTGAAGAGCAATTGCTTAAACGCAGAGGTGTTGAGCTAGAAGTTCTGCAGGATCCAGAATGCATTCAACTGATGGAGCAATTTATTACTGAATCTCCCGAATTATGGAATGAAGATATTGGTACTGAATAGCTAGAAAAAGTAACTTTAGGTCTTTGAATGTTTACTCTATGTTAATAATTTTTGACATTGAGTTTGTTTAGGTATACATTTCTTCCAGCTTAGTTGGGAGGAACTTGCATGGACATGTCATTTAAAGAGAAAAGTCATTGGATTTCATTAGTCAGCACAATTTGTATATTTGGTTACTACTTTTATAGCATTGTGATGCTCACTGGTATCCCGATTGAAGAGGCTAAAGAAAGTGCCAAAGATTTACTGATTCAAGCTATTGGTCTTAGTGTATTGGTAGAAATAGTGCTGCACAGCATGTTGGCAGCCACCAATCATAAAGCAGCTGAAATGGGCGCTGACGAAAGAGACAAACTGTTTGAATATCGCGGTAATCAAGTTGGCTATACCATTTTGGTGGTCGGCGTAGTTTTTACCCTTGGACGAATAATTACAGTTGAATATAATCCTGAATTTGCCGACCACTATAGTTCTATGCAAATTCCACTGTTAACTGCGCATATATTGATGTTTAGTTTCATTTTGTCTGAAGTCGCTCGATTTTCTGTCACCTTGTTTAATTATCGTAGAGGATATTAGGGTGGCAGACATACCTATTACTAATCGCATACGTGAAAAGCGCTTTTTTGCTAACGAAATGACGCAACAAGCGCTAGCGGACAAAGTTGGGGTGACCAGACAAACCATTATGGCGATCGAAAAAGGCAAGTATTCCCCTTCTTTGGAAGTTGCCTTTAAAATGGCTGAAGTGTTTGAATGTCACCTAGATGATATTTTTCAATATCAACCCAAATAAATAGTACACTTTTAGATCATCAGCAAAGTATAATGCTGGCAATTAACAATGAATTTAAGTTGTTTGAGCAATATTAGAATGGGGCAATTCCTTTTGAATTGCCCCTTTTTACAAATATTGGCAAACCTCGGAGCAAATAAATGAGCAAACCCGATAACTGGACAATTGAAGACGCAGAGAAGTTGTACGGCGTTAAGCGCTGGAGTAGCGGCTATTTTGAGATTGGTCCTAACGGAAATTTGCATGTTACCCCTGATGTAACGAATGCTGAAATGCGCATCGATTTCAAAGATGTTATTGAAGAGATCAAAGAAGAAGGAATTCAGTTTCCTGTTGTTCTTAGATTTCACGACATTCTGCGGTCACAAGTTGCGTTGTTAAATGAAACTTTCATCAAAACCATCAAAGATTTTGGTTATCGCGGAGAGTATCGCGGTGTTTATCCTGTGAAAGTTAACCAAATGCGCGAAGTGGTGGAAGAGATTGTCGATGCGGGTAATAAATATGCTTACGGCTTAGAAGCAGGTTCTAAAGCTGAACTACTGACGGTTCTAGCCTACAACACCAACCAAGACTCACTAACCATTTTAAATGGTTATAAAGATGAGGAGTTTATGCGTTTGTCATTAATGGCGCGTAAACTTGGACGCAAAATAATTGTCGTCATTGAAAAGTATTCTGAGCTTTTGTTGTTAGTCAAACTGGCCAAAGAATTAGACATTGAGCCGATTATTGGCCTGCGCTCGAAAATGACCGTGAAAGGTCAAGGCAAGTGGGAAGGTTCTGGTGGTGATCGGGCTAAATTTGGCCTCACCAATACCGAGATTATTCAAGCGGCTCGTTATCTTGAAGCTCAAGGCATGGGGCAGTGTTTTAAACTACTGCATTTCCATATTGGTAGTCAGTTGACGGATATTCGCGCCGTTAAAGACGCCATCAGCGAAGGTGCGATGATCTACTCCGAATTACACCATATGGGCTTTCAGCTCGATTATGTTGATGTTGGTGGTGGACTTGGTATTGATTACGACGGCAGTAAATCTACCAATGATTCATCTCGCAACTACACCATTGCTGAATATGTAGCAGACGTTGTGTTTGGTATGAAGGAAGTTTGTGATCTTGAACAAGTGCCTCAC
Organism: Aliiglaciecola sp. 2_MG-2023; assembly: GCF_030548145.1. Taxonomy (NCBI): domain Bacteria; kingdom Pseudomonadati; phylum Pseudomonadota; class Gammaproteobacteria; order Alteromonadales; family Alteromonadaceae; genus Aliiglaciecola; species Aliiglaciecola sp. 2_MG-2023. Next base: position 200,328 of record NZ_JAUORY010000008.1, read on the forward strand.
CCAACTTTAGTAACCGAGAGTGGTAGAGCTATCACCGCTCATCACAGTTGTGTTGTGGCAGAAATTGTTGGTGAAATTCGCTCTAACAGTGCGGAAATGGAAACTGATTTCGAAGAGCACGAGCATATTTTAGTTACCAATATGCGAGACCAAATTCGTTTATTGTCAACCCAAGATAACTTACAAGAAATTTTCAACGATGCTTCTCAATACAAAGAGCAAGCGGTATCTGCGTTTAAACTGAGAGTTATTAGCTTTGAAGAGTTAGCGAAAATCGAAACCCTTTATTGGCAAATTATGGTTAATTTGCAAGAGCGTTTGCAAAATGCTGATTTTATTCCTGAAGAGATGCAAGAGCTTGATTACAACTTATCATCGCAATATTTGTGTAACTTCTCGGTATTCCAATCAGCTGCTGATACATGGGCGATTGATCAAGTATTACCGATTGTGCCGCTTTCTAGAATGAATGAGCGACCAAATGTAAACTGTTCGCTGGTGGATATAACCTGTGACAGTGACGGTAAAATTGACCAATTTGTATTGGGTAAAGGTATTTCAGATGTATTGCCTATGCACAAACTGAACAAAAACGAAGACTACTATTTAGGTATGTTCCTCACCGGAGCGTACCAAGATGTAATGGGTGACATGCACAATTTGTTTGGTCGTTTGAATGAAGTGCATATCTTCAGTCATGATGATGACCCTCTCGATTTTTATATCGAAGAAGTTGTCACCGGATCGTCTGTAGATAATGTGTTATCTATCATGCAATACAACCCAAGCTTTATGGCGCAATCCGTTAAAAAATTGATTGATGCTAAAATTGCCGAAGGTGAAATTAAGCCTAGAGAAGGCGTTAAGTGGACGGATTTTTACGAAAATTGTTTGAAAGGTTATACCTACCTAAAAACCTCGTAATTGAAATCTAGGTGGTGTATTTGCATCACCTAGATGATCCCATTTCTGAAATGCTTTTACTGCAGATAGTGATTTACTCAATTCACTGCATTAAAGGTTTTTGCAATTGTCAGCGCATGTCAGTAAAGCGCTAAGCTGCGGTTAGCCCCCAGTTTGTTTTGCCAATTGCAGTTTTTGAGTTTCTTCATAAGATTCAAAATAAGCCTGCCAGAATTTTGCAGTAAAACTATTGATAAGATTTGATTCGGCATTCATCAGCATCGCGTAACCTACTTTCTGATCTGGTGCAAAAGACACGTCCGCGCGATAGCCCTTCACCCAACCACCATGATAGTTTAATTTGTGGCCTTTAAAGTCGTAAATCCGCCAACCTAAGCCATAATGGGCATCTTTCAAGAACCGTCGCCAATCTCGTCTGCGTAACTCTCGTGTTGTTTTGATTTTTTCTGAGGTGACCGTATCAACTATTTCTGGGGGAATAACCTCTGGATATTCTCCTAACATTGCGCGCACCCAAATCGCCATGTCTTCAATACTGGCGTTTACTCCCGCTGCTGGACCATAACGATAATAATCATCTTGAACTTTGGTTTCTCGCCATTTCGAGCGGGTGATTGCCACATGGGGTTTTGCCCATTTTGGTGAGCTTTGTAAACCTTGTCTTCCTGTACTGGCGTGCGGCATTTTTAATGGTTTAAAAATGCTCTCGCTTAATTCTTTACCATAACTACTTTTATGGTTGATGTAATAATCTTCAAGTACGCCAAATAATGCATTTTGATAGGTGTAACATTTGCCTGGAGAACACAAGGGCTCTAATTTCGCTAACTGTCCTAGAACACGTTTTAACGAGTAATTCGCTTCAATTAAATTGTCGTAAGCATTGGGGATATATCCACTGGACTGGCTTAACAAATGTCCAAGGGTTATCGGATTGGGATCTAACCGATTAAAGCCGTATTCGGGCACAATCTCTAGTATCGGTGTTTGCCACGTAAACTGTTTTTCTGCGACTTTTTTGGCCATTAACACACCGGCGAATGTTTTCGACACAGAGGCCAATCTAAACACAGTATCGGTATCAATTTTTTGACCAAAATTTTCAGTCAAACCATAACTAATCACCTTAGCCGGTTCGCCTTTACGAATAAAAACAAGAATATAACCAGGCACATTGTGCTTCATAGCTTGTGCTTGGGTTTTGGAGGCAAAGTCGTAAAGCCAGCTATCTTCTTCAGCGAAGGCCGGCGGGCAGACAATTATTGTCAACCAGAAAAGGACAATTAACGTTAAACATCTCATCATGACAAGGATACTAGTTGAAGGTGGCTGAAACAACAGGGAAATGAATTCACTCTAATAAGGGACTAATTTCATATCACTTCCGTTTTCAGCGCGTTTTATTGATCTTTTGCGGTTAAACTTGCTCTAAGTTGGCTAAAAGTAACCTTTATGAATACCAAGCAAATATACCAACAGGCGCGCAAATCCCGTGACCCTCGATTTGACGGACAGTTTTATGTGGCAGTGAAAAGCACGGGCATATTTTGTCGGCCAATTTGTCCTGCGCCTTCACCAAAAGAACAAAATGTCGAATATTATGAACTGGCACCTTTGGCAATGCAGGCGGGCTTTCGTCCGTGTTTACGTTGCCGCCCTGATAGTGCACCGGGTTCTTTTGCTTGGAAGGGCACCACTACTACACTCGAGCGGGGCATCAAATTACTGCGTGCTCACCCCGAGTTAAATGTTGAGGATATTTGTGAAAAATTGGGTGTCAGCGATCGCTATCTGCGTGATTTGTTTCAAAAGAAGCTGGGAATATCACCTAAAAAGTTTCGTTTGTTTGACCAGCTATTGATGGCTAAAAATTTATTACACAACAGCACATTATCGATTGACGATATAGCTATCGCCAGCGGCTTCACTAGTGCCCGTCGGTTACAAGCTAACCTGCAATCCAACTTGCAACTCACGCCGACTCAGATTCGTAAGAGCGCAGCCAGAAAAATCACCTCGCCCCACGGTAGTGAGCAGGGAATGAAGTCAGCCTCATTACACATTCAGTTGGCGTATCGAGCCCCTTACAACTGGCCGCATTTACGTGACTTTTTAAAACTACGGGCGATTGCTGAGATAGAAACCGTGACTGAAAATAGTTATAGCAAAGGATTCACCTATGGCAATGCGCTAGGGCATTTTACTGCTACTTTAAACGCTACCAAGAATTGTTTTGACGTGTCGCTCAGCATCAATGATTTGAGTTGTTTTCAAGCTGTGGTAATGCAAATCCGGCGTTTATTGGATTTGGATTGCGATCCGCATATCATTCACACGAGTTTGCAGGCCACCGGGCTACCCCATGACATTATTGTTCCAGGAATTCGAATTCCTGGTGTTTGGAGTGCTTTTGAGGCTGCTTGTCGAGCCATTTTAGGGCAACAAATTTCAGTTAAAGCCGCGGTCAATCTGGTTTCTCAATTGGCTCATGAACTTGGCGGAAGTTATCAGCAGCAACGACTTTTTCCTTCCCCTGAGGCTATTGCCGAGTCAGATTTGAGCTTTCTTAAAATCCCTGACAAACGCCGACAGTGTTTACGGGATCTTGCCAAGTTCCAGGTTCAAAATGGGCTGTTAAGTGACTGGCAAAGTATCAAAGGAATTGGCCCTTGGACGGTGGCTTATGCCAATATGCGCGGGCTTTCCAATCCGGATATCTGGTTAGATTCTGATTTGGTGATCAAAAAGCAAATTCAACAACACCTTTTAAATCCCGATGCAGCGGCTCCATGGAGGAGCTATCTTACTTTTCAATTGTGGAGCATGGCATGACGCATAGCAGTGATTTATTTTATAGTTATCTCGAAACGCCCATAGGGCAAATAGAAGTTTGTGCAAATAGTCAGTGTATTGTTTCTATATTTTTTTCAGAATCTCAACAAGACATTTATCAAGGCAACCCCATAACGGAAGAGGCTGTAACTCAATTGAATGCCTATTTCGAAGGTAAGTTAACCCGTTTTCAATTACCTTTGGGTGCTGTAGGTACTGACTTTCAGCGCCAAGTTTGGCAGGCATTAGCAAATATTCCTTTTGGTGTGACATGCAGTTATGCTGATATAGCCAATCAATTACACAACCCCAAAGCCGTTAGAGCTGTAGGGGCGGCAAATGGCAAAAACCCACTTTCTATCGTTGTTCCTTGTCATCGAGTGATTGGCAAAAATGGCACACTTACCGGTTACGCCGGCGGATTAGAACGTAAGTCATGGCTATTAGAATTTGAACAAAAAGGTCAATAACTCCTACTTGTTATTAAATCGGAGTGAGCAAAGGTAAATGATGTAATGAGATTAAAAGACGTATTCGAATTGGTGATGTTAGGTGCAATTTGGGGATCATCCTTTTTGTACATGCGTTCTGCCACACCAGAGTTTGGTGCTTTTGCCCTTGTCGCAGTGCGCACAGGAATTGCTGCCTTGTGTTTATTACCACTGCTATTTCTTCGTAAAAAGGTCTCAGTTGTTAGGCAGTATTGGCGTCCCATTTTATTTGTAGGATTAGTTAACACTGCCATCCCTTTTGTTATGTTTAGTTACAGTACCGTGTTATTGGGGGCTGGCATGGCCTCTATTCTGAATGCTACCGCCCCAATGTTTGGCGCTATTGTTGCCTTTTTGTGGTTGAAGGAACGACTAACAGGCTTGTCGGTTTTTGGCCTATTTATTGGCTTTAGTGGCGTGGTTGTGATCAGTTTGGTTCGTACTGGAATTGACTTACATTTGTCTGTGTTACCTATTTTGGCGGCGCTAGGCTCAACATTCGCTTACGGAATTGCTGCTTGTTACACCAAAAAACATCTTACCGGAATCAACACTCTTGCCATAGCAACTGGCAGTCAAGTCTTTGCTACGCTTGCTTTAATTCCCTTTGCCGTAATGCTTTGGCCGCAACAAATGCCATCATTTGATGCGTGGGTGCAAGTGATAGTGCTAGGTGTCGTTTGCACCGGTTTTGCCTATATTTTGTATTTCCGGTTAATTGCTAATGTGGGTGCATCCAAAGCCATTACCGTTGCGTATTTGGTGCCAGTATTTGGGGTGTTATGGGGCGTGTTATTTTTACAAGAAATGCTAACTCTAGGCATGTTGTTGGGCGCAGGATTAATTCTATTCGGAGTGAGCCTCACAACAGGTGTGATTAAGTTTAGACTCAAACTCGCCTAGCAATATACAAGCAGGTAGCAAGTGGAACTACTTACTACTCTGATTTTGATAATTGCATTCTGACAATGTTACGACCGTCTCGTTTGGCCTGATACAAAGCATCGTCTGCATAACCTAACACTTCGGTTAGAGGGCGCAGCGTGTCGGTGTGTGATACGCCAAAGCTAGCCGTTACTTGAACTGCAGCTGAGCCGGTGGAAGCGGTCATATTCGACATGCTTTCACGTAACTTTTGTGCCACTTCGTAGGCTTGCTCAGGACTTGTGTCTGGCAACAACAGTACAAACTCTTCACCACCCCAGCGACCTACAACATCACCGTGTCGTAACTGATTACTTAACATATTTGAGATTTGACGAAGTACATTGTCACCCGCGTTGTGGCCGTGGGTGTCATTTACCGCTTTGAAGTGATCAATGTCAATCAGAATCACCCCTACTTGCAGTCCTTTATCCATCATTTCAGCAAAGCGTAATTCGACTTTATTACGATTCGGCAAACGTGTAAGAGGATCGGTCTGGAAGTTTTTCTGCATGTCTTGCTTAAAATAATACAGCAGGTGATAAATCAGCATAAATAATACAAATATAATCACCAACAACGTGACAACACTAATGATAAAACTACGGCTAATTTCAGTTTGTCTTGCTTCCAAAGGCGTCAGCAAATACATAGTCCAGCCGAAAGGCTCAACTTTCACTTCCGCAATGAGCGCATCTACACCGGAGGTTTTAACTAACAAATTATTCAGTGAACCATCGGGTAATTTGCTGATGTCTAGCGTTTTATACCAATCTAAACTTTCAAGGGTTTTAAATGTGGCATTCTCAACGATTAAATTAGGATCTGAAGAAAGTGCGATATTATTGTCTTGGTCCACAAAAATAAAATCGTAGCCATATTCGCGTTTGTACTGATCAAAAATTTCCACGAAACTGTCGAGGCTTTTACTGATCCCAAAAAAGCCGAGAAAGTTATCATCACCGTCATACACTTTTAAATCGATATAAAAATGTGGATCTTGCCATTGACCAATATCAGCTATAGCGTCATTAGGAGCAGCTTTGTAGCGAAAATACCAATCCACTTTGTCTTCGACTAATGCCAGTTTTGTCTTGTCTGAGTTGTATTGCATACGGCTGCTTTCACTGGCAATAAAAAACTCCATATCAAACTCGCTTTCGAGTCTTGTGAGCATAGAAAACATTGCTTCTTCATCAATGTCTTTGTCTTTCATTAAATCTTTGAGTTCTTTGGCTTTGGCTAATGTTTCGGATACATGAAGGGGTTCAAGAAGCTGATCAATAATTAAAGTAATGGCAGGAGAAATGGATTGCTGTTGAGCTCGGCTTTGCTCAGCAACAATTTTTGACGCTGTAAAATGAACAAGGGTTACTATTGAAATAACCACTACGGCAAACAAAATTAAAATACTACGATGTAAAGTTCGAAAGGCGTTCAAAGAAATCCAATTTCCATTCATTAATTTCAAGACATCATCTTAACGATAAGCGTCCAATACTTCTACGGATAAAATCCGCACAGGTTTTAGCCAAACAAATAATATATGCTTTGTGTGATATTACTAGACCTTTTAGTGAGCTTAGTTAGAATAAATAGAATTTTATGATTTAAGGATACTCAATGACGTTTTCAGTAGTTGTACTTGCAGCGGGCAAAGGCACGCGCATGAAGTCTAAATTACCCAAAGTACTTCACCCCATTGCCGATAAACCTATGGTGCAACATATTATCGATACTGTGAACACGCTGGGCGCTGAAAGCATTCATTTAATTTATGGCCATGGTGGCGAGCAACTGCAATCGGCATTGGCGCATAATCAACTCAATTGGTGTTTACAATCAGAGCAATTGGGTACTGGCCATGCGGTTCAGCAAGCGGTTCCTCATATTAAAGATGACGAAGACGTTTTGATCTTGGTGGGTGATGCGCCTTTAATTAAAGCGCAGACATTGCAGCAACTAATTGATGTTAAACAACAGTCAGATCTAGCACTGTTGACCGTTGAATTGGATGACCCCACAGGAATGGGACGTATTATTCGAGATGGTGAAAATGTGACCGCCATCGTAGAACATAAAGATGCCACAGATGCTCAACGTCAAATAAAAGAAATTAATACCGGCATGATGATCATGGGCGGCGCTGACCTGAAACGTTGGTTATCAGCGCTAAACAGTGATAACGCACAAGGTGAGTTTTATCTCACAGACGTCATCGAGATGGCTGCAAACGAAGGTAAAGTGATTAAAGCATCACACCCCACGAGTTCGGTGGAAGTTGAAGGGATTAATAATCGCAAGCAATTAGCGATGATAGAACGTGCTTATCAGCTAGAAAATGCCGAAAACTTGCTGATGGAAGGTTTGTATATTTTAGATCCTCATCGTTTTGATCTGCGTGGTAAATTATCATTTGGCATAGATTGCAGCATTGACGTTAATGTTATCGTTAAAGGCAAAGTGGAGTTAGGCAATAATGTAAAAATTGGTCCTAATTGCATTTTGATTGACTGCCAAATCGGCGATGATTCGGTAATAGAAGCGAACTCTATAATTGAGCAAGCTGAATTGCATAGTGGCTGCAGTGTTGGTCCATATGCTCGACTCAGACCAGGGGCTGTAATGCATGATAAGTCTAAGGTTGGTAATTTCGTAGAAATGAAAAAAACCGTATTAGGCAAAGGTTCTAAAGCCAACCACCTAACCTATTTAGGCGATACGCTGGTTGGAGAAGGAGCCAATATTGGTGCGGGCACCATTACTTGTAATTATGACGGTGTGAATAAATCCAAAACTATTATTGGAGACGGCGCGTTTATTGGCTCTAATAGTGCGCTAGTCGCGCCAGTGACGATCGGGAAAATGGCCACAGTAGGCGCTGGTTCAACGGTAAATACTAATGTCGATGATCACGAATTGGCGGTTGCTCGGAGCAAACAGCGAAATATACAAGGTTGGAAACGACCGACCAAAAAGACTTGAAAGAATAGGTAACAGGATTCTAGCGACAATTTTTATCTTTAAGTTTTTGCTAACTAATATTAGATAGAAATTGATTCAGGTTGTTATCGTGTATTTCAATAGGCCTTGAACAAGGCCTTAAACAAAATTACTGGTTTGCAAATTCGAATATGTTTGAAAAATTGATCTCTCGCTTGTTTAAGCGCTCAACACCCAAACCAGCGGTTAAAACTCCGTTAATCAAGACGTCTGCGGTTATAGATTCGGCAAAAAGTGGCTTACCGGAAGTAACAAAACAAGCGAGCCCTGCTGAATCTAATTTACCTGATATTCCAGTACCTGCAAAAAGTATCACTCTTAGCGTTGCTTCATTTAACCGCTTGGAGTTTCTGTTCTACGATTATTTGTTAGGGCCATCTGAAACCAGTACCACCTTAAATCCACTAGAACAATATATCTTAACTCGGGTGAATCACGCCCTTAAAAATCCGCAAGACGTGTTAACCCATTTCCCAGTTCTGCCGCAGTCTGTGCTGACCTTAACTAATTTATTGAACGATCCCGACTTTAACTTGACTGAATTCATCAAAGTGATTGAACAAGAGCCGAGTATTGCAAGCGAGCTGATGAAAAAAGCCAACAGCCCTGCTTATAAACGTGGAAATAATGAAATCACCGATCTGCAAAAAGCGTTTATGTTGATGGGGGCAAAAGATATAAAAGAATTTGTTTTAAATGGTTTTGTAAAAAACTTATGTCATCAAAAACCGATTTATTTTAAAGCATTTGGAGAAAAAGTTTGGTTGCATAGCCAAGAGGTAGCGGTGCTTGCCAAAACCCTAGCCCAAGCGCGCAATTTGAATGCTGATGCTGCCTATATTATTGGCTTGATGCATGATTTAGGCAAAATCGTTATTTTCCAATTTATGGTTGAAGCGTTTCAAAAAAGTCATCCAGACTTCAAACAAGATTCATTGGTGTTTAAGAAATTTCTCAGTCAGCGCTCTATGTTGCTCAGTGTTGAGCTAATGAAAATATGGGAAATGCCTTCTTTAATAATCGAAGTGGTAAAAGACCAAACTATATCCATATCTAAGATCTCAGAGCTCTCGCCACTCTCGGCGACACTTTTTGAAGCTAACTTAATGAGTGAGATCAGTCTTACCTTCCAAGCAGGTGATTACGACGAGTTGGCGTTAGAAGAAATGCTTGCAGAAGCATTATTGAGTGACCAAGCCAAAGACCTGCTAAAACAAAACCTTGGAATATTGCCGCCTACCGAGAATTAATCTTGATTGGTGGCAAATTGTTTACCTCAGCTTTTCTCCTTTTGATCGAAAAATACACAGGTATGAAACTAAATACTTGCAATTCGTAAATTATTGTCTATTATTTCTTTCGTTTCGAAACTTAAGTGCTTTCATCGGTGGATACAATAGTGCAAAAACGCAATACCCAACAACGTCGTAGAGCTATCATTGAGCGTTTAAACGAACGTGGAGAAGTCGCTGTAGACGCTTTATCTAAGCTGTTTTCAACCTCTGAAGTAACGATTCGAAAAGATTTATCAGAACTCGAAAGTAACGGGTTATTGCTCAGAAAATTTGGTGGCGCTGTCTTATTGCCGTCAGAATCTTCTGAATTAACCAATGAAAAGCTTTCGAGTCGAAAGAAAGCTATTGCCATTGCCGCAGCTACTCTTATTCAAGATCATAACCGTATTATTATTGATAGTGGCAGCACTACAGCGGCGTTAATCCCCCATTTAGCCGCCAAACGTGGTTTAGTCATTATGACCAATTCACTGCATGTGGCGAATGACTTATTAGAACGTGAAAACGAGCCGCAAGTGCTAATGACCGGCGGCACATGGGATCAACAGTCTCATTCGTTTCAAGGTCAAATGGCTGAACAAATGCTTCGCGCCTATAATTTCGACCAAGCTTTTTTAGGTGCTGCGGGATTAGATACGCAGCGCGGTTCTACAACTTTCAATGAGTTAACCTCATTGAGCCGCACCATGGCAGAAGTATCAAAACAAGTGATTGTGATGGCGGAATCAGAAAAATTACAGCGCAAAATACCCAATGTGGAATTGCCCTGGTCAAAAATCTCAATATTGGTAACTGATGATGGCATTGATGAACAAGCCAAACATCAAATTGAACAACACGGCGTAAATGTGATTTGCGCTCCAACCCTTGAAACACATTAGGAGAAGATTATGTGTGGGATAGTAGGCGCAATTGCCGAACGCAACGTAGTTGAAATATTGTTAGAAGGACTGAGACGACTCGAGTATCGCGGATACGATTCAGCTGGAGTGGCAGTGTTGGATGGCAACGGCAACTTGACCCGTGAACGTCAGATTGGAAAAGTAAAAGCACTAAGTGATGCGATTGAAGCGAATCCAGTGAAAGGTTCTACCGGTATAGCGCATACTCGCTGGGCCACCCATGGCGGTGTTACTCAGAAAAATGCACACCCACACTTTTCAAATGACCGGATTGCCGTGGTGCATAACGGCATCATCGAAAACTATGAAGATCTGCGTGCCGATTTACAAGCCAAAGGTTATACCTTTGGTTCAGATACCGACACTGAAACCATTGCTCACACGGTTCATGAAGAGCTTAAAAATGGCAAAGATCTGCTACAAGCAGTGCAAGATTCTGTGAGCCAATTTCATGGTGCTTACGGTACCGTGATTATGGACAAAATGGACGCAAATCGCGTTATTGTTGCTCGTTCAGGCAGTCCATTGGTAATAGGTTTAGGGATTGGCGAGAATTTTATCGCATCAGACCAAATGGCTTTATTGCCGGTTACTCGTCGTTTTATGTTCTTAGAAGAAGGCGACGTCGCAGAGATAACTCGTACAAGCATCAAAGTATACGATGCTACAGGTACGTTGGTAGAGCGCGATGTATTCGATTCAGATATTGAACATGATGCTGGCGACAAAGGCGGATATCGTCATTATATGCTCAAGGAAATCCATGAGCAGCCCATAGTTGTGCGCAATACTCTGCAAGATCGCTTAGGTGAGACTGACTTAGTTGAAGGGATATTTGGGGCAGGTTCTGAGGCCATCTTAAAAGATATTAAACATGTGCAAATCATCGCATGTGGTACTAGTTATCATGCCGGTATGACGGCGCGCTATTGGCTGGAACAATATGCCAACGTATCTTGTAACGTTGAAATTGCTTCTGAGTTTCGTTATCGCAAATCAGTGGTACACCCCAACAGCTTGTTGGTGACTATTTCTCAATCTGGTGAAACTGCCGATACCTTAGCCGCGCTAAGATTAGCCAAAAACGTCGGTTATATGTCGAGTTTGGCGATATGTAATGTGCCAGGTTCATCGTTAGTGCGCGAATCTGACATGGCGTTTATGACCTTAGCAGGTGCAGAAATAGGCGTTGCTTCTACCAAAGCGTTCACCACTCAGTTGACTGGTTTCTTGATGCTGACATTGGCCCTAGGTAAGTACAATGGCATATCTGAAATAGATAAGAAGTCGATTGTTAGCGGTTTACACAGCTTGCCAGCTAAACTTGAAGAAACCTTAAGTTTAACCGCTGGAATTGAAGATTTAGCCGAAGAGTTTGCCGATAAACAACACAGCCTTTTCTTAGGCCGTGGTGACCAATACCCGATTGCTATGGAGGGTGCGTTAAAGCTCAAAGAAATTTCATACATCCACGCTGAAGCATACGCATCTGGAGAATTAAAACACGGACCTCTGGCGTTAATCGATGACGAAATGCCAGTAATAGTCGTTGCTCCTAATAACGAACTTTTAGAAAAGTTAAAATCCAATGTAGAAGAAGTGCGCGCCCGAGGCGGTATTATGTATGTGTTCGCCGATAGGCAAGCAAAATTCGCCAGTGACGACACCATGCGAGTTATTAATGTGCCTCATTGTGAGCCAGCTATCGCACCAATCGTGTACACACTGCCCTTACAATTACTTTCCTACTACGTAGCCGTAATTAAAGGTACAGATGTTGACCAACCGCGAAACTTGGCCAAGTCAGTTACTGTTGAATAGAAACTAAAAGGGCCGAAAGGCCCTTGTGCGAGTATATTAAAGTTTGAAACTAGACATTAAAGTTTGAAACTCGCACAGCCACGTCACTAGGTTTTGGTTGGGTTTGTGCCAATTGCCGACATTTAGGCTTAAATATTATTTGTATTGTTGAAGAAAGCGGCCGTTTCAAATCAGTCACCAGATGAAATGCAAAAGGTTGTTTACCGATAATTGATTAAACTAATTGTAGGACGGCTTAGAGCGATTAGGAGTCATTTAAAAACCTGGCTTTTGGGGTTAAATTCTAGCCCTAAACCGGTCATTTGGAACTGAAAGGCTAATTAGTTCTAGGTCAAAAGTATGTTCAACTCGCTAAAAATGCAGCATAAGGGATTGCAAATAAGCGGTCACCAAAAGAGAGTATTGTATCTCCGTCGTAAAATACAACACCATTTGCAAAACAGTCGTTAACCGCATCACGTAACTTAATGAGTCCCTTGAAATCACTTAATTGGATGGTCGCAGACGCTTTCACTTCTATACCAGTAATATACTTGCCGTCTTGTATAACGAAATCGACCTCTACTTTGTCTTTGTTCCTGAAATGGTAAATATCTATATTGTTGTCTTGCCAACTGGCATATTTTTGTAATTCTTGATACACGTAAGTTTCAAGAAGCTGTCCTAACAAACTTCTATCTTTCTCCAAGTCATCACTTTTTACGTTAAGTAAGGCACACGCTAATCCCGTGTCTGCTAAATGTATTTTGGGGGTCTTGATTAAACGACTCAAGCGGTTAGTGTGCCATGGCTGAATTTGCTCAACTAAGAATATTTGTTCAAGTAATGTAATGTATTCTTTTATAGTGGGGCGGCTTACTGAAAAGGGGGACGCTAAGTCAGATACGTTGAACAATCTAGCAGTCTGACTGGCGCAGAGCTGAAGTAATTTCGGGAGTATGCTTATATTCTGAATACTGGCAATATCCTGAATATCTCGTTGAATAATAGTGTTAGTAAAATCTCGATACCATGCCATTTTCCTGTTTTCACTAGTTCGGCTAAGTGCAGAAGGGTAGCCGCCAGCAGTGATTAACGTGTTAATCTTTTTCCCAAGTTTTACATATCCAGTTGTTTTGACATTTTGATCTAAGGTGCGTGTAAATATGCTTAGCATGACGCTGGATTGGCGACCAATAATTTCAGCTTTCGATAACGCTCTTAGATGAATAATTTCTACCCTACCCGCGAGCGAATCCGATAACTTTGGAAGGAGTAAAACGTTTGCCGAGCCAGTTAGTATAAAACGTCCAGGTTTTCTATTTTTATCAACGCTAGCCTTAATACTTGTAAATATTTCTGGAGCACGCTGGACTTCGTCGATAATGACTTTTTCTGGTAAATTATCGATAAAACCCACAGGGTCGTTTTTTGCAGAGTTGAGTTGGTTAGTATCATCAAAGGTCAGATAGTAATAGCCCTGCTTTTCACCTACAAGTTGTGCGAGCGTTGTTTTACCACATTGACGAGAACCATGAATTAGCACAACAGGTGTGTCACTAAGCGCATCTAATAAATTTTTTTTAGCGAAACGTTCAAACATTATGCGACTCAATTGGGTTAAGTATGATTCTGACTAATAGTAGAATTTATTTCGTCCAATTGAAAGTTTAATGTCGTCCAATTGAAAGTTTAATGTCGTCCAATTGAAAGTGCGCGAGTACGAATACTTATTTAATAGCTTACTCAAACCAGTTTTTGTCGGCATTATCACTGCAAATTAATGTCGTTCAATAAAATATTTTGAACGGCAGATAAGCTTATCGAGGAACGGTCATTTCATTTTCTTCTGTGCTATTTTCTAAAGCAGTCATTTAGCCTTGGGAACCTGTTCGACGCATGCACTGCTTGAACGGATAGTTTTACGTTAATTCTGACTGAGAACTTTGTGCCATTTGCAGATATTCAGTTCATTCTCATACAAGAGTAAGTTATGGTATTTTTTTGAACACCTTATTAAGCATCTTTCGATTGTTTAATATATGTATTCAGTTGCTTGATTGCATCTTTAAATGAAGTAATTAATCTCTTGTACTCTTCGTTCAATTTTCTGAGTTGATCAAGTTCCTCTTGCGAGTTGGGCTTAGGAAGTGAAGAAATTTTATTCAAGACCATAGTTCGAGATTGGAGAGAGTTTCCCATTTTTGCGTAGGCGTCTTCCATAACAAAATCGCTTCTTTCTTCTTTGACATCATCTAGTAATAACCTCACATTACTGACAACATCTTTGTTAATTAGTCAATGTGATAAGGCGTTGTACAAAGCAAAACACGATGGTCGTGGAAGAATTTACACTCATAAAAAGTAGTTGTGTTTTAAAAATCACGAAATTACATTTAACGAAAACCTAATTATCGGGCGTCTCAGGCAATACTCTAAAGCTCATTTACTAAGTACTGCCTCTTTTCTTTTCCCGGTTCCATACCACCAAAAATTGAACTCACAGTCTATTGCTGCCGATGGAAAATGCCGGAACCTACTTCTGTTTTTCGCTTATTGCCGAATATCTGCTCGTTGCCAAAGCGGACATAGCATTTACATGTAGCATTTACATGGACAGCCACAAACTTGATTCTTAAGAAAAGCGAAGCAACTAAGTTTGTGTCATCTTTTCAAAGTGTGAATCTGGCCGCTTGAGGCTATCGAGTTCAATCAGGTTTAAACTCATCGTAAATCTTATGCATTTAAACGACTGCTGAGGAATCTAAAGGGAGTTCGAAATTCATTTTACGGTTAAGTGAGTCAACGTCTTTTAAAACAACCGTGACTTCATTCCCTATTTCAAATTCATGATGGTTGTTGGTTAATTTTTGCTTATTTGCGTCAAAGTTAAATCCTTGACCGGGCAAACTTGCAATGTGCACTAGGCCTTCGGCACCAGATTGCGCTAACGTAACAAATAAACCTGAGCTGTTCATTCCCGATATACATGCTTCAAAAGAATTGCCGATAAAAGGTTGCATATACTTGCACATCATTGCGTTTTCAACTTCGCGACTAACGATGTCTGCTAAGCGCGATTGGTTAGAGCAATGCACTGATAAAAGCTCAATCTCTTCGGGGTTATAGGGATATGCCGTTTTAGGCAGTGTCTTATTTTGCAATTTATCCAACTTCAATTGGCGTAATACCCATTGCAACCCCGTTCTTTTTTGTTGTTTTCGAATCTTTGCGCGAATTGCTCGGTGAGTTAATAAATCAGGGTAGCGCCTAATTGGCGAAGTGAAATGGGCATAGGCGTCGTAAGCTAAACCAAAGTGTCCTTGATTATTTGGCGAATATTCCGCCTGACTTTGTGAGCGAAGTAACAAGGTTTGAATCACCTTTGCATCCGCTCTTTTACTCACCTTTTTTAATAAATTATTATAGTGATGAGGTGTTGGCTTATCTCCGCCGCCGAGGTGTAAACCTTTGTCAGACAAAAATGCGCGAAGTGCCGTTAACTTTTTCTGTTGCGGACCGGCATGTACTCTAAATAAACTCGGAATTTTGTTACGTTCTAAAAACTGCGCAGTGGCGACATTGGCGCAAAGCATGAACTCTTCTATCATTCGATGCGCGTCGTTGCGCTTCAGCGGTGATATGTTGGCGATGTTTTTATTTTTGTTGAGTTTAAGCGCGAGTTCTTGTGTTTCGAATTCAATTGCACCTCGTTGTTTGCGTTGTGTGCCTAAAACTCTAAACAAAGAGTGTAAGTTTGCAACATGTGGCACTATTTCTGGATTGGAATCGGAAATTGTCTTACCCAGCTTACTACCTGGTTTAGTAACAAGTGCATTAGCTTGATTGTATGTTAATCGAGCATGAGACTTAATCAAGCCCTCAGAAAACTGAGCGTTGCTAACTAGCCCTTTTTGATTAATTGTCATTTCGCAAACCATCACTAAGCGATCTTCATCTGGGTTTAGCGAGCAAAGTCCGTTGGACAAGGCTTCAGGTAACATAGGAACAACCTGATCTGGAAGATAAATTGATGTCGCTCGTTGTTGCGCCTCAATATCTAAATCATCGTTTGGCAGAACGTAGTGAGAAACATCTGCTATTGCAACCAATAGACGCCATTCGCCAGTTTCTAACTTTTCACAATAAACCGCATCATCAAAGTCTTTCGCATCGGCACCATCAATGGTCACAAATGGCAGAGAGCGATAATCTACGCGCTGGGTTTTATCTTTTTCAGACACTTGCGTACCCAAAGCGCTTGCTGCTTCAAGTAGGGTGTTATCCCATTGAGCTGAAATACCGTGTCGATAAAGGGCAAGTTTGCTGTCTATTCCGGCATCGCTAACGTTACCTAGTACGTCAGTAATTTCAACTTGTGTGTGTTGGCGAAAATTAGGGTAATTTAGGATTTTTGCATTCACATACTGACCGACGCGTGCTTGATTGAGCTTACTCTTATCAACCTGGATAATGTGTGAAATCTTGCTGTTATCTGACTGCAAGACGTAACCTTTACTCTCACGTTGGAGCAAACCAACAATGTGAGTGGTGTTGCGTTCGAGCACTTTAATCAGCGTATTGAAAGCACGTTTTGCGTTTTTTGTGGGTTCAATAAGTACCTGAACAATATCACCGTCAAATACGTGATTTAATTGGTTTTTGGGTAGAAATAAGTCTTTTTCAGACTCGCTATAAGTGACGAATCCGAAGCCATCCGGGTGAATATTGATGACGCCACTTACCAGTGATTCTGGATCGATGAGTTGATAGCCCTTGCGCTGAAATGATAGCTGACCATCACGTTCCATGGCGCGCAAACGTCTTCTTAGTGCTTCTTTATCTTGTGAGGAGTGCAATGCCAATGCATCGGCGATTTGTTCGCGGTTTAGGTGTTTTTTGACGTTGCTAAACAGGCTTAATATAAATTCACGACCAGGAATAGGGTTGTCATAGGTTCTAACATTTGCAGGGTGAGTTGCTGAAATTGATGCGGTTTGATTCAAATTAATAAAATTCTCTTTGAGCCGCCTTGCGTTTTACGTGTTTTTTCAAAAATGGGGATGTAAACCAGTATGTTGGAAATAGAACTTATGAAAAACAGGGCGGTGTGACTCTGAAAATGAGTCGAAATAATAAAACGAGTAAAAGTATTGATAACTCGTTGGACTTAATTGTATGTCAGTCTTCTGCTCACATTTACATATGAGCAAAATCTGACATTAGCTTTATCTGTTTAGTTAAAGCGGTTTAGATACAAACAATGTTTTCTGCTTGTGGGCCTTTTTGACCTTGAGTAACAGAGAATTGTACGCGCTGTCCTTCAGCTAACGTTTTAAAGCCATCGCTAACGATTGCGCTGAAGTGAGCGAAAACGTCAGGGCCAGATTCTTGTTCGATAAAACCAAAACCTTTACCTTCGTTAAACCATTTTACTGAACCAGTAGTTGTATTAGACATAATAGATATCCTAGAAATAATTAAAATTGTGCCAAAAAAATTGGCAATTTAGCGTGAAAAATGGAGATTGTACTGAGGATAACGCGAAGTATTACAAATAAACTATTATGACTAGATTACTACAAATGGAAAACAACGAGGGATTCACAAAAACAGGCCTTTTCTCAAACCTTGGGACTAAAGTACTCTCAATATGCAGGGTAGTCAAGGTGTATTTTTATACCGAACACCAACAAAATTCCTAAGGTCGAATAAGTTTGTTATATTTTGCTCCCTTGGTTATTACCTTTGTATCGGCCTTGTAAATTCCCGAACAAGCGAAAAAAGGAATAAATATGGTGTTTCACGTAGAGGACAATGTGCCGTTTTTATTTCGCTGTTAGTGCTTTTGCTATCTGCTTGTTCTTCCAGTCCCAAATTAATGCCGACACCGAATGGTTTTATCAATACGCCTTTTTTAGAAAGCGATATTCCCGAAGCACTGCGTGAAACCAGTATGGAACTGATATATGTGACAGACCGAGGTAGCTCTGAGCAAAAAGGGGTTATATACGATGCGAGTCGTTTGCCATCAATTGCTTATGGTTTACTCATTGTCATTTGAAGCGTGATCCGTAAGCGGCTAGACCAATCAGGGGTTTTCTGCTATTCCTTATATACCAACTGAAGTCTTTATTCTTCAAGGAGGCTAACCCATGCCATGGTCACAAAAAAATCTACAAAAGTATGCTCTGGGAAGACATAGCGTTGTCAGGAGTCTAAAGTTCATTATGGCCTCGGTCATTTCACTTTTTTTGCTGTCATCTCCTTCATTCGTTGCCGCCCAGAGCAAAGCTATTGAACACACTCTGCTCCAGACTGATAAATTAAAACTTATGCCTAACGATAATGGCCCGTTGTCTGGTTGGTGTAAGTTGGAATATAAAAGAAGTTTTCCCAAAACGATCCCTGTGCGGGTAGAGCATAAGCTCAGCCCCCAACAACGAACACAGTTGTTCAAACCAAATCTCGAACAATTTGTGCTTCAACAGGTTATCCCTGCTATCGAAAAAACCTGCTCTGGAGCGGAAGGTTTTCGGACAAACTATAACATTCGCCTGTCTATGCAAGATTGGTCAGATTCTTATGGATATTACGACTTTGATAACTTTGTATTTCGCTATCGTGATGGCATCGTCACTCGCACTCAGTATAACCCATCAAGTGCAGCTCGTACCGCGCTCGGGGAGGACGGTATAAACGCATTAACACCCCCAAAACAGCTAGACCGCGTAGATAAAGTCATTGGCCAAATCGGTCCTTTCTTGCTCTATCCTCGCAATGATCCGTTTTGTTACGGCTCTATAGCTCACGTCGATGCAGAGTTCGATAGCACCATAGATGAGCGTGATGAATGGGTTAAGGCCAATTATAAAGGGAATGATAAAATCGGATTTGAGGGATTTGTTAGTGAAGAGGTGTTGCCAAGGGTGCGTGAGCACTGCAAACGTTTTATGGCTATAGAGCTACATTTTTATGAACGAGGTTCAGTTAACCGGTGGGAGTCCATGAGGTTTAATCTTAGTTATCAAGGTTCAGTATCCATCGCCCAACATAATATGAGCGAAAAAGCTAAATCATTTGCACGCATGAAGATTAATCAGCGAGTATTTGGCACCTGTGATTCCTCCCCTTATTGTTCAATGCTCGGTGGTGTGTATCTAGATGCTATCTACCGCTACGACACTCAAAAGATTGCTCAAATAAATCAACAATTGGAAGCTGAGTATGCCAAACAGGCGGGAACTGCCGATCTTCAACGATTTTTTAACCTAGCCGCTGAAGCAGGACTTAATGGTGCCCAAAATGTTGATGTAAAGATGAAGTTCCCAACACTTTTGATCAGCAAATACATTTATGACTTTAGTCGCTTCGCGGTAAGTAAGGCTAAACTCACAGGCAATCGTCAGGATGCTTGTTTTCGTGAAGGAACTAAAGTAGTCGATACCCGCACCACCACTCGCGTGATCGACTATCAAGACCAAATGGGCAACTACGCGGGTAGTGCTGGCGGCATTAAAATAGGCAAGGTGTATCGTGTAAACCCTGAATTTGTTGAACTATGTGAAAGGTTCTGCGGCCCCGCGAGCGGCGAATTTGCCGACTTTTTAGATAGCTTCTTCACACTGGAAAAGAGCGGGCATATCCTTGCTGGTCTTGACCAGTCAATTAAAACCATGGACTGCAAAAGCAAAGAAGTTTTGCAATTCGAAAAGAACTTAATAAGGCTTACAAATAGCGTAATTCAGTAATGTATTACTTTATTAATCGGCCAATTCGAGTCCACAGTATAAGAAGGCGGGAAAAGTAAGATAGGCATCTTTATGAGCTCTTTTGTCGACGTTTTTGTCTTTGCTTTTTCCGCAATTCGCGTTTTTTCTGTTGTTTTATTTTGTCTCGCCATACCGAGATAATAATTGCAGCGATTATGCTGATAAATAAAACGGCGATGCCCACGCCTTACAAGAAACATAGCTGTTCATACTCGCAAGGTAAACCAATGCTAATTTCCATATTGTTTACGCTGCCTCTTTATCTTTTAGTGATATATAAGACCTGATTCTCAGGCAAAGCATTTCCGACAAATCTGTTGGGCCACAGATTTGAAATCTGTTATATTTTGCTCCCTTGGTTATTACTTTTTGTATTGGCCTCCTAAACTCCCGAATAAGTGTAAAAAGGAATAACTATGTTTTACCACAGAGCTCAACGCTCAGTTTTTATTTCCTTTTTCGTTCTGCTGATATCTGCCTGTGCTTCCGCTCCAAAATTAATGCCCACACCGAATGTGTTTATCAATACGCCTTATTCAGAAAGTGAGGTTCCCGAAGATCTGCGTGAAACCAGTATGGAGCTGATATATGTCACGGACCGTGGTACTTCTGTCAATAAAGAGGTTATTTACGATGCGAGTCGTTCGCCATCCATTGCCTATGGTGTTGCCAAAGTAAATTTTGGAGATAAGTTATTACCCTGGGATGAATTATTGGCGCAAAGTAATATACAAAAGCGGTCGGCTGATTTAACTTATGTGCTAGAAAATGTAGATGAACAGGGGCGCTTTCCTTTATCACCGTATAAATTTAGACGAGTAGGCGATCGACTTCAAATTGATGAGGAAATCCTAGAGCAAAAGTCTTTTCATGAAAACCAACTCAACAACCACATCAACCAGCGTTTAAAACAAAGTAAAAATAAAGACGTTATTTTATTTGTTCACGGGTTTAATAATACCTTTAACGAGTCTGTCTTCACCCTAGCGGGTATTTGGCATTTTCTGAAACGACAAGGTGTACCTATTGTGTATTCTTGGCCAGCGGCAGCAAAAGGGGTAACTGCCTATTTTGCAGATAAAGAGTCGGGTCAATTTACGATATTCCATTTAAAAGAAACCTTACGGCTACTGTTTAAAAACCCTGAAATCGAAAATATTCATATTGTTGCCCACAGTCGAGGCACCGATGTGGTCACCACAACACTACGAGAACTTATCATCGAGAATAGAGCTGGTGGCGGAAACCCAAGAAAAGACTTACGTATCGAAAATCTTATTTTAGCTGCTCCGGATTTAGATTTTGGCATTATTAAACAACGCCTAATGGCTGAACAGTTTGGCCCCGCTTTTGGAAAAATTACTATTTACACGTCGCAAGAAGATAGCGCTTTAGGCATTTCTCAATGGTTAACCAACAGTTTGAGCTTTGGCCGATTGAATACTAAAGATGTGAATATAAATGAGCGCAATATCTTTAATTCAGTAGGAAATGTGAGCTTAATCAAAGTACCAAAGTCGAGCAGTTTTATTGGACATGATTATTTTCATAGTAATCCAGCCGTCAGTTCTGACCTTATCAACCTGATCTTATTCAATGCCGAACCTGGTTCTAAAGAACGGCCATTGAAAAGACTCGAAAATAACTTTTGGTCACTGGATTCTGATTATTTAATTGAGAAATAAGTCTTTTAACTACAAATGATTCTAAGCAGAATCTTTTCGTTAGTCTTAACGCCTAGCTTTCAATAGACCTGATAATCTCAGGTATCTAGGCTAGTGCTCAATACATATCGACTTCATACTTTCAAACTAATGTGACCGGATTTATCATAATCTGTATCGTTTTTTTCACGCTATTTTGTCTTATCGTTACTATCAATTCGTATTATTTCCATGAAAAGTTGTATAGTAAAAATACAATAGCATTAATAAAAGGTATCTAAACTATGAAAGGATTTCAGCTTATTCGCTGCATGTTATTTTCTGTTTTTGGCGTATTCACGGTAAATACTCTGGCTATAGCAGACACTCAGTTCGTTTATGCAGATGCCTTTGTGAATGTTAAAAACGGTAAATTAATAACACGTCCCTTATTAGAAATTCAAGACGGTAAAATTGTCAAGATTACCGCCAATAATCGTGCACCATTACCTCAAAATACCGTCGATTTGAGCGGTCATACACTTTTACCCGGTCTGACCGATATGCACGTTCATCTTACTGCCGATTCACAACAACATGGTTATAGTGGCTTAGCTGACTCTTTACCTAGAGTGACATTAACGGGCGCAAAACATGCGAAAGTAACTTTAATGGCTGGCTTTACTACCGTGCGGGATGTAGGGGCTCCAGGTTTTTCCGATGTGGCACTACGTGATGCGATTAACGATGGTGACATTGAAGGGCCACGAATGTTTGTATCTGGTCACGCTTTAGGGGTGACAGGTGGGCACTGTGATAACAATCTGTTGCCTGCTGAATATAAAGTGACAGCCGATGGCGTAGCAGATGGTCCTTGGGGAGTGCGCAAAAAAGTACGTGAGAATATTAAATATGGTGCAACGGTGATTAAGTTTTGCGCTACAGGTGGTGTGTTATCTAAAGGCACCAAAGTAGGCGTTCAGCAATATACGCTAGAAGAAATGCAAGCCATAGTCGACGAAGCGCATATGCGCGGATTAACAGTGGCGGCTCACGCACACGGTACGGAAGGCATTATTAGTGCAATAAAAGCAGGAGTGGATTCAATAGAGCATGCTAGCTTTATAAATGATGAGGCTATTTCTTTGGCCAAGAAAAACGGAACTTACTTTTCTATGGATGTTTACGTGACAGAATTTATTCTAAGTGAGGGTGAAAACGCCGGCATTTTAGAAGAGAGTTTAGCTAAAGAACGTACGGTAGGTAAAAAGCAGCGTGATAACTTTAGAAAAGCCGTAAAAGCTGGAGTGAATATGGTATTTGGCAGCGACGCAGGGGTTTACCCCCATGGTGACAACGCCAAACAGTTTTCGCGAATGGTAGAGTTTGGTATGACACCACTGCAAGCCCTACAAGCAGCTACTATCAACTCGGCGAAGCTTCTCCAGCAAGAACAGCTATTTGGCAGCATTGAAGAAGGGAAAATGGCCGACATAGTCGCGATCAAAGGCAACCCATTAGATGACATCAGTTTACTTGAGAACGTTGTTTTTGTGATGAAAGAAGGTACTGTGTATTTACAACCAGCGCTTAAGTAACTTAGGGTGCATGGTTGGTTGAAATTAACTAGGGCGGTGTTAATTAGACAAGGATTTGTTGATTAATTTAACATGGACAGCCACAAACTAGACTACAAGGTTAACCACATCAACTATGCTTAAGTATTCTTAATTCAATAATTTAACATGGACAGCCACAAACTAGACTACAAGGTTAACCACATCAACTATGCTTAAGTATTCTTAATTCAAGGAATGAATTATGCCATTGCCAAGGAAGCGACAAATCAGTCTTTCAGACACCCCTTATTATCATTGTATATCCCGCTGTGTTCGTCGGGCTTTTTTGTGCGGCGAAGATAAACTGACTGGAAAAAGTTATGAACACCGTCGCCAGTGGGTAGAAGACAGATTGTTATTTTTGACCACGGTCTTTGCCATTGAAGTGTGTGCATATGCGGTAATGAGTAATCATACTCATGTGGTGTTACATGTTAATTCTGACAAAGCAAAACATTGGACGGATAAAGAGGTTGCTCAGCGCTGGCATAAGCTTCACAAAGGGACTCTGCTTTCACATAAGTTCACATCTAAGCAAGCTACTGAGCTGATTGAGGCGGAGCTCAGTGACGCTGAACGCATCACACTTAATTCAACCTTATCGGTTTATCGAAGTCGATTAATCGATATCAGCTGGTTTATGCGAGAATTGAATGAGCCTATTGCCCGACAAGCAAACCAGGAAGATAACTGTACGGGGCATTTTTGGGAAGGGCGATTCAAGTCACAAGCTCTGTTGGATGAACATGCATTAGCTGCATGTATGGTGTACGTAGATTTAAATCCAATACGGGCCAAAATGGCAACCACCCCAGAATCATCTAACCACACCAGTATAAAGCGTCGCATTCATGATTTTAAGAACGGTTATCAACCCTCTACCTTAATGCCCTTTGTCGGTAACTCAATGCAGAAACAATCGCTAGGGTTAACTTTCGATTTAGTCGACTATCTAAAATTAGTGGACCTATCGGGTCGCAGAATCAATCCTGAACAACGAGGTGCAATTGATATGTCTGAATCGCCCATATTGCAACGCTTAGGATTCGACGAACACACCTGGCAAGATATGTTTTTAACCTTTGAAACACATTTTAGTGTGGCTGCAGGACAAGCAGACACTTTAAAGCACTACAAACGAAAGCGTCGGCAAACGAGTACATTGGGTTAACGCCCTTCTGAATCACTTTTCATTTCAGGCATTTTTTTCACAAGAGGCAGGCCTAGCCTCGTACTAAATTCACCTCAAAAGCACTTACCCAACGCAGATACCGAATCGCTGCATGCATTTATCTAAAATAAGAGCCGATTATAGTTTTTTGTTGGTACTCACTAAAAAATATTAAGTTGTTATCACCACAACCTAAAAAGATGCCTGTCCATATTGATATGATCCGTTTACCATCTTAAAATACATGATGTAAAACGTATTGATTAAATTATGAAGAGTGTCTTTATAAATATATTCACCAATGGCACCGCAGGCTAGCGCACCGCTGGCGTTAGAATTGGTTAATTTATTGCTCAATTGTACTGCCTTAAGCGCAATGTTCACGGGGCTTACTTTTCATTGAACTGGCATGAGAGGCTTATCGATAACAAGGTGGTAAGTCGTGATCAGTCGATGCCTATCGTTGCACAAACGAGTAATTTTTATCGTCATTTCCCCAAAAACTGATTGAAAAGTAATCTCTTCTCGGCAATATATGCAAAGTACGGCAGCATAGTAGCGGTTTTTATGGGGTCGAATTTAACTGTGAGAGTTATTGGGGGCCTTGTTACGAAATTGGTTACATGGTGACTTTGCGGTATGCAATGCGGGTGTGAGCTCAAGTGATATGGAAAATCGACGAAGAGTACGCGGCGTAAAAGCGTCGCGACAAAAATTAGAAGCCGCCATGGCGGATAAAGGCTTTAGTACGCAAATTCAGTTAGCCAAATACTTGGCTGATCTCGAGAATTTGTCGAGCCCGCCCAAAGATTTGATCAACAAGGTGTTTCGCGAGCAACCTGTATCTTTTCACAACCTCACGCGGGTAGCAAAAGCCTTAGGCGTAAAGGTTTACACTCTCATACTAGCTTCTGATGATCCGTCAGTATTTACCTTGGCAAAAGGACAAAGCGCTGAACAAGACACCGGCGCTGAAAAGGCCGAAAGTGACGATGGCGACCAGGTTAAACGTACTGAGGCTAGGTCAAGAATAAGGCGCGCATTACCTTGGTTGGCGTTTGCATTTGTCAGTACGGCGATTATTGTAAGCCTGATAGTTGGGCTAATACCACAAGATAGGGGTGACAGTACGAACAGTACGCATTTCGCCAGCTTGGTTCCCGCTATTGGCCCTACTCGTGTCATAGTGATTGCCGATCTTGAGCTGCGTGGCCTTGGCGCAAAGTTTGTTGAGTACACTCACGACAAGCCGACCATTAATGCTGTGCTTATTGACGATAACGATGCCACGTCGATGAGCAACAAAGCCGCTATTGAAATGTGGGATGCACACGTGGTGATACGCTTGCAACATACTCGCGCAAAACACTACTGGGGGATCACAGTTACCTTGGCCTCAGCGCGGCATAGTTTGGTGGCGTTACAAGAGGTTTTTCATCCCGAGGCGCAGCGCGCTCGCACAGAAAATATTGTTCGTACGCTTTTTAAACGCTTAAATCGAGTGCTTGTCGGTAAGGCGTTAGCGCCGCAATCTATTGCTCAACCCGCTGCCTTTCGGGCCTATGTTGAAGGTGTAGATCGCAGCTACACTAGCTACAATATGTCCCATTACCAGCGCGCCTTAGCGAGTATTGAACAGGCTCGAGAGCTCGACCCTAATTACGGCTTAGCCTATGCAGAGTCTTGTCGAATCAAAGCGAATATGAGTTGGCAGGGAGAAGAAGCCACATTATTAGAGCGGGCGGCTAGCGATTGTGCGAAGGCCGGCGCGCTCGCAGCCCCTCATATTTCGGTCATTCTTGCCAAGGCCGAGCTACTATCGCGTTTGGGCGAAAAGGCCAATGCACTGGCCATGGTGCAAGCAGCCCTGGTATCCGCGCCTCATAACGCCGATGCCTTGAGTCTTTTAGCAGAATTGACCTTGCAGATATGGAGTGGCAACGAGAGTAGCGCTGTATCGGATGAGAATATTCCACGCTTTATCAACCGAGCGCTGGCTCTGTCTTCTGACAACTGGCATGCATACAATACCCTTGGCAATTACTATTTTGCCAAGGGCAATATTGAAATGGCCTTAAAAAATTTTAAGGCTGCCAATCAGTTTGTGAAGCAAGAGGTGATCCTTTCTAATCTGGGAATTATACAGTTGTGCTTAGACGATCTGGCTGGGGCAAAAGCCACTTACGGCGAACTCATTACTCATTTTGAGCACAGTGCATTGGGCTATGAAAACCTCGGCACCGTGTTTTACTATCAGCACAATTTTCACACCGCATTAGACTACAAACTAAGGGCCATTAGTAAACGAAAGGCTGTGAATATTCATCAGGTTTGGGGCGATGTTGGTGACGTTTACTGGCAGTTGCAGCAAGTTGATAATGCCATTAACGCATATCAGCAGGCCTTATTATTGATTGATAAGGACGAGCTGTTAGGCAATGCGTCAGTGAGTCAGCAAGTTGCTAAAGCTTATTATAAAGCACGCCTAAAGCAGTTAGGCGTTACGCAACATGTGTTTCCCCATTTTGAGTCTATCGTCAGCCAATTGTTAGCCCATGGCGAGAGGCTTAACGTTAAGTCGAAAACGTATTTAGCTTGGTTGGCACAGCAGTTTGGTCAGACACGAGCGGCGCAGGAGATTTGGGACGCACTGACTTCTACTTGTCCGGTGTATGACCGCTATCCGTTAAAACAGTAAAAAGGGTATTGTGCGTTAGCATCAATACCCTTGAGTGTTTTTACTCGTTAAAGTGAATAGCTTATAAATCGGGGTACAGTACAGCCCTGACCGCGGTGCCTCCGCCCAGAGCAAGAATGGCTATTTCGGCCGAGTCATCTAATAACAGCACTTGATCACCGTCGTTAATAATATAATCACTTTCGATGAGTTCATAATCCTCTACGCCAAGTTGGGTGTGTAAGTACACATAACTTCTTAATATTGGGTAGCCATCATCATCGTAATACCACACTGGGTGTGTGTCGTCTTGCACGAGTTGCACGCCGGTGTTGTTAGTAAAGGCGAAACGGATCCCCGGCGAACCGTTCACGTACAACCACTCCATATAATCCGGGGTCAGTGTGGTGTAAGTGGTATTGTCGGCCACTATGTTGTATTCAGCTTCTAAGGCAAGCGTGATTCCAGTGACCTCGGGAAAGCTAAGGTCCTCACTGGCTGTAACTGCGTATTGGGAAAGTGTTAAATGGATCATGGTAGAGCCGCCAGGTGGTAAACAATCTAAACCAGGAAAGTTGACGCGATTAAAGCTAGTAAAATCATAGCTGTATTCGGTGTCATTAAATGAGTAGGCAACCGTTACCGATTTCGTTAACTCGGTACCGTCTGCTTTCATCATCTGCCAATTGTCGGTATCTTCCAAGCAGAGCTCGTAATCACTGGTATTGGTGATAGCAAAAGCCCCTTCTATGATAGTCTCAAAATAGGCTTCATCGTTCTCGCCGACGTAAGCAACGCCCTTGTCTACTGTGCGAGCATACACTTTTACATTGCTATCAATACTCAAGCTGCCATCGCCGGCACCGTCACCGGTTGTCACTATGGTCGCGGTTAGCGGTTTGGTAAATTTACTATTATCAACGCTTAACAGGCCAACACAGTTTCCGTCATCGGTGGTATAAGACAAGCCGCCATCTAATTGCGCTGCTGTGCTGGTCGTTAGGTTAGTGGCGCAAAACGTTGACTCAGTTGGCGCCTCAGAGCCCACCCAATCTGAGGTATCTACGTATTCATCACTGCTTAACCATTCGGCTGAGCCGCTAACTAAAATCGAATCGTTGCCGTCTTCCCAGATAAATTCTGAGTTAGCGAAGGTGATCAACTGCGCCTCGATATCAATAGTAATTTCGCAATTTACGGTGCATTCAAAGTTATATTCAACCCCGTCAACCACCGAAATAATGCTTGCTCCCGTGATGTTGGTGCCATCGGCAAAGGCAGCTACTAAGCCAAACCCATTATTGGGTGACGCGGTTAAATTGCTCAAGGTTTCAACAGAGTCAATATCTTCGCCACCCACTAAGAGAATAGACGTTTCAACGCCGGTAAACTCCACGTAGCCTACGGCGATGTCGCGAACCTCTAAGTAGTCCCAAAAATCGCTCAATGCGCCGTCATTACTGGTAACACTGAGGCTGGTCGAAGAACCTGTATCACTGCCAGAGTCACCACCGGTGTCAGTGTCGTCGTCACTGCCAGTGTCATCGCCAGTGTCTGTGTCGTCGTCACTGCCAGTGTCATCGCCAGTGTCTGTGTCATCGTCACTGCCAGAATCATCGCCAGTGTCAGTGTCGTCGTCACTGCCAGTGTCATCGCCAGTGTCTGTGTCGTCGTCACTGCCAGTGTCATCGCCAGTGTC